>NZ_NTBH01000003.1:0-344391 GCF_002288875.1 Vandammella animalimorsus | reverse complement strand
TGTCGTGGCTCTCGCCCAGGCTGATGTGGTCTGAAAAGGCGCTGCCGTTGACATAGTCCCGCTTGTCGCCAGTGCTGATCTGCACTGGCCGGTCTGCCGCCTCAAATGTGTCGTAGTAACGGTCTCCACCCAGCGTCACCACATGGCGCTCGGGCTCGCCCAGCTCGTCGCTCAGCTGCAGCCCCAGGCCCTGGCCCTTCCAATCGAGCACATGGGCCAGTTGCCGCCACTGCGTGCCATCGAGCCGGTACACCCCCAGCGTGTGTCGCCCGGCTGCGCCTGCCTGCCCCCCTGGCCCTTGCGATTGGGTGTGCACACCGCTTGGCGACACGTCGATACGGGTGCGGCCATCGGCGCTGTAATAGCTCGTGCTCTGGCTGTGATGGCGCTTGTAAACACCCGAAATTGCGCTGCCATCCACTTCCAGGTGCCCATCGCCATCGACGTCCACTATCGTGTCCACGCCCGAGTCTTGGCTGCTGAGCACGTAGGTGTCGTGGCCTTGGCCGCCTTCAAGATGGTCGCTGCCGCTGCCGCCTTGCAAGGTGTCAGCGCCCCCTTCGCCGTAGAGGTGATCCTCGAAATCGCCGCCCTTGAGGGTGCTCGCGCCTTGATTGTTTTCCTCGCCGCCGAAGATGACGTAGCGCGCGGTATCGATGCCTGGCACCCGGGTGTTGATCTCCTCATTGCTGGGCAGATCGACGAACACCACATCACGCTCGCGCCTGGCGGCGTCGTTGGTGCCGCCATTCCTGCTCGATTGCGCGGCCAGAAAGCGCGCGCGGTCCTTCAGCCAGCCCTGGGTCAGGGTGCCCTGACCGGTGGCCGCGTCGTACAGATCCAGCTGCCCCCCATCGTTGAGCGCGTGGTAATCTGCACCGAGGATCACAAAAGGATTGCCACGCAAAATTGCGTAACGATAGGCTAGGCCTTTATCGGAGTCGGTCATGGCCGTTGAGATCGTGCCCTCCAGATCCGACCCTTGAGAGTTCAGATTGAATACATCAAATTTGCCCTGCGTCCTTTCGTCTGTCAGCATTTGCATGCTCATTTCAAACAAATTACCTTCCCCTGGCTCAGTCTTGTGGACCAGCCTATAAATGTCATCAAGAAAGCCTTTTGCATGTTGCTCGTTGCCAATCCGATGGGTAATGCGTGTAATTTCATCCAGAAAAGCATCCCCCGCTGTTGCAGACACCGCCTGCCTCGCTAACGATGTCAAAGCCATCCCAACGAAGTAGGCTGGCTCCATGGGCTTATCCACCCTATCAAATAGTTTGCCTATGTTTTGGACGATCTCAATCGTGGCTTCCGATTGATTTGACACAGTTGCCAAATCATGGATAAATTGCGGGGTCAGTGCACCCGCCTCGGCTCTTTCATATATTGGGAAAAAACCAGACAGCACCGGCGGTAGGTTGTTAAGCCACTCCTTTGCCATGGCTCTATGCTCTGGCTTCACAACATCATCTGATCCATATGCATAACCAAACATGTCCAACATGATAAGCGCATTGATGGCTGTCGCATCCAAGCCATCTCCGCCCGTCGATCGA
This sequence comes from Vandammella animalimorsus, assembly GCF_002288875.1. Lineage (NCBI taxonomy): Bacteria > Pseudomonadati > Pseudomonadota > Betaproteobacteria > Burkholderiales > Comamonadaceae > Vandammella > Vandammella animalimorsus. Next base: position 342,835 of record NZ_NTBH01000003.1, on the reverse strand, counting down.
ATCACTTCCCAGAATTTCTCGAGAGCAGCCTCACCGTTTATTTCCTCATATATCTTGAAAGGCACATGCAAGGTCCAGTTATTAATGGATAAGCCATTCTTCAAAAAAACATCTTCATGGAAACGCCAGACCTCTACTGCATTGACATCTCTGTCCACCAAACCTTCCTGATTCATTGATGCAATGTTTTCCAGTGATTTCAAATATGCCTTCGCCATGCCGATTTTTATACTCGAGACAGCAGCAGCAGAAAGATTGCGACAATCAGTCCCATTCCCACCCATCATCGCGCTATTATGCATGTAATCTAGCGCACTGATTCCCGCCAGAGTTTCACCATTAGCCACCCCCTTCGCCCAAGCAGCATAGCTATACCCCCTGTCTACAAGACTACTATAAAAGTCCCCTATCCTACCAGCATCAATCAAAGACTGAAGCCGAGCAAGCTCTTGCAAATCTATCTTTTTTACCATCTCACTTCCTTCAAAATCAATTTAAAACATAGAAATCAGAAATTATGCTTTGGACTCTATCCTTGATTCGCCTCCAGTCTTTCAAATGCACCTTATGATACCTAACCTCAACAGCCGTCGCTGATGATGGCATATACAAGTGATGCCGACAATAGGAAAGCCTTGTATTGCTATTGAAGCACTCCACAACATCGGAAATCCCTTCGCCCGCCTCCATCTTGTAATAATAATTTTTATTATCCATATATGAAAAATCATCACTAAGATCCTGCTCCGGGAAACACCACTCCAAATTAAACACCCGACTCGGACTTTTCTTGTAATGAAATTTTTTTTCAGCCAACCCCGTAAAACAAGGAGAAGAAAGGCGCTTCATCTTGCGATGACGATCTGGATAATGGCTTCCTGAAAATACATAAATTGTTGCCCCATCCTCGAATTCCCCAATCTTCATCCTATCGCCCTGCCCACTGACCAGATATTCAAAATTGGTTCGCAATATGAATCCATTGATGATGTGCTCCTGTGTTTTTGGATTCTTGGCATCGTCGTAGGACAATAAAAAAGCCCATCTCTTAGGCACTTCCACGGTGACCCCGCCTAGGTCGCCACGGTAGTTCACTCCTTTCTGGGACAGCTTGATGGACACGGAGTGATTTTCCTCACCGAATGGCGTACTTTCTTTCAGGATTTTTTGCAAATCCCGTATTTCCTTCATGACCTGGCTTTGGTTGACTGCGACCGGCCTTTGCTGGCCTGACAGGGCTTTTCTGGCGCGATCGACTGCGCCCAGCAAGGCGATGACAATGCCTACGCCAAGAATGACGGCAATTGCAATGCGCCTACGGTTTCCAAAGATGTAATGCATGCTGCTCAGGTTTCGGGATAAGATTTTTGATCACGACGAAGGACAGGCATGAGGCCCTTGTGTTGAGGGTCGCCTCTTGTGCGATTCACTGGCAGGAAATACCACCATGCTGCGATTCGTTACGCTTTATAGCCCACCGCTGCAAGCAGGTACAGCGGGTTAATGTCAAACATTGTCAAAGCGCAATGCAGAATGCATTAATCGCCACACAATTGGCTTGAATTGGCGCACCAAGCGGGCGCACTGCGCCATTTCGCCGCCCTACCTGCGCACCGGCATATTCACTGGCAAGCTCCAGACTCGCTAGGTTGGAAAACTATAGGAAGGGGCTGAATCGCAGCGCCTTTTCTGCTGGCTATAGCCGCCCGCGCCCAACGCCCTGCCCTGGGCGGCCAGCCGCAGCTTGCTATGATCGCGGGTTGCATTTTTCTTGCCCCTGGCCTGGATGAAGCCCACTCGCCCCGATCCCTCCCCCGCTGCGGCTGCTGTACCTGCTGCGGCGCACGATGACGGCCATGCGGCCAGCGCCGCGCAGGGCGCCTACCTGGGCCAGCGGCTTGGCGCGGGGGTCATCAGCATTCGTGGTGCGCGCACGCACAATCTGAAGAACATCGACCTGGACATTGCGCGCCATCAGCTGGTGGTGATCACCGGCATGTCCGGCTCCGGCAAGTCCTCGCTGGCCTTTGACACCTTGTATGCCGAGGGCCAGCGGCGCTATGTGGAGAGCCTCTCGGCCTATGCGCGCCAGTTCCTGGGCCGGCTGGACAAGCCGGACGTGGATTTGATCGAAGGCCTCTCGCCAGCCATCAGCATCGAGCAAAAGGCCACCAGCCACAACCCGCGCTCCACCGTCGGCACGGTCACCGAGATCAACGACTATCTGCGCCTGCTGTACGCCCGCGCGGGCACGCCGCATTGCCCGGAGCACGGCGTGGCGCTGGCCTCGCAGACCATCAGCCAGATGGTCGATGGCGTGCTGGCCCTGCCCGAGGGCACGCGGCTGATGATCCTGGCGCCGGTGGCGCGCGGCCGCAAGGGCGAGTTCAGCGATTTGTTCGAGGCCATGCAGGCGCGCGGCTATGTGCGCTTTCGCGTCGATGGGCAGGTCGTCACCGACGAGGAGCTGCCCGAGCTGAAGAAAAACGACCGCCACGACATCGACGTGGTGGTCGATCGCCTGAAGGTGCGCCCGGATATGCGCCAGCGCCTGGCCGAGAGCTTCGAGGCCGCGCTGGCCCTGGGCGGAGCCAACGCCAGCGGCCGCGTCATCGCGCTGGAGATGGACAGCGGCGCAGAGCACGGCTTCAGCGCCAAGTTCGCCTGCCCGCAGTGCGACTACACCCTGGCCGAGCTGGAGCCGAGGCTGTTTTCCTTCAACTCGCCCATGGGCGCCTGCCCGGCCTGCGATGGCCTGGGCCAGCAGGAGCTGTTTGACCCGGCGCGCATCGTCGCCTTCCCGACGCTGAGCTTGGGCGCGGGCGCCATCAAGGGCTGGGACAGGCGCAACGGCTACTACTTCGGCCTGCTCAAGAGCCTGGGCGCGCATTACGGCTTCGATGCCGACAACACGCCGTTCGAGCAGCTGCCACAGCGCCTGCGCGAGATCGTGCTGTACGGCTCGGGCCAGGAGGAGATCGAGTTCACCCACATCGCCGAGAGTGGCCCTGGCAAGGGCAAGCCGGTGCTGCGCCGCCACCCCTTCGAAGGCGTGCTGCGCAACATCGAGCGGCGCTGGCGCGAGACCGATTCGACCGTGGTGCGTGATGAGCTGGCCAAATACCGCACCACGCAGCTGTGCGCGCAATGCGGCGGCGCGCGGCTGCGGCGCGAGGCGCTGCACGTGATGCTGGGCGAGGGCGCGCAAGCGCGCCCCATCCACCACATCGGGCGCGACACCCTGGCCGATGCGCAGCAATGGTTTGAGCAATTGCAACTGCAGGGCGCCAAGGCCGAGATTGCCGCCAAGGTGGTGCGCGAGATTGCGCTGCGGCTGCGCTTTCTCAACGACGTGGGCCTGAACTACCTGAGCCTGGAGCGCAGTGCCGACACGCTCAGCGGCGGCGAGGCCCAACGCATTCGCCTGGCCAGCCAGATCGGCTCGGGCCTGACGGGCGTGATGTACGTGCTCGACGAGCCCAGCATTGGCCTGCACCAGCGCGACAACGACCGGCTGATCGCCACGCTGCAGCACCTGCGCGACATCGGCAACAGCGTCATCGTGGTCGAGCACGACGAGGACATGATGCGCGCGGCCGATCAGATCATCGACCTGGGGCCGGGCGCCGGCGTGCACGGCGGCCAGGTCGTGGCCCAGGGCCGCTTCGAGGAGATCGCCGCACACCCCCACTCGCTGACCGGCCAATACCTCAGCGGGCGGCTGCGCATCGAAGTGCCGGCGCAGCGCACGCCGCCCCGCCCCCTTGATGCAGCCAGCCAGGCCGCGGCCGCCAGCGCCCCGGCGGGGGATGCGGCCCAGGGCTTCCCCCGCGCGCGGGCGCGCCAGCAGGGCCAGGGCGATGCGCCGGCCCTGGCGGGCGCGCCGACCGGCTGCGATGGGGCCAACGCCAACGCAGCCACAAACGCCAACGCGAATGCCAGCGCCTGGCAGGCGCTGCGCATCGTCGGTGCGTGCGGCAACAACCTGCGCCAGGTCTCGGTGGATTTCCCCATCGGCCTGCTGACCTGCGTCACCGGCGTCTCCGGCTCGGGCAAGAGCACGCTGGTCAACGACACGCTGCACGCCGCCGTGGCCCAGCGCCTGCACCGCGCCCACACCGAACCGGCTGCGCACGAGGATCTGCTGGGCCTGGAGCTGCTGGACAAGGTCATCAACGTCGATCAGGCACCCATTGGCCGCACGCCGCGCAGCAACCCAGCCACCTACACCGGGCTGATGACGCCGGTGCGCGAGCTGTTGGCCGAGGTGCCCACCGCCAAGGAGCGCGGCTACGGCCCGGGGCGCTTTTCCTTCAACGTGGCCGGCGGGCGCTGCGAGGCCTGCCAGGGCGATGGCGTGGTGAAGGTGGAGATGCACTTCCTGCCCGACGTGTACGTGCCCTGCGACGTCTGCCACGGCCGGCGCTACAACCGCGAAACCCTGGAGGTGCTCTGGAAGGGCCGCAACATCGCCGACATCCTGGACATGACGGTCGAGGACGCGCTGGCCTTCTTCCAGGACGTGCCAGCCATCGCGCGCAAGCTGCAGACGCTGATGGACGTGGGCCTGTCCTACATCCGCCTGGGCCAGAGCGCTACCACGCTCTCGGGCGGCGAGGCCCAGCGCGTCAAGCTGGCGCTGGAGCTGTCCAAGCGCGACACCGGCCGCACGCTCTACATCCTGGACGAGCCCACCACCGGGCTGCACTTTGCCGACATCGCGCTGCTGGTCAAGGTGCTGCAGCAGCTGCGCGATGCGGGCAACACCATTGTGGTCATCGAGCACAACCTGGACGTCATCAAGACCGCCGACTGGATCATCGACATGGGCCCGGAGGGCGGCAAGGGTGGCGGCCAGGTCGTGGCCACCGGCACGCCCGAGCAAATCGCCGCCAACCCGGCCAGCCACACCGGGCGCTACCTGCAGCGCTATCTGCGTCCCGGCCCAGCATCCCCACACCGCACAGGCACCGCATGAACGAGCCACACCGCCAGCCCGGCAACAGCAGCCACTTCGACGCCAGCGCGCGTGATTGGGATCAACGCCCCATGTCCCAGCAGCTGGCCACCGTTGCGCAGCGCCTGCTGCAGCAAGTGCCCTTTGCGCCGCACGAGCGGGTGCTGGACTTCGGCGCCGGCACCGGCCTGCTGGCCACGGCGATTGCGCCGCACGTGGCGCAGGTCACCGCTGTGGACCATTCGACCAACATGCTGGCCGTGCTGCGTGAAAAAAATGTGAGCAACATCGACACCGTGCAGCAAGCCGGCCTGCAGGGCCTGCCGGCCGGCCACTACGACGCCATCGTCAGCTGCATGGCCTTGCACCACGTGCCCGACACCGCCGCGCTGCTGCAGGGCTGCGCCCAGGCGCTGCGGCCTGGCGGGCGCATCGCGCTGGTGGACCTGTACGCCGAGGACGGCAGCTTCCACGGCGACAACGCCGCCAAGGGCGTGTACCACCTGGGCTTCGATCCCCAGGCCCTGCAGGCCCTGACCCGGCAGGCCGGTTTCGAGCAGGTGCAGCTTGAAGAAATCCACCGCCTGACACACCGTAACGGGCGTGACTACCCGCTGTTTCTACTGACTGCCCGCCGCAGTTGAAACTGGCTACACTGCGCCAGACGCGCGCGGGCCCCAACGTCAGAACCTGTGCAAAGAAGAACCTGCCGCATGGCAGGCGTGCGGCCTGCGCACCGACCCACGCACGACGAGGAGGAAACACCGATGAAGCCCTTGCTGACCTCGCTGGCCTGCGCCCTGGCCTTTGCCCTGCCCGGCGCCGCCGCGGCCAAGACCCTGAAAGTGGCCGTGGCCGCCGAGCCCTACCCGCCGATGTACTACCCCTCGCCCTCGGGCCAGTGGCAAGGCTTCGAGGTCGATCTGGCCCAGGCCGTGTGCAAGGCCGCCAAGCTCGATTGCGAAGTGACGGCCGTGGCCTGGGACGGGCTGATCCCCTCGCTCAACGGCGGCCACATCGACATGGTCATGGCCTCGATGTCCATCACCGAGGAGCGCCGCAAGCAGATCGACTTCTCCAACAAGTACTACGACGTGCCGCCGCTGATCGTCTCGGCCAAGGAGGCGCCGGTGGACAAGAGCCCGGCCAGCTTCAAAGGCAAGACCATCGGCGTGCAGGTGGCCACCATCCATGCCGCCTACGCGCAAAAGCACTTCGCGCCCGCTGGCGCCACCGTCAAGGTCTATCAGAACCAGGACGAGGCCAACAGCGACCTGGTCTCCGGCCGAGTGGACGCCACCATGGGCGACACCGACGCCATGCAAACCTTCCTCAAGAGCGACGGCGGCAAGGCCTGCTGCGAGGCGCGCGGCAACCCCGAGCCCGACCCCGGCGTGCTCGGCCAGGGCGTGGGCATTGGCCTGCGCAAGGGCCAGGATGCGCTGCGCGAGCAGCTCAACGCCGCCATCCAGTCGCTGCGCGACAGCGGCGAATACCAGCGCATCGCGCAGAAATACTTCAGCTACGACGTCTACGGACAGTGAGCCAGCAAGCCCATGAGCCACCTGTAGCCACCTGGCGCACGGCGATGGATTTTCTCTCTGCGCTCCTGCCCGGCGTTGACTGGCAGCTGCTGGCCTATGCCCCGCCCGGCTGGGGCAAGGTGCTGCTGCAGGGCCTGCTCAATTCGCTCATCGTCGCCGGCGGCGGCTATGCGCTGGGCCTGCTGCTGGGCGTGGGCGGGGCCATGGCCAAGCTGCGCGGCGGGCCGGTGGCGCGCGATCTGGCCGAGGCGTACACCACCATCGTGCGCGGCATGCCCGAGCTGATCCTCATCCTGATCCTCTACTACCTGGGCACCGATCTGCTCAACCGCATGCTGGCGCTGATGGGCGTGGGGCGCGTGCAGGCCAGCGGCCTGGTCGCCGGCATTGCCGTCATTGCCATTGTGCAGGGCGCCTACGCCACCGAGGTCATCCGCGGCGCCATTCAGGCCATCGCGCCCGGCGAGCACGACGCCGCGCAGGCCTTTGGCATGAGTGCGCGCCAGGCGCTGTGGCGCATTACCTTGCCGGGCATGCTGCCCTTTGCCATCCCCGGCCTGGCCAATCTGTGGCTGATCGCCACCAAGGACACGGCCCTGCTGGCCGTGGCCGGCTTCACCGAGCTGACCCTGGCCACGCGCCAGGCCGCCGGCACGACCAAGGCCTACCTGCTGTTCTTCTGCGCCGCCGGGCTGCTCTACCTGGCCATCACCTTGCTGTCCAACCAGCTCTTTGCCGCGCTGGAGCGCCGCGCGCGCCGCGGCCAGCGCCCGGAGGCCGCACGTGGTTGAACACACGGCACACAGCGCCCAGCGCCAGGCCGCCGCCTTCTGGCAACCGCATCGGCGCGTGCTGGCCGCCCTGGCCTTGCTGGCGTTGGCGACCATTGCCTGGCAAGGCCAATGGGCCTGGGTGCCGCAGTACGCCCGGGCGCTGCTGGCCGGCGTGGGCGTGAGCCTGGCCATGCTGGTCGGCAGCGTGGTGCTGGGCTTTGCCCTGGCGCTGCCGCTGGGCATTGCCCAGGCGGCCGGCCCCTGGTGGCTGCGCCTGCCCGCGCGCAGCTTTTGCACCGTGATCCGCGGCACGCCGCTGCTGCTGCAGCTGTGGCTGGTTTATTACGGCCTGGGCTCGCTGTTTCCGCTCATCCCGGAAATCCGCAGCTCGGCGCTGTGGCCCTATCTGCGCCAGGCCTGGCCCTATGGGCTGTTTGCACTGACCGTCTCCTTCGCCGCCTACGTGGGTGAGGTCATGCGCGGCGCCTTTGTCGGCGTGCCCCGGGGCGAGCTGGAGGCCGGCTGGGCCTGCGGCATGACGCGCTGGCAGGTCTGGCGCCGCATCTGGCTGCCGCGCGCCATCCAGCGCAGCCTGCCCACGCTGGCCGGCGAGACCGTGCTGCAGCTCAAGTCCACCCCGCTGGTGGCCACCATCACCGTGGTCGATGCCTATGGCGTCATCAACATGGTGCGCCAGAACACGCTGCTGACCTACGAGCCCCTGCTGCTGCTGGCGGGCATTTACCTGCTGCTCACGCTGGTGCTGGTATTGCTGCTGCGGCGCCTGGAGCGCAGGCTGCAGCCCGTGGCCTGAGGCATCCCCAGAATATCAAGAACACACCCACAGCGCACCACTTGCCCCATGCGAGACCCCCGCTACGACATTCTTTTCGAGCCTGTACGCATCGGCCCCGTCACCACCCGCAACCGCTTCTACCAGGTGCCGCATTGCAGCGGCATGGGGCACCGCTACCCTGCGGCCGAGCAACGCCTGCGCCAGATCAAGGCCGAGGGCGGCTGGGGCGTTGTGAGCACGCAGGAGACCGAGATCCACCCCTCCTCGGACATCTCCCCCTCCAACCAGCAGCGCCTGTGGGACGAACGCGACATCGGCCGCCTGCAGGCGCTGACCGAGGCCATCCACGCCCACGGCAGCCTGGCGGCCATCCAACTGGCGCACAACGGCATCCACACCGCCAACCGCCTCAGTCGCATCGCCCCCTACGGCCCGGCCGACATGCTGGTGGACACCGAAGACCCGGTGCAGGCGCGCGCCATGGACAAGAGCGACATCCGCGCCTTCCGCCAATGGCACCGCGACGCCGCGCTGCGCGCCAAGCGCGCCGGCTTCGACATCGTCTACGTCTATGCCGGGCACGACATGACGCTGCTGCAGCACTTCTTGCTCAAGCGCTACAACCAGCGCAGCGACGAATACGGCGGCAGTTTCGAAAATCGCCTGCGCCTGTTCCGCGAAGTGCTGGCCGACACCCGCGAGGCCGTGGGCGACACCTGCGCCGTGGCCGTGCGCTTTGCCGTCGAGGAACTGCTGGGCCAGGACGGCCTGACCCACGATGGCGAAGGCCGCGACGTCATCGCCGCGCTGGCCGACGAGCCCGACCTGTGGGACGTCAACCTCTCCAACTGGGCCAACGACAGTCAAACCGCGCGCTTTGCGCAAGAAGGCTTTCAAGAGCCCTACATCGCCTTCGTCAAATCCCTCACGCGCAAGCCCGTGGTCGGCGTGGGCCGCTATACCTCGCCCGATGCCATGGTGCGCGCCATCCGCAGCGGCATCTTCGACCTGGTGGGCGCAGCCCGCCCCTCCATTGCCGACCCCTTCCTGCCGCAAAAAATCGAGCAAGGCCGCATCGACGAGATCCGCGAATGCATCGGCTGCAACATTTGCACTGCAGGTGACAACACCGTCGTGCCCATGCGCTGCACGCAAAACCCCACCATCGGCGAAGAAGCGCGCAAAGGCTGGCACCCGGAAATCATCGCCCCGCTGCCGCGCCCGGCCTCGGTGCTCATCGTCGGCGGCGGCCCCGCCGGGCTGGAGGCCGCGCGCGCCCTGGCGCAGCGCGGCGCCGAAGTCACCATCGCCGATGCCGCGCGGCAATGGGGCGGGCGCGTCAGCCTGGAGGCGCGCCTGCCGGGCCTGGCCACCTGGGCGCGCGTGCGCGACTGGCGCCTGGGCCAGCTGCGCCAGGCCAGCAACGTGCAGATGTACCTGGACAGCCCGCTGAGCGCGCAGGACGTGCTCGCCTTTGGCATGGCCCACGTCGCCATCGCCACCGGCGCGCACTGGCGCTGCGACGGCGTGGGCCGCGTGCATCGCCAGCCCCTGCCCTTTCTGGGCGGCGCCAACGCCGCGCGCGTAGTAGGCGTCGATGCCCTGCTCGAACAGGGCGCGGCCGCCGTGCATGCCGCCCTGGCCGCCAACCACGCCCAGGGCGCGCCAGCCCAAGGCCCCGTGGTCGTGTTCGACGACGACCGCTACTACATGGCCAGCGTGCTGGCCGAGCTGCTGGCGCGCGCCGGGCTGCAGGTGCACTTCGTCACCCCCGCGCCCATCGTCGCGCCCTGGAGCGAACACACGCTGGAGCAGCCGCGCATCCACCGCCGCCTGCTGGAGCTGGGCGTGCACATCACCTTGCTGCACCAGCTGGCCGGCTGGCAGGGCGATCGGCTCGAACTGGCCTGCGTCTACAGCGGCCGCCTGCAACCCATCGCCTGCGCCTGCCTGGTGCCCGTCACCGCCCGCCTGCCCAACCACGGCCTGTGGCAGGCCCTGCAAGCGGCCAGCCACAGCTGGGCCGAGCATGGCATTGCCAGCGTCGAGCGCATCGGCGACTGCCTGGCCCCCGGCATCATCGCCGCCGCCAACTACGCCGGCCATGCCTATGCCCGGCAGCTGCAGCAAACGCCAGCGCCCGACTGCGAGGCTTACCGCTGAACCTGCCCGCCCTCGTTGAACGGGCAGCGGGGCAGCGCCACAATCAATGGCCCGACAATCGATCCTTCTGTCTTTCCAACCCTTTCAACCCACCAGCACCATGACGAACCCAACCAATACCCCCCGCGTCGAAGCCAACACCGTGGTCACCATCCGCTACCGCATCGACGACGCCAAAGGCCGCCCCATGCAGACCAAGGCCGAGGAAGTCGCCTATCTGCACGGCGGCTACGACAACTTGCTGCCCAAGATCGAGGCCGCCCTGCAAGGCCAGAGCGTAGGCCATGCCACCACCATCGACCTGCCGCCTGACGACGGCTTTGGCCAGCGCGACGAAAGCCTGGTGCTCACCATCGACAAATCCGAACTGCCGCCAGGCACCAAAGTCGGCGGCCAAGTCCAGCGCCCCGGCCCCGATGGCGCGCCACAGCTGCTGCGCGTGGCAAAGATCAAGGGCCAGCAGGTGCAGCTCGACGGCAACCACCCGCTGGCCGGCCAGCACGTGCGTTTCGTGGTGCGCATTCTGGCCATCCGCCCCGCCACGCCAGAGGAAATTCAGCACCGCCATGCACACGGCGCGCACGGCCATCAGCACTGAACTTCTCCAGGGCCTGCCAACGCAGGCATGAAAAAAACCCGCCGGCAAAATCCGGCGGGTTTTTTTCATGTCTGGACGGAGCCGCGCCACCAAGGGCGCGGCCGCCGATCAGGCTTGCATCGCCATCACTGGCGCTGGCGGCGGCGCAGGCCAAACACACCCAGCAGTGCGCTCAGGCCCAGCAGCGACCAGAGGTTGAGTGCCGGCACAGGCACAGTCGAAGGCAACACAATGGCCTGCACATTCAAGCGCACCGAGGCACGCACGCAGGGGGCAGTGCCGCCCGGGCCAGCGCACATCTGGTACTCGAAGTCCACCGTGCCTGTGAAACCTTGCACCGGCGTGAAGGTGAAGGTGCCATCGTTGTTGAAGACCAGTGCGCCCTGGGTTGCAGGGTCAGGCACGGGCGTGCCGGGCACCAGCGAGAACACAGCGCCGGCCGGAACAACATCATTGCCTTTGACATCGCCCTGGATGGGCTGCCCCGGAGCCACCGTGAACTCGTCGGGCTGGGCGACAGGGGCGCTTGACACCTTGATGGTCACGGTCGTGTCTGCACTGCAATGCGTGCCCGCCTCGTTGCAGACCTTGTAGCTGAAGGTGGCATCACCGACGAAGTCCTGATCCGGCTTGAAGCTGAAAGTGCCATCCGGGTTGACGGTGGCCGTGCCGTTCGTGGCGCTGCCGGGCACCAGCGAGAACTTGGCGTTGTTCGGCTTATCGTCGTTGGCGCCCAGGTTGCGCGATGCATCGGCGGGCAGCTCGGCGTTCGGCGCCGTGCTGTAGCTGTCGGCAGTGGCCTTGGGATTGACCTTGATGGTCACCGTGGCCTGCGCACAGGGCGCTGTGCCGCCAGGGCCAGAGCACACTTCGTAGATGAAGCTGGCATCGCCAGAGAAGCCTGCCGCTGGCGTGAAGGTGTAGGTGCCATCGGCATTGACCGTAGCCGTGCCCTGCGCCGCGTTCGGGGCGGTCTTGAGCTTGTAGGTCGCGCCCGCCGGCACCGTATCGTTGGCCTTCAAGTCGCCGTTGGCTGGCTGACCCACCGTGGTTGTGGCACTGTCGTCCGCCACTTGTGGTGCTGCAGCGCCAACTTTCACCGTCACAGTCGTGTCTGCGCTGCAATGCGTGCCTGCCTCGTTGCAGACCTTGTAGCTGAAGGTGGCATCACCGACGAAACCCTGCGCAGGCGTAAAGCTGAATGTGCCATCCGGCTCGACCGTAGCCGTGCCGTTCGTGGCGCTGCCGGGCACCAGCGAGAACTTGGCGTTGTTCGGCTTGTCGTCGTTGGCGCCCAGGTTGCGCGATGCATCGGCGGGCAGCGCGGTATTCAGCGTCGTGCTGTAGCTGTCGGCAGTGGCCTTGGGATTGACCTTGACGGTCACCGTGGCCTCGGCGCAGGGTGCCGTGCCGCCAGGGCCGGTGCACACCTCGTAGGTGAAGCTGGCATCGCCAGAGAAGCCTGCCGCCGGCGTGAAGGTGTAAGCGCCATCGGCATTGACCGTGGCCGTGCCCTGCGCCGCGTTCGGGGCGGTCTTGAGCTTGTAGGTCGCACCTGCTGGCGCCGTATCGTTGGCCTTCAGGTCGCCATTGGCTGGCTGGCCCACTGTGGTCGTGGCTTCGTCCGGCTGTGCATTGGGGCCCACGATGACGGTAGCCAAGGCCGTCTTGCAGTTGGCCGGGTTGGTGGCTGGCTGATTGCAGACCTGGTAGGTGAAGCTGGCCTCGCCAACAAAATCGGCCGCAGGCTCAAAGCGGAAGCTGCCATCGGCATTGACGGTGGCCGTGCCACCGGTTGCCTGGCCCTGCAGCGAGTACACGGCCCCAGGCATGATGCCCAAGTCGTTGGCGCCCAGGGCATTGGGGGCGTCTGCGGCCACGTTCAGGGCTTGCCCGTGAGGCGTGCTGTAGCTGTCGGGCGTGGCCTCCAGCTGCGCCTGGCGCACCGTCAGGTTGCGGATTTCGTGGTGGTTGATGGCCCCGCCAGTGCTGGAGCTGAAGCCCATTTTGAAGGTGGCTGGCAAAGCAGCCATGCCATCGACGGGATCGCCATTGGCTTGGGTCAGCGGCAGTTGGTCGACAATGGTCTGCCCTTCGAGGATGACCGTCAGCTTGACCTCTGGGGCTGGCGTGATGACGATGCGTACATTTTTGGCGTCAGCGCGGCTGCCCGTGAAGATCGTCGTATCGGGCGGCGGCATCGTCGGCATCTTGTTGTGCAGCAGCTTGAAGCCGGTGCTCTTGTTCTGCACATCGCCAGGCGCAAAGCCCAGCAGGTGCCCGGAGCCGCGCACCGCAACCCGATGCTGAAGACGATCGCATGCCGTCACATTCGGCCCCAACGCACAAACCCCGAATGTGGGATGGGAGAAGTTGCCGTATTCGTCAAAGCCAATGCCGACGTAACCGCTTTTGACCCCGGCCCCGTAATTTCCCCAGGAATAGCCCAGGCTGCCGCCGCGAGCGCCAACCACCGGGTCAGCCTCTGCGCCGTCGATCAGGTAGAAGGTGAAGCCGTCCCCGCCACGGCCACTGTTCGTGCCCCAGGTGGCGTACTGAAAGCTCACATCCACGCCTTTGCTGGAGCTGAATGCTTGTTTGTACAACGCCGTTCCTGCTTGTGCCGCAGCCGCCTTGGTCAGGCGCAACCAGCCTTCGCCGGGCGCATCCATGCCGCCAGATGCGGCCGTCAGCACGGCAGGATCAGACGCAGTGCCTCCAACAGGCCCCAGCAGACTCCAGTCGGGCGCTGTTGCATTGCGAAAGGTTTCATCAATGCTCAGCGGCGGAGTTTGTGCCTGCACGGCGCCCGCCACGCCCAGCAAGGCCAGGGCAGCGCCCCAGTGCCAGTGCATGGGCCGCTGCCCTGTAGGTTCTGATGTCTCGGCAAAAGGCATGGCTGCTCTCCTCATAAAAATGCAAGTTGCAAACAGATGGCACTGCACGTTGTGCAGTGCCTTAGAGCCTGTTCAAAATCTCGGCGCGAGTGGGCAAGAAGCGGTTTGGGGTGGGCTGCAAGGCGCAAAACGCAGCCATAGCTGGGGCTATGGCGAGGCTTTGCGGGCGCAGCAGAGCGCCCAAATCCGCTCTCTTGACCGCCGTGCAAAGATTTTGAACAGGCTCTTAGATACGTTCGGACACCGATTGTATTTTTAGAATTGCAATTCAGTTTGTTGTGCAAGTATTTGTTTTAAAAAAGCGACGATTATTTTCACGGTGCTGGTGCAGGCTGATCAGCGCAGTTTGCGCAAACGGCTGTAGAGCGTGGAGCGCGCAATGCCCAGCTGGCGCGCTGCAGCCGAGAGGTTGCCTTGGCATTGGGCGATGACGCGCTGCATGGTCTGTATCTCCAGAGTTTGCAGATCGTCTGGCGGCGCAGCGGCCGGGCCGCCATGGGGTGCGCCGAGTATGGCCTGGCCCTGCGCGTCCGCACGGGCGGGCCAGGCTGACGCCAGCCCCGGCTCACAGCGCAAATCGGCTGCGTCGATCCAGCCGCTGCAGCCCTGCTGCGGGCTGCAAAGCAGCAGGTTTTCCACCGTGTTGCGCAGCTGGCGGATGTTGCCGGGCCAGCTCCAAGTCTGTAGCTGCTGCAGAGCCGCAGGCTTGAACTGCGGCAGGGCGCGCCTGGCTCTCTGGGCGCAAAGTTGTGCGAAATGGGCCACCAGCGCGGGGATGTCCTCGGCGCGTTCGCGCAAAGGCGGAATGCGCAGGCGCGTGACGGCAATGCGGTAGAACAGATCCTGGCGGAAGTGTCCAGCCTGGATTTGCGTCTCCAAGTCGCGGTTGGTCATGGCAATGAGTTGCACGTCCACGGCGCGGCCGCTGTGGCTGCCAATGCGCCAGACTTGCCGATCCTCCAGCACGCGCAGCAGGTAGGGTTGCAGGTTCAGCGGCATTTCGCCGATTTCATCCAGGCACAGCGTGCCGCCATGGGCGGCTTCGAGTTTGCCAGCGCGGCCCGTGGGCGCAGCGCCGGTGAAGGCGCCGCGCTCGTAGCCAAAGATTTCGCTGCCGATCAGCTCCTGCGGCAAGCCGCCACAGTTGACGGGCACGAAGGGCGACTGCTCGCCCCGGCTGGCGGCGTGGATGGCCTGGGCAAACAGCTCTTTTCCTGCGCCTGTCTCGCCTTCGATCAGCACCGGCAGGCCGGCCTGGGCGATTTGCACGGCCTGCTCAATGGCGCGGCGCAGCGCTGCACTGTGGCCCACCAGGGCATCGAAGGCTGGCGGGCGCTGCCAGATTGCTGGGGCGCAGCGCACAGCAGGGGCTGCGACGCTGGGCTGCAATGCAACAGCGCCGGCGGCGGACTCTGCCTCTGGCGCGGCAGCTTCCTGCAAGCCCGGCGGCTGGATGCGGCGCAGGCGCTGGGGCAGCGCAGCCCAGACGCCAATGGGCTCATGCCCGCTGTGCACGATGTGCCAATGCGCCTCGGGCCAGAGTGTGTGCAATGCCAACAGCCATTGCGCGGGCGGGGTGCGCGCCAACAGCGCCAGCCGCCCCTGGGCATCGGCGGCCAGCTGCGCTTGCATGGGCGTGTCGCGCAGTGCATGAGGCGCATTGCTGTGGATGAGCTGGCCCAGATGATCAAACGCGACGATGGCGCGGCCCTGCCAATGCATCAGTTGATCGAGCAGGTGCTGCAAGATGCACTGGTGCTGCTCTTGGCGCAGCTGGCGCAATTGGCCATGGATTTGCTGCGCCAGCACGGTGGCATAAGCCAGGCTGTTCTCATTGGCGAAGCTGGCTGCGCTGGAGATATCGACCACGCCCAGCAAACGCCCGCCATCGGGGTCGCGCACTGGCGCTGCGGCGCAACTCCAAGGCTGCACGTGCTGGCAGAAGTGCTCAAAGGCATGGATGCGCACTGGCGCATTGACGGCCAGCGCCGTGCCGATGGCATTGGTGCCGATGTCGCGCTCACGCCAGCAGCCGCCTTGTTGCAGGCCGATCTCCTGCCCCTGCAGCAAGGTTCGGCTGTCACCGGTGGCGCGCAACACTGCCCCTTGCATGTCAGAGAGGATGAGCATGGACTGGCTGCTGGCCAGCCATTTCTGCGCTTGCTTGAGCACCGGGTCGGCCACGCGCAGCAGTTCCGCGCTTTGCAATGAAAGCGCGCGCCTGGCCTGCAGATCCAGTACCTGGGTGCGGGCCGATTGCACTGGAGCCTGCTGTGCGCGCGAACGTCTCCACGACGCCAGCACCACGGGGCGCACTGCCGTGCTGATGGGGCCGTCGCTCATGAAGTCTTCCCACGCCGAGCGCACGCTGGTCTGGGGGTTGTGCATAGGGTTCTCCCGCTCAGAACACGGCTTTGGCGCTGGAATCTGAGCGCACAGGCCGCTGTAGCGGATGCATGGACTGCGTGCGCCCTCACCGTGTCTGGCTTTTTTGGCGGCCTGCCGCGGCCGCCTTTGCCTCTCTTGGCCCATCAGTCTGCCCAGCGGGCTGCGCGCGGGCAATGGGGTTTTCACCTGTCAGCCGACGCCGGCCCGGCTGCCGAAAGTGTCCGGAAACCGGACAGCTGTCTGGCGAAATCCGTACAGCAAGACATCCCCAGCCACGCCTCAGGCCAATCTGCGCGCCCTGCCCGCCATTGGGAGGGCCTGGGACTTTCCCTGAGCCGCGCAGCGGATGGCACAGCGCTTGCAGGTTCAACCGCAGCCACAGGCGCCGTGCGTTCCGCAAGGAGGGCCACGCCAACGGCCAACGATCTGCCAGCGGCCTGTCTGGCTGCGGCAGGTGGCGCCAGGCCAGGGCCTGGTGCGCTCCACCACTTCGCAATCAGGAGACAACATGAGCAAAACCGCCAATCCATCACGGCAGGTGCAGGTGCTGGGCATCGACGCCGGCGGCACCATGACCGATACCTTTTTCGTCGACAGCAAGGGCGAGTTCGTCGTGGGCAAGGCCCAGAGCACGCCGGACAACGAGGCGCGCGGGCTGATCGAGTCCAGCATCGACGCGCTGGGGCTGTGGGGCATGCAGCTGGAGAATGCGCTGCCGCAGTTGCAGACAGGCGTGTACTCAGGCACGGCCATGCTCAACCGCGTGGTGCAGCGCAAGGGGCTGAAGACCGGGCTGATCGTCAATGCGGGGTGTGAGGACTTTCACCGCATGGGCCGCGCCGTGCAGGCCTACCTGGGCTTTGCCTATGAGGACAGGCTGCACCTGAACACGCACTACTACGACGAGCCGCTGGTGCCCCGGCGCCTGACGCGCGGCGTGGTCGAGCGCGTGGACATGTTCGGCACGGTGGTGATCCCGCTCGATGAAGACAGCGCCCGCAAGGCCGCCAAGGAGCTGATCGAGCAGGAGGTGCAGGGCATCGTCATCAGCCTGCTGCACTCGTACAAGAACCCCGCGCACGAGCGGCGCGTGCGCGACATCGTGCAGGAGGAGGTGAAGAAAAGCGGCAAGAACATTCCGGTGTTCGCCTCCACCGACTACTACCCGGTGCGCAAGGAGTCGCACCGCACCAACACCACCATCCTGGAGGCGTTCGCGGCCGAGCCTTCGCGCCAGACGCTCAACAAGATCACCACCGCCTTCAAGGACAAGGGCTCGAAGTTCGACTTCCGCGTCATGGCCACGCACGGCGGCACGATTTCCTGGAAGGCCAAGGAGCTGGCGCGCACCATCGTCTCTGGCCCGATCGGCGGCGTGATTGGCGCCAAGTACCTGGGCGAGGTGCTGGGCTACAAGAACATCGCCTGCTCGGACATTGGCGGCACCTCGTTCGACGTGGCGCTGATCACGCAAGGCGAGATGACCATCAAGAACGACCCGGACATGGCGCGCCTGGTGCTGTCGCTGCCGCTGGTGGCCATGGATTCGGTGGGCGCGGGCGCGGGCAGCTTCATCCGCATCGATCCCTACACCAAGGCCATCAAGCTCGGGCCCGATTCGGCCGGCTACCGAGTGGGCGTGTGCTGGGCCGACAGCGGCATCGACACCATCACCGTGTCGGACTGCCACATGGTGCTGGGCTATCTGAACCCGGACAACTTCCTGGGCGGGGCGCTCAAGCTGGACAAGCAGCGCGCCTATGACGCCATCAAGAAGCAGCTGGCCGACCCGCTGGGCCTGAGCGTGGAGGACGCGGCCGCCGGCGTGATCGAGCTGCTCGACGCGGAGCTGCGTGATTACCTGCGCTCGATGATCTCGGGCAAGGGCTACAGCCCGGGCAGCTTCGTGTGTTTCTCCTACGGCGGCGCCGGCCCCGTGCACACCTATGGCTACACCGAAGGACTGGGCTTCGAGGATGTGATCGTGCCGGCCTGGGCGGCGGGATTCTCGGCCTTTGGCTGCGCGGCGGCGGACTTTGAATACCGCTACGACAAGAGCCTGGACATCAACCTGGCCACCGACGCCAGCGAGGCCGAGCGCATTGCAGCGGCCAAGACCTTGCAGGATGCCTGGGCCGAGCTGACCGAACGCGTGCTCGAAGAATTCAAGCTCAACGGCTACACGCCCGATCAGGTCGAGCTCACGCCCGGCTACCGCATGCAGTACCGCGGCCAGCTCAACGACCTGGAGATCGAGTCGCCCATCAAGAAGGCCGCCACCGAGAACGACTGGCTGGCGCTGGAGGAAGCCTTCAACGACACCTATGGCCGCGTGTATTCGGAGTCGGCGCGCTCGCCCGAGCTGGGCTACTCGGTCACCGGCGCCATCATGCGCGGCACCGTGCCCATTCCCAAGCCGCGCATCCCCAAGGAGGAGCTGGGCAGCGAGATTCCCGAGAAGAGCGCCTACCTGGGCACGCGCAAGTTCTATCGCAAGAAGAAGTGGGTGGATGCGCAGCTCTACAAGATGGAATCGCTCAAGCCCGGCAACCGCATCACCGGCCCGGCGGTGATCGAGTCCGACGCCACCACCTTCGTGGTGCCCGATGGCTTCGAGACCTGGCTGGACGGCCACCGCCTGTTCCACCTCAAGGAAGTCTGAACCCGCATCTGGACCGCATTCGACAAGGAGTTTTCACCATGACAAAGATCAAACCCAATGAAGCGATGCGCGGCATCGTGCGCGGCGGCGAAACCCTCAAACAGCACCGCGACCGCATCATGGCCGCCACCCGCAAGACCGGCCATTACGCCGGGCTGGAGCAAATGAGCCTGCGCGACAAGGAGCCCATCCTCTACAACAAGCTGTTCTCGCGCCTGCGCGCTGGCGTGGTCGATGCGCGCGAGACGGCCAAGAAGATTGCGGCTTCGCCCATCGTGGAGCAGGAAGGCGAGCTGTGCTTTACGCTCTACAACGCCGCTGGCGATTCGCTGCTGACCTCCACGGGCATCATCATCCACGTGGGCACCATGGGCGCGGCGATCAAGTACATGATCGAGAACGACTGGGAGTCCAACCCTGGCATCCAGGACAAGGACATCTTCTGCAACAACGACTCGCTGATCGGCAACGTCCACCCCTGCGACATCCACACCATCGTGCCCATCTTCTGGGAGGGCGAGCTGGTGGGCTGGGTCGGCGGCGTGACGCACGTGATCGACACGGGTTCGGTGGGGCCCGGCTCGATGTCCACCGGCCAGGTGCAGCGCTTCGGTGACGGCTATTCGATCACTTGCCGCAAGATCGGCGCCAACGACGAGCTGTTCCGCGATTGGCTGCACGAGAGCCAGCGGATGGTGCGCACCACGCGCTACTGGATGCTGGATGAGCGCACCCGCGTGGCCGGCTGCCACATGATCCGCAAGCTGGTCGAGGAGGTGATCGAGCAGGAAGGCATCGAGAACTACTGGAAGTTTGCCTACGAGGCGGTCGAGCATGGCCGCATCAGCCTGCAAAACCGCATCAAGGCCATGACGGTGCCCGGCACCTATCGCCAGGTCGGCTTCGTGGACGTGCCCTACAACCATGAAGACGTGCGCGTGCCCTCGGACTTCGCCAAGGTCGACACCATCATGCACTCGCCCTCGGAGATGACCATCCGCGCCGATGGCACTTGGAGGCTGGACTTCGAAGGCTCCAGCCGCTGGGGCTGGCACACCTACAACGCCCATCAGGTCAGCTTCACCTCAGGCATCTGGGTGATGATGACGCAGACGCTGATTCCGTCAGAGATGATCAACGACGGCGCGGCCTACGGCACCGAGTTCCGTCTGCCCAAGGGCACCTGGATGAACCCCGATGACCGGCGCGTGGCGTTCTCGTATGCCTGGCACTTCCTGGTCTCGACCTGGACTTCGCTGTGGCGCGGCCTGTCGCGTTCGTACTTCAGCCGTGGCTACCTGGAAGAAGTCAACGCCGGCAACGCCAACACCTCCAACTGGCTGCAGGGCGGGGGCTTCAACCAGTACAACGAAATCCACGCCGTCAACAGCTTCGAGTGCGCGGCCAACGGCATTGGCGCCTCGGCCTACGCCGATGGCCTGAGCCACGCCGCTGCCATCTGGAACCCCGAGGGCGATATGGGCGACATGGAGATCTGGGAGCTGGCCGAGCCGCTGGTCTACCTGGGCCGCCAGATCAAGGCTTCGTCGGGTGGTTCCGGCAAGTACCGCGGTGGTTGCGGCTGGGAGAGCCTGCGCCTGGTCTGGAATGCCAAGGACTGGACGATGTTCTTCATGGGCAATGGCAACATGAGCAGCGACTGGGGCCTGATGGGGGGCTTTCCGGCCGCGTCGGGCTACCGCTTCGAGGCGCATGACACCGGTCTCAAGCAAATCATTGCCGATGGCAAGCCCATCCCGCTGGGCGGCGACATCGATCCGGGCGAGCGCAGCTATGAAAAGCTCATCCCCGGCGCCAAGGTCAAGCGCGACAAGCAGGCCATCACCACCGAGGCCATGTTCAAGGACTACGACCTGTACCTGAACACCATGAAAGGCGGCCCAGGCTTTGGCGACCCGCTGGACCGTGACCCGCAGGCGGTGGTGGCCGATCTGGAGGGCGGCTACATCCTGCCGCGCTTTGCCGAGAGCATCTACGGCGTGATCGCCAAGGAAAACGCCGACGGCACCTGGAGCTGCGACGAAAAAGCCACCCAAGCCAAGCGCAAGGACATCCTCAAGCAGCGCCTGGCGCGCGCCGTGCCCACGCGCGAGTGGATGAAAACCGAGCGCGAAAAAATCCTCGCCAAGGATGCGGGCACGCAAGTGCAGCAGATGTACGCCTCGTCCTTCAAGCTCGGCCCGCGCTTTGAGGAGTCGTTCCGCAAGTTCTGGGACCTGCCCAAGGACTGGCAGCTGCGCGAGGAGGATATTGGCATCCCGCACTACGGCTCCACGCACCACATGGACATCTCCGAACTGCCGGACGTGCACATCGTGCAATTCGTGGAGGAATAAGCCTCGCCCGATGCGCAAGAGGCCGCTGCTGCCCTCATTCAGGGCGGCAGCCCATCCAACCCCATCAATTGGAAAAAGACAGGAGACCAACATGGCATACGAACGCGCCAAAATTGCCGACCTCATCGACGGCACCATCGACCGCGACACCCTTCACCAGATGCAGTCCACCCCCAAGGACCCGGAGCGCTTTGAGACCTACATCTCCATCCTGCAGGAGCGGGTGGACTGGGACGACAAAATCATCCTGCCGCTGGGCCCCAAGCTCTACGTCGTGCAGGAAAAAGGCAGCAATCGTTGGGTCATCAAATCCGAGGCCGGCCACGTGTTCTGCGACTGGAAGGAGAACTGGAAGCTGCACGCCGTGGTCTACGTGCGCGACACGCAAGACAAACTCGATGAGCTCTACCCCAAGCTCATGTCGCCCACGCAGGGCTGGCAGGTTATCCGCGAGTACTACTGCCCCAAGAGTGGCGCACTGCTGGACGTGGAAGCGCCCACACCGTGGTACCCGGTGATCCACGACTTCGAGCCCGACATCGAAGCCTTTTACTCCGAAACCCTGGGCCTGCCCGTGCCTGAGTGCAGCAACCCTTAAGGCGTGAGCGCAAGCGAGGCAGGCCATGTCCTGCCTCGCCGCCTCTGCATGCCCGCTGCCCATGCCGCGCGGCAGCCTCAAGCGGTATAGCGGCAGCTATATTAGAATGGATTAGCACTGGCTATACAGTGCCACAGCCAGCCACAAGCCAGCCATGCACAGCGCCGTTGTGCGCTTGTTTGTCCACCCCTTTCTCAAGAGCTGCCCATGTCTGAACCCCTTGCTCTCCCTGTCTTGCCCCGTGGCCTGCATGGCCTGTTGCAGCGCCTGCGCCGCATGCCCTGGCTGCTGGCTGCCCTGTTGCTGAGCTGCCTGTGCGCCAACAGCGTCGCGCTGGCGCAATCGGCGGCAACGCCAGGCAAGAAGCTCAAGGTCGTCACCACCTTCACCATCATTGCCGACATGGCCCGCAACGTCGCTGGCGATGCGGCCACGGTCGAATCCATCACCAAGCCAGGCGCGGAAATCCACGGTTATCAGCCCACACCGGGCGATCTGGTGCGGGCCCAAGGCGCGCAGCTGATTCTGTGGAACGGGCTGAACCTGGAGTCCTGGTTCGAGCGCTTCTACCAGCGCCTCGATGGCGTGCCCAGCGCCGTCGTCTCCAAGGGCGTGACGCCGATCGACATCGCCCAGGGCCCGTACGCTGGCAAGCCCAACCCGCACGCCTGGATGTCGCCAGCGGCAGCCATGGTCTATGTGGACAACATCCGCGATGCGCTGGTGCAGCACGACCCGGCCCATGCCGCCACTTACACGGCCAATGCCCAAGCCTACAAACAGCGCATCGAGGCGGCCATCGCCCCGATCCGCAGCACGCTGGAGCAGCTGCCTCAAGAACGCCGCTGGCTGGTCAGCAGCGAAGGCGCGTTCAGCTATCTGGCGCGCGATTTCGGTCTGCGCGAGCTGTACCTTTGGCCCATCAACGCCGATCAGCAGGGCACGCCACAGCAGGTGCGCCGCGTCATCGACGCCGTGCGCAAGCACAAGATCCCTGCCATCTTCAGCGAGAGCACCATCTCCCCAGCCCCTGCGCAGCAGGTGGCGCGCGAGGCCGGCATCCACTACGGCGGCGTGCTGTACGTGGACTCGCTGACCGAGGCCGACGGCCCGGTGCCCACTTACCTGGAGCTGCTGCGCGTGACCAGTGAAACCATTGCCAAGGGCCTGACGCCGTGAGCACGCAACGCCAGCCCATGCCTGCCGCCGAGACTGCAGCCGTTGCAACCGTTGCAGCGGCTGCGCCGGCCGCCGCTGCCGCGCCTGACAGCGGCATTGCCGTGCATGGGCTGCGCATCACCTACCGCAACGGCACCACAGCGCTGCACGATGCCAGCTTCGAGACCCCCACCGGCAGCATCACCGCGCTGGTGGGCGTGAACGGCAGCGGCAAATCCACGCTGTTCAAGGCCATCATGGGCTTTCTGCGCCCGGCGCAAGGCCAGGTGCGGGTGCTGGGCATGCCGGTGCAGCAGGCGCTGCGCCGCAACCTCATTGCCTACGTGCCGCAAAGCGAGGAGCTGGATTGGAACTTCCCGGTGCTGGTCGAGGACGTGGTGATGATGGGCCGCTATGGCCACATGGGCTTTTTGCGCCGCCCCAGCTCCGCCGATCGCGCTGCAGTGCATGAGGCACTTGCACGCGTGGATCTGTTGGCGCAGCGCAAGCGTCAGATCGGCGAGCTCTCCGGCGGGCAAAAAAAACGCGTCTTCCTGGCTAGGGCACTGGCCCAGCAGGCGCGCGTCATCCTGCTGGACGAGCCCTTCACCGGCGTGGATGTCAAAACCGAAGAGGCCATCATCGCGCTGCTGCGCACGCTGCAGCGCGAGGGCCGGGTGATGCTGGTGTCCACGCACAAC
This sequence comes from Vandammella animalimorsus, assembly GCF_002288875.1. Lineage (NCBI taxonomy): Bacteria > Pseudomonadati > Pseudomonadota > Betaproteobacteria > Burkholderiales > Comamonadaceae > Vandammella > Vandammella animalimorsus. The sequence goes on along the minus strand of NZ_NTBH01000003.1, from coordinate 319,243 downwards.
CTGGGCAGCGTGCCCGAGTTCTGCGACCGCACCGTGCTCGTCAAAGGCACGGTGCTGGCCTCAGGCCCCACGGCCGAGGTTTTCACCCATGACAACCTGGCGCGTGCCTTTGGCGGCTTGTTGCGCCATTTCGATCTGCCGCAGGCGCACGGCAGCGGCAAAGGCGCCGTGGTCGGCATCATGACCGATGACGAGCGCCCGCTGGTGCTGCTCGATGGCCGCTCCAGCGTGCGCGGCAGGCCCCAGCCCGGTGGAGAAAGCCAGGCCAAGGCCCAGGAGCCGCAGCCATGAGCGACGCTGCCGGTCTGCTGCCACTGCTGCTCGAGCCCTTTGGCTACGCCTATATGCGCAACGCCATGCTGGTCACGACGCTGATCGGTGCGGTCTGCGCCTTTTTGTCCTGCTTTCTGATGCTCAAGGGCTGGTCGCTGATCGGCGACGCGCTTTCGCACGCCATCGTGCCCGGCGTGGCCGGCGCCTATCTGCTGGGCCTGCCTTTTTCACTGGGGGCGTTCTTCTCCGGCGCGCTGGCCGCTGGCGCCATGGTGCTGCTGCGCCAGCGCACAGCCCTCAAGGAGGACGTGGTCATCGGCCTGGTCTTCACACTGTTCTTCGGCCTGGGGCTGTTCATGATCTCACTCTGGCCCAGCCGCGTGGATCTGCAAAGCATTGCGCTGGGCAATGTGCTGGCCATCACCTGGGGCGATACCGTGCAGATTCTGCTCATCGGCTGCGTCACGCTGCTGGTGCTGCTGCTCAAGTGGAAGGACTGGATGCTGCTGTTCTTCGACGAGGGCCATGCGCGCAGCGTGGGCCTGCGCCCGGGGCCGCTCAAGCTGCTGTTCTTCGCGCTGCTGGCCGCCAGCAGCGTGGCCGCCATGCAGGCCGTGGGGGCGCTGCTGGTGATCGCGCTGATCGTCACCCCCGGCGCCACGGCCTACCTGCTCAGCGACCGCTTCGGCCGCGTCATCGCCATCGCCGTGGCGCTGGGCGCAGGCAGCAGCCTGGCCGGGGCCTACGCCAGCTATTTCCTCGACGGCGCCACCGGCGCGGTCATCGTGCTGCTGCAAACGGCACTGTTCCTGCTGGCCTTCGTCTTTGCACCCAAGCACGGCCTGCTGGCCGCCCATCAGCGCAGACAAGGCCCGCCGCCCGGCGCGCTGCAAGAGGGCCAGCCATGACGCTGGAGCTGTTGCTGCAGCCGCTGCAGTTTGATTTCATGCGCCAGGCGCTGCTGATCGCGGCCATCGTCGCCGTGCCCACGGCGCTGCTGTCCTGCCTACTGGTCGTCAAGGGCTGGGCGCTGCTGGGCGATGCCATCGCCCACGCTGTCTTCCCTGGCGTGGTGCTGGCCTACCTATTGGGCCTGCCGCTGGCCGCCGGGGCCTTTGCCGCCGGGCTGTTCTGCGCCTCCGCCACGGGCTACGTACACCGCAACAGCCGCATCAAGCAGGACACGGTCATGGGCGTGGTGTTCTCCGGCCTGTTCGCTTTGGGCCTGCTGCTGCACGGCTGGGTGCGCAGCAACGTGCACCTGGAGCACATCCTGTTTGGCGACCCGCTGGGCGTACTGCCTGCCGACCTGTGGCAGGCGGCCGCTATTGCCCTGGGCATCAGTGCTTGGATGGCACTGAAATGGCGCGACCTGCTGCTGCATGCCTTCGATCCAGTGCAGGCGCACACCATGGGCCTGCGTTGCACGCTGCTGCACTACAGCCTGCTGATGGCCGTCTCACTGGCCGTGGTGGCCAGCCTCAAGGCCGTGGGGCTGGTGCTGGCCATTGCGCTACTGATTGCGCCGGGCGCCACCGCCTTGCTGCTGGTGCGCACCTTTGGCCGCATGCTGTTGCTGGCCTGCGCCATCGCCGTGGCAGCCGCACTGCTGGGCGTGTACCTGAGCTTCTTGCTCGACAGCGCCCCTGCGCCTACCATCGTGCTTTTGCTGGGAATCTTCTTCCTCATTGCGCTGGGCTTTTCAGCCTGGCGAGGTGAGCGCAAGCAGCGAGCCTGAGAGCCTGTCCATGCATGCACGCAGGCTTCCAAGAGACCTCAAGCCCTGCGCGCATCTCCCATACCTCTCTGCCACACCCAGACACGAGTGCCGCCGCCCTTGTGCCTCATGCCATGACACCAGACCTGATCGTCTACAAAACCATGCCTGAATGGACACACAGCACCATTCCCACGGGCTTCATGCGCAACCACAACACCAAGGAGGGCACCTGGGCGCAGCTGCAAGTGCTGCAAGGCTCACTGGACTTTGCCCTGACCAGCGCCAGCGGCGAGGAGCTGCAGAGCTTCACATTCACGCCACAACAGCAGCCGCCGCTGATTGCGCCACAGCAATGGCACCGCATCGTCGCAGCCAGCGCCGATGTGCGCTGCCAACTGCGCTTTCTCTGCACGCGCGAGGACTATTTCGCCAAGAAGCACCGGCTCACCCGCACGCATTCGGAACTGGTTGAAGCCTTTGACCAGCTGCAATTGCCCAAGCAGGCACGCGCCCTGGACGTGGGCTGCGGCCGGGGGCGCAACAGCCTGTATCTGGCCTTGCAGGGCCTGCAGGTGCAGGCCCTGGACCACGACATCGATGCGCTGCAGCAACTGGCCGCGCTGGCCCGCGAAGAAGGCCTGCAAGCGCAATTGCAATGGCAAGAAGTCGATCTGAACCAAGCCGCCAGCCTGCCGCTGATCGACCCCGCAGGGCAGTACGACCTCGTGCTCTGCACCGTGGTGCTGATGTTCCTGCAGCCACAGGCCGTGCCTGCGCTGCTGGCCCAGATGCAGGCCGCCACAGCCCCTGGGGGCTACCACCTCATCGTCTGCGCCATGGACAGCGCCGACTATCCCTGCACGCAGCCATTTCCCTTCACCTTTCGCGCTGGTGAGCTGCGCGCTCGCTACGGCAACTGGCAACTGCTCAAATACAACGAAGACTTGGGCCATTTGCATAAAACGGATGCCAACGGCCGCCCTATTGCCATGCGCTTTGCCACCTTGCTGGCCCGCAAGCCGCATGACCTGCCCGCAGCATGAGCCGCCGAACACAAAGCGCGTTTAGTTCACAATCTCTGCTGGATCGTCAAGGAGCCTTGGGAGCAACCTGCAGCGTCACAAAGCCTCGCCGGACCATCAAACCCGGCGAGGCTTTGTGACTTTTTGTATTCCAATCAGGCCGCCGCGAGCCCACCCTCGCCGCGATTGTGAGCGGGCGCTTAGGCGCGTTTGACACGGCCTTGCCACAACAACACAACAAGATCGGAACTTTGCTCAATCCGCCGAATCAACCGCCGTCCCAGAACTGCTGTCTGGCAGGGTGTTACAAACACTGCAAATACATCGCCCCAGCGCGCACTCCATCCCCACCATGACCACTGACCCCACCCGATATTCCCGCCCCGCCATATGGCTGCACTGGCTGATGGCCGCGTCCATCATTGCTGTATTTGGCCTTGGGCTGTACATGGTCCAACTGCCCTTCTCGCCACAGAAGCTCAAACTCATCAATTGGCACAAATGGGCCGGCATAGTGATTCTTTTGCTGGCGGCCTTGCGCTTGCTGGTGCGCTTGCTGCGACGCCCTCCAGCGTTGCCGCCCGCCATGCTGCGCCACATGCCTGGCTGGCAGCAGTTCGCCCACCATGCTGTGCACCACTCCCTTTATGTGCTGTTTTTTGCCGTGCCCTTGCTGGGCTGGGCATATAGCTCTGCGGCGGGCTTTCCCATCGTGTTGTTCGGCCAACTGCCGCTGCCTGACTGGGTTGCTGCAGACCCCCAGCTGGCACAGCGCATCAAGCCATGGCATCAATGGTCGGCATTTGCATTGATTGGCCTGGCCGGCCTTCACATCCTGGCCGCCCTCAAGCACCAGTTCATTGACCGTGATGGTCTGCTCAGGCGCATGTGGCCAGGCAAAGCCTCTTCCTGAACACACGGCATTTCCAACACAACGTCTTTCCTTAAAGGAGTCACCACATGAACAAAATCCTTGCACTGACCGCCGTGGCACTGGGCTGCAGTCTGACGCCTATTGCCTGGGCACAGCAAAGCCTGCTGGCCCAGCACAGTCGCATCGAATTCACTTTCCAGCAATTGGGCGTGCCCGTGACCGGGCATTTCAAGTCCTTTGAAGGCGACATCGCGCTCAAGCTCGACGACTTGTCCGCCAGCCGCCTGCGCCTTGACGTGGACACCGGCAGCGCCACGCTGGGCGATGCACAAACCGATGAAGAGTTGCGCAAGCCCGCCTGGTTCAACACTGCTGCCTTCCCCAAGGCAAGCTTCGTACTCAATGAACTGCAGTCGAGTGGAAAGAACGAATACCAGGCCAATGGCACGCTGACCATCAAAAACGTCAGCCACCCTGTGCAAGTGCCCGTGCGCCTGGAAGCAGCCAACGGCCACTCCGTGGCCCGGGGCAGTTTCACCATCGAGCGCCTGCCCTATCAAATCGGCTCAGGAGAATGGAGCGACACCTCCTTGGTCGCCAATCCAGTGCGCGTGCAATTCCAGCTGGCCATCCAAGGCCTGACCCCAGCCCAATGAACATCAAGCCTGCAGCCGCAGGCGGCCTATGCACATACGGGCAAGTGCTGGCATCGCCCCTTGGCGCAGTGGCTTTCTGAGGCAAAGCCCAGCTACTGCGTTTTGCCTGAAAACACCACGGCAGCACCGATTACCAGCAGCCCCTACATTACTGTTTTTTTACCCCCAACAGAGGAGATTCCTATGCGTTTCATCACACTTGCAGCAGCCAGTGCTGCGGCCATGCTGTCCGTGACAGCGCCGGCTCAGGCTGCCAGCTACACCATCGACCCCAGCCACACCTTCGTGACTTTTGAGATCGACCACAACGGCACCTCCACCAATCGCGGTCGCTTCGACAAAGTGCAAGGCAGCATCGAATTTGATCGCGACGCCAAGACCGGCCAGGCCGACATCAGCGTCGACATGAGCTCCATCAGCACAGGCACTCCTGGCTTTGACAAGCACCTGCAATCGGCCGACATTTTCAACGCCGAGAAATTCGCCACAGCGCGTTTCGTCAGTGAACGCTTCGTCTTCGAAGACGGGAAAATCGACGAAATCCATGGTCAGCTCACCCTGCTGGGCCAGACGCATCCCGTGACCATCGAGGCGGAAAAATTCAACTGCTATGCCAACCGCATGCTGCAAGGCCGCGAAACCTGCGGCGGAGACTTTGAGCTGACCATCGACCGCTCCCGCTGGGGCATGGATTACGCCATCCAACACGGCGCCGCCAAGGAAGTGAAGATCGTCATTCAGATCGAGGCCGCCAAAGCGCAATAACGCCCCCTTGCGGCGTTCTTATCTAGAGACTGTCCTCAAATTCGCCGCAAATGCGTTCACCCCTGGCGGGATGTGCGACGCGAGAATTTTGAGGACAGGCGCTTAAAAGCAGCCGCGCCCAATCGCGCAGCTGCTTTTTTATCTATAGCCCTTGACATGGGCTCTGCGCATCAAGCTGCGAGCGGGGCAGATGCAGGCATGCTCAGGGCCGCCCGCCAAGCCTGTGTGTGCAGGCCATACAACGCCAGCACATGGCTATCGATGCGCTCTCTTTGGCAACGGATGCCCAGCACCGTTCGAGCAAACAAACGGGCCTTTTGTTGATCGACACGCGCCACACGCACACCCACGACACGCAAAGCCAACTCCAAAGCCTCATTGGCTCTGGCTTCACCCGACAGGGTCACATGCATTTTGCTGAAAGCCATGGCAGGCCAGTTTTGTCGCAACCAGCCCAGCAAGTGATCAGCCCCGCGCACTTGGCCACTCACCGCTTTGGGATGTTGCTCGGCTTGGTCAGGCAAATGCTGTACGGCGCAACAGTCCAGGCCTGCATCGGCCGCATCAATTCCCAGGTACAACATGACAGCGCATCCTTTCACCGGAGCCTGCCAGCAATCTCTGCATAGGCTCTCGGACTGACTCTGGATGCCTGCATCACACTGTGTGCAAGCATCCCACTTCCTGATACGCCAGAGCCGCAACCATCGCCCCCTGCAACAAGATCTGCAAACCAATGCAGTCCTTCGCTGACGCGCCCAACCACGGCACCGGCACCCTGTCCCTGCAGGCTGCGTACGTCACAACCTGCGGAGCCACGGAGTGTGGCGAGGCCGTAGTTTGCATTTTTTTTAAATTATTTTGCGATTAATTGACATTCCACTAGGGCTTTCATCTGATGAACGCATCTATACAGTAGGAGTTGTTTGAGAACAGCCTGCGTCGCCCATCAAGCCTCGCCAGGCCCGTCGCCTGCTGTGTTCTACACCTCTATCAGGCCACCCCAAGCCGCTTTGTTGTGTGTACTCGCACCGCGAACTTGAACAGGTCTTAGAGCGTTTTGCCCCTGCCCATGACGGGCCCGCCCAGTGGTACCACGCGCGTGGCGCCTGGTGCGCCACCATCGCTGAAGTGGGTGTTCAGATCCACCTCCAGCGCGCCCAGAAGACTGTCCTGGTTTCCTGATGCGTTGAGCCCAGTTGCAGCCGCCGCTTGCGGCAAAGCCTTGGGCGGCAGGGGGGAGTGCACCGTCAGCAGATCTTCTGGCGGCTGGTATTGCGTCAAGGCAATGCGGGTGGCGCGCAGCATCAGGCCTTCATGATCGATGGGCACCAAAAGGCCCGCATCAAAATATGCAGCCAGTGTGCAAAGTTTCAGCAGACAGCTTCGGCCATCGGCTGCCAGGAGTACATGCAGATGCCTTTGCTTGCTGTGCCAGACGTATTGCATGCGCACGGCCACAGGGTCTGTATCCGGCGTGCGCTGTGTCATCAGTTCGAAGTATTCACCCACTGTGCGCGTGCGCGCCCATTCGAGCACTTCTGGACTCAATGCTCGCCGCTGCGCCGGCTCCTCCAGCACGATCAGGCCAGCCAACTCCACGCCCAGCATCAACTCGACGTTCTCGCGGCTGAGGGGGATGTCGTCCACCTCGTCATGGCCAATGAAGTTCTCCAGATTTTCCAGACGTGCCGATACCTGCTTGAGCTGATCGGCAGGGATGGCCTTGGAGCGGGCGAGAAAGGCCTCTTGAACCCAAGCATTGATTTGCTGAATCATGGCCTGCTGCGCCATATCCACTACCCCCACCAAGGTCAAGCCATGGCGCAGTCGCTGCAGCAACGCCGGCAGAGCCTGTGCCACGCGCCGGCGCTCGGTTCTGCTGGATTTGGCACTGCAGGCCCACATCAGCAAGGCTGCTGCGCGCTTGAAGCGCAGGGTTTCCTGACCTTTGACGCCTTCGCGCACGGCGCAAACAGCCAGCACCTCGGCCCAGGTCTTGAAGAGAAAGCTGCGCACTTCCTCTCGGATGGGCAGGTCCTGCAGCATCTTGCGCAGCTCAATGGTGAACTTGACCAGCAGCGTTTCCTTCTCCTCCACCTGCTGCGCCACGGACATGGCCTTGCCAGCCAGTTGGTTCTCGGAGAGGAATTTCTGCAGAAAGCGTTCGAACTCGGTCAAAGCCAGCTGAAACACTTTGACGCCCATGTCCGGGTACTGCTCAATGGTCTGCACGATGCGGCGCAGCTCCTGTTCCAACGCACTGCCCTGAAAGTTGGCGCCGTCAAACCCCATGGCCGCACTGCCCATGCGGTCGATGAGCCGCCGAACGGTGTGGTCCATGTCGGTAAAAAAGCTCGGATCGGCCAGCGCAATGCGCAACACCGGCACTTGCAGGCGGGCAAACAGTACGCGCACGGCCGATGGCACGCGATCTTCGGACAGCACACTCTGGAACATCAAGGCCACCAGCTCGATGATGGCTTTCTCGTTGGGCTGCTCAGCCCCTTCCTTGATGACCTGAGACTGCTGCAGCGCCAACTGTGCCACTTGGGCGCTGGCCTCAGGCGAGGACTGCTGGAATGCAGTCTGTGCCTGCACGTCCTTGAGCTGCTCGACGACCTGGGCCTGCTGCACCTGCATGACTTGCATCAGCCGGGGCGTCAACACGGTCGGTTGGGTCTCCGGCACATCGCCATTGGCCGTCACGCCAGGTGAGGCCTGCACCGCATCCCCAACGACGTAGGCCATGCGCGTGAGCACATCGTGCTGCAAAGCCTGCACTTGCTGCAGCGCCGGTTGGCCAAAACGCGCCTGCGGCGCTTGCAACATCGGCCCCGCAGGCAGCGGAGCGCCGGGCACGAGGATCTGCGGCGCCAAGAACTCCGCCGCAGGCGCTGCCTCGCCAGCAACCACGGCCTGAGCCACGGCAACAGCGGGGCTACCTATCACGACCTGGCCGCCTGCAGCAGCGCCGACTTCAGCCACTGCCCCGCCAGCAACCATTCCCATCGAAGGCACAGCCCCTGCCACCGGCACCCCCCCCCCTGCGGGCACCATGTACTGATAGGTCGGCGCACCCGCCATGACAGCGCCTGGCACCATGGGCATGGCTGCAGGCACCTGCGCTGCCGCAGACTGTGCCGGACCTAAGCCTTTGGGAGAAGCTGCATCCTGCAGGGGCGCGGGGGCAGAGGTTGGCTTTGGGCTGATGCCTCTCTCTTCCAGAAATGCATTACTCGCTTGATAGGCTTTCAGCAGCAGAGCTGCCCATTCCTTGGTGATGCCCTCCATGACCCAGGTGAAGCAGGCCTGGGGCAGGCCAGCGCGGCGCCAAGCATCAACCAGGTTCTCGGCCACCTGTGTTGGCTGTACCGGGTCGTTGGGATCCAGGCGCTGGTACTCCAGCTGCAGCAGGCGCTTGCGCAATTCAGTAAAGCCTGGATCCACCTTTTCGGCCACCTGCATGCTCATGCGCGAAGAGGCAATCAAACCTTCGATGGCGTCGTCGCTGATGAGCTGTAAATCATCAATGTCGGCCAGGCCTTCCAGCGAGCGGCGCTTTTTCACTGGTATGGGATCAACAAAGGCCGTGCGCCAGATGTCCAACAGGCCCTGCGCCCAGCTGCGCCGCTGCAGCACATAGTCCTGATACCAGGTCTGAATGGGCACGGAGGGCGCGTTCAGATCGCGGAAATCGCTGTCGCTGAAGGCTTCGAAGCGCTGCACCACCAGCCGGTCCAACTCAGGAATGCTGGTGCACAGGCTTTGCAGGAAGTGCTGCCTGGCCATTTTGGCCAGGGTTTCGGAGTCGTTCGGATTGGGAGTATCCATGCCACGATCCCTCAGGAAGTTCAAAGACAGCTGCGGCTGCCCTGTACATGCAATCCCGCCCCACTCACTGCCACCACTAAAAAGCCAAAAATCTTGGACAAATCCCTGGCGGGGCAAGACGGATGGTGGCGACTTTACACCACGGCGCCGGCATTGGGGTCGTTGGGATTGGCGCTGCTCTTGCCTGGCTTGATCAGATCTTCACGCTTGACGCCCATCCACAGCACCAAGCCAGAGCCAACGAAGATCGACGAGTACACGCCAAACACGATGCCAATGGTCAGGGCCAGCGCAAAGTAATGCAGACTGGGGCCACCAAAGAACAGCATGCACAGCACCATGGCCTCAGTAGAGGCGTGGGTGATGACCGTTCGGCTCATGGTGCTGGTGATGGCGTGGTCCAGCACCTGCTGTGTCGTCATCTTGCGGTGTTTGCGGAACATCTCTCGCACACGGTCGAAGATCACCACCACCTCGTTGACAGAATAGCCAAAGACAGCCAGCACGCCCGCCAATACAGCCAGCGAGAACTCCCACTGGAAGAAGGAGAAGAAGCCCAGGATGATGACCACGTCATGCAGGTTGGCAATGATGGCAGCCAGGCCGAACTTCCACTCAAAGCGCAGCGCCAGGTAAATGGTGATGCCCAGCGCCACGAACAGCAGTGCCAGCAGGCCCTTTTCGGTAAGCTCGTCGCCGATTTGTGGGCCGACGAACTCGTTGCGCAGCAATTGCACGCCTGGCTCGGTCTTTTGCAGCTCCGCCAGCACTTGCTCACTTTGCTGATCGGCGCTGGCGCCCGGCAGCACCGGCAGGCGAATCAACACATCGCGCGCCGTGCCAATGTTCTGCACCTGCACATCGCTGTAGCCCATGCCGCCCACGCGGGAGCGCACCTGCTCCAGGTCGGCCGCCTGCGGATATTGCACCTGCATTACGGTACCGCCGGTGAACTCGACGGACAGGTTCAAGCCCTTGGTGAACAGGAAAAACACCGAAAGCACGAACAGCACGATGGACACGATGTTGAACACCAACACGTGCCGCATGAAGGGGATGTCCCGTTTGATCTTGAAGAATTCCATGCTGCGCTCTCCCTCAGACGCGCTGTTCAGGTTGCTTGGGGGCCGACGACGCCAGCGCCGCCGCGCCTGCACTGGCGGCAGACGCTGCAGGGGCATCCGCCTCGGGCCGCCAGACCTGGCCGATGGAGATGGACTTCAGACGCTTGCGCCGGCCATACCAGAGGTTGACCAGGCCGCGCGAGAAGAACACCGCCGAGAACATGCTGGTGAGCACGCCAATGCAATGCACCACGGCAAAGCCGCGCACTGGGCCATGGCCGAAGGCCAACAGCGCAAAGCCGGCAATGAGCGTGGTGACGTTGGAGTCCAAAATCGTCGCCCAGGCGCGCTCATAGCCGGCATGGATGGCCGCCTGCGGCGAGGCGCCGGCGCGCAGCTCCTCGCGGATGCGCTCATTGATCAGCACGTTCGAATCGATCGCCACGCCCAGCGCCAGGGCCATCGCGGCAATGCCCGGCAGCGTCAAGGTGGCCTGCAGCATGGACAGCACGGCCAGCAGCAGCAGGATGTTGACCGCCAGCGACAGCGAGGAGAACACGCCAAACATCATGTAGTAGGCGCACATGAAGGCCACGATCAGCAGCATGCCCCACAGCACGCTTTTCTGGCCGCGCTCGATGTTCTCCTGCCCCAGGCTGGGGCCGATGGTGTATTCCTCGATGATCTCCATCGGCGCGGCCAATGCGCCCGAGCGCAGCAGCACGGCCACTTCGTTGGCCTCGCGCGTGGTCATGGAGCCGGAGATCTGCACGCGCCCGCCTGCGATTTCCTGGCGGATCACCGGCGCGGTCACGACCGTGCCCCGGCCACGCTCGAACAGAATGATGGCCATGCGTTTGCCCACGTTCTCGCGCGAGACATCGCGGAAGATGCGCGCCCCCGGCCCGTCGAACTCCAGGTTGACCACGGGCATGTTGCCGCGCTGGGTATCGAAGCCTGGCTGGGCATCAATGAGGTTCTCGCCGGTGAGCACGACCTGACGCTGCACGATGACGCGCTGGCCTTCGGCGTCGTTGAAGACTTCCGAGCCGAACGGCACGGGCCCGGCGCCGCTCTCGGCCGCGCGGCCTTCGGTGGATTCGTCCACCATACGCACCTGCAGCGTGGCCGTGCGGCCAATCATGCGCTTGGCCTGGGCCACATCCTGCACGCCCGGCAACTGCACCACGATGCGGCTGCTGCCTTCCTGCTGGATCACCGGCTCGGCCACGCCCAGCTCGTTGACGCGGTTGTGCAGCGTGGTGATGTTCTGCTTGAGGGCCTGCTCCTGGATGTGCTTGACGGCCTCGGGTGCGAACACCAGGCGCAGCTTGGTATCGCTGGAGGCCACGGCATCGGGCGTCAGATCACGGAAATGGTCGGCCACGATATTGCGGATCAACTCGCCATCCTGCGGATTGCGCAGCGTGATGTCGATGGCCTGGCCATCGCGACGCAGGCCGCCATGGCGGATGTTTCGCTCACGCAAGGCCGTGCGCAGACCGCTGAGCAAGGCCTCGCTGCGCTGCACCAGCGCCCCGTCCATGTCCACCTGCAGCGTGAAGTGCACCCCGCCGCGCAAATCCAGGCCCAAGTACATCGGCTTGGCATTGATCGCCTGCAGCCAGGCCGGCGTGCGCGAGAGCAGGTTCAACGCCACCGAATAGGCCGGCTGGTTCTCATCGGGCACCAGGGCCGCGGCAATGGCATCGCGCGCCGGCACTTGCGCATCCTGCGTATGCAGGCGCACGCGCAGCGATTGGGCGTCGCGCTCCATGCTCTTGGGCTCAATTTGGTGCTTTTGCAGCACGTTGAGCACGCGCGCCTGCAGCGCATCATCAACGGGCACGTCATCACGCAACGAAGCGACCTGGACGGCGTAGTCCTCACCAAAAATGTTGGGCAGTGTGTAGAGCAGCCCAACGACCAACGCAATCGCCATGATTGCGTATTTCCATAAGGGATAGCGGTTCATGATCGTCCTATATCCAAGTCACAGTCGCTGCAGGGCGCCAAACATGCACCCATCGCCTAGCGCGCAGTGTGTCGGCTCCAAGAGGCTGGTCACAATCTCTGTACGGTGCGCAATGGGGCGGTTGGGTGCGGTCTGTACACCCGCAAAACCTCGCCGATTCACTGAAGCCCAGCATCAGCCACATATGAGGATGGTGCCTTGCAGCCCATCCAAAAACCGCTTCATTGCCCAATTGCGCCGCAGATCGTGAACAGGCTCTTATGCGGCGTTCTTGTCCCAGGTGCCCTTGGGCAGCACCTGACCCACGGCAGAGCGCTGCACTTGGATTTCCACGCCCTGAGCCACTTCCAGGTGAATCCATTGATCGCTCAGGCGGCTGACGCGACCAACGATGCCCCCAGCGGTAGTCACCTCATCGCCCTTGGCCAGCGCATCGATCATCGCGCGGTGCTCTTTCTGGCGCTTCATCTGAGGGCGAATCATGATGAAGTACAGCACCACGAACATCAGCACCAAAGGCAGGATGCCCGACAGCAGAGACTGACCGCCTGCGGCAGGAGCCACCGCAGGGGCCGTTTGAGCGAAAGCAACAGAAATCATGGCAACAAACTCCAAAAAAACAGCCAAAAAACAAACCTGCGGGCGCCAATACCTACGCCCCGCTGTGCCAGGGCAGGCCCGCCGCGCCTTGGACAGACAAGCCACATGCAGGGCCGCAGCCGAAAATGCAAGCCGCGCACATCGACAGTGCAAGAAAAAGGCGGCACGAATCGGCGCGTCATGTGCACTGCAGCTCTGGAAGGAGGCAGCAGGCGGGGCCGACTCCGCAGCCGTGGAGTGCCTGCACAGACCTTCGCACGGCACAGCGCCCGCACTCCTCGCACTCCGATCGCCCAGGTGTACAAGCAGCAGCACGCAACCTACTCTGCCCAAAACCTGCCATTGTATGCGCCAGCACACTGGAGCAAGGGGCAGCCGGCACAGAGGGGCTGGGGCACCATGAGCGCCCCACACACAGGCCCTTATGCAGGGCGCTCCCATGCACAGCTGGGCATGCCTGCCCTGGCCATTGGCGATGGCAGCGCGGCAGGCACACAGGCCCGCCTAGGAGCCTGACAGATGTTTGATAATGCGCCGCTTTTACACGGCCAGCCCCCCTCAACGCAACGATGGCATGCGGCAGTAGGCGGCAGGCATCGACAGAGAACAACACCATGCAGCAAGCAAGCAAGCAGAGCGAAAGCGCCGCGCCGCCCGCGGTTTTGCACGGCGTGCGCGTCGTCGAGATGGGTCAGCTCATTGCCGGGCCGTTTTGTGGCAAAACGCTGGGCGATTTTGGCGCCGAGGTCATCAAGATCGAGCCGCCCGGCAGCGGCGACCCCTTGCGCAACTGGCGTTTGATCAAGGATGGCACCTCCGTCTGGTGGCAGGTGCAGTCGCGCAACAAGCGTTCGCTGGCGCTGGATCTGCGCCAGCCCGAGGGGCAGGACATCGCTCGCCGCCTGATTGCCGAGGCCGATGTGCTGATCGAAAACTTCCGCCCCGGCACGCTGGAGGGCTGGGGCATGTCGCCCGAGCAGCTGCACGCGCACAACCCGGGGCTGGTGATTCTGCGCATCTCCGGCTATGGACAAAGCGGGCCGTACCGCGATCGGCCAGGCTTTGGCGTGATCGGCGAATCCATGGGCGGGCTGCGCCAGCTCACGGGCGAGCCCGGCCGCGTGCCGGTGCGCTGCGGCATCTCCATCGGCGATACGCTGGCCGCGCTGCACGGCACCATTGGCGTTCTGCTGGCGCTCTACCACCACAAGGTCCATGGCGGCCCAGGCCAAGTCATTGACGTGGCGCTGCACGAAGCCGTGTTCAACTGCATGGAAAGCCTGATCCCCGAGTACAGCGTGTTCGGCGCCGTACGCGAAGCCGCCGGCAGCGCACTGCCCGGCATTGCGCCATCAAATGCCTACCCCTGCCGCGATGGCTGGGTGCTGGTGGCCGGCAATGGCGACAGCATCTTCAAACGCCTGATGCAGGCCATCGGCCGCAGCGATCTGAGCGAGGATGCCGCACTGGCGCACAACGCCGGGCGCGTAGCGCGCGTGGCCGAGATCGACGAGGCCATCGGCACCTGGACAACGATGCGCAGCGTGGCCGAAGTCCTGCAGGCGCTGGAGGCCGCCCAGGTGCCAGCCGGCAAGGTCTACACCGCCCGCGACATTGCCGAGGACCCGCACTACCAAGCGCGCGACATGCTGCTGGAGCAGACCACGCGCGATGGCTACACGCTGACAGTGCCCGGTATCGTGCCCAAACTCTCAGCCACGCCCGGCGGCATCCGCCACAGCGCGCCAAAGCTGGGCGACGACACCGACGCCGTGCTGCGCGAACTGGGCCTAACGCCCCAGCAGTGCACCGCGCTGCGGGACAAGGGCATCGTGCAATAAGCACCGCCGCCGACGCGGCCAGCCATGCCACAGCGCACGCCCTGGCAAGGCATCATCGCTCTGGCCCCGACTTTTCTAGGGCCTGTTCACACTATGCAAGGAGACACCGCATGATCTCTTCCACAACAACAACAGCTGCCAGCCGCTGGCTGCTGGCCGGCGCTGCGCTGGGCCTGGCCACGCTGGGCCAAGTCTGGGCGCAGGGTTATCCAAGCCGTCAACCCATCACGCTGGTGGTGCCCGCATCCCCCGGCGGCACCACTGATCTGGCCGGCCGCATGCTGGCCCAGCCACTGGGCCAAGTGTTGGGGCAATCCGTGGTGGTCGACAACAAGGCTGGCGGCAGTGGCGCCATTGCTGCTAATCTGGTGCGCCGCGCTGCGGCCGATGGTTACACACTGTTGATGCAGTATTCGGGCTTTCACGTCATCACCCCGCACGTGACCGCAGCGCCGCAATGGCAACAAAGCGACTTCATCCCCGTGGCCAGCGTGCTGGCAGCGCCGCAAATCGTCGTGGTGCGCGCTGATCTGCCGGTCAAGAGCCTGCAGGAGCTCATTGCCTATGCCAAGGCCAACCCAGGCAAGCTCAACTACGCATCCTCTGGCAATGGCTCATTGCAACACGTCACCGGCGTGCAGTTGGAGCAACAGGCCGGCATCCAGATGGTGCATGTGCCTTACAAGGGCACGGGCCCGGCCTTGCAGGACCTGCTGGGCGGCCAGGTGGATCTGACCTTTGGTACAGCACCTCCTTTCGTGCCGCATGTGCAATCGGGCCGCCTGCGGGTACTGGCCGTGACCGGCAGTGAGCGCCTGCCCAGCCTGCCCGATGCTCCGACCACGGCAGAAGCAGGCTACCCAGGCGTGAACGCCTCCTCATGGTTTGGGGTGTTCGCGCCAGCGGGCACGCCACAGCCCGTGATCGACAAGCTGGCCGCCAGCATCGAACAGGTAGTGTCCGAACCCACGTTTGCGCAAAGCGCTCTCCAGCAAGGGGCCAAAGCCGATTTCAGCGCCCCCGCTGCTTTTGCCCAACGGGTACAAAACGATTACGCCGCCTGGGCCGACATCGTCAAATCAGCAGGTATCACGGCCCAGTGACATCAGCGGACAAGGGGTCAAGCCAGATCGTCCTATGACTTACCAAGGCTTGCCCCCTGCAACAGGGTCAGCTTGCTTCGACAGTCGGCCAGTGCACTGCATTCACAGAGCAGTCACTCAGGCTGTAGCAGCACAGACCAAAAAACGATGGCTTTGGGCGCAAAGATCACACCCAAAGCCATCGTTTTTTCAGGCCATATCCCTGCAAAAAGCAGCCTATTAGAAACCCAGCAGCCGGTTCAGCCAGCCATTCACACGCTCTGGCGTGCATACCAAAATCAGCAGGCCTGCGCCGCCCAAGAAAGGGCCATAAGGGATATAGCCACCTTCACGCAGGCCTTGACGCGCTTTGAGCACCAAGCCCACCACAGCGCCCAACAAGGACGAGGCCAGCACAATGGGCAACACCGCTCCAGCCCCCAGCCAAGCACCCAGGGCAGCCAGCAGCTTGAAGTCTCCGTGGCCCATCCCCTCTTTCTTAGTCACCAGCTTAAACAACATGGCGACCGACCAGAGCGACAAATACCCCACTGCCGCCCCAAGCACCGACTGGCGCAGCGGCACGGCAATCAGCCCCACCCAAGATGCCATCAATCCCGCCCACAACAATGGCAGCGTCAGGGTGTCTGGCAGTAAGGTTGTGTCCCAGTCGATCAGGATCAGCGCAATCAAGACTGCACAGAAAAACGCCCAGGCCGCAGCCGTCCAGCTCATGCCCCATTGATGGCCACAAAATGCAAACGCAGCCGCCGTCGCCAGCTCTACCAGTGGATAACGCAGACCAATCGGTGTCTGGCATGCCTTGCAACGCCCGCGCAGCACTAAATAGCTCAGCACCGGAACATTTTCCAGTGCAGAAACAGGGTGTCCGCAAGCCCGGCAACGCGAACGCGGTGTCACCAGATTGAATGGCGTCGTCTCCCCAGCAGCATCATCGGGCAACTCAATTCCCTGCTCGCGCAGAAAAGCCACGCTGTCATGCCGCCAGGCACGCTGCAGCATGACAGGCAGCCGATACACCACCACATTGAGAAAACTGCCAATGAGCAAACCCAACAGGGCAAAAATCAGTGCCGCCGCCCAAGCATCCAAAGCCATCAAACCACCTGCCCCAGCTTGAAGATTGGCAAATACATGGCCACCACAATGCCGCCAATCAAAACCCCCAGTACCACGATGATGATGGGTTCCATCAAAGAGGACAGACCCTCCACCTTGGTGTCCACCTCGGCCTCGTAATAATCGGCCGCCTTGGACAGCATATGGTCCAGCGAGCCCGACTCCTCGCCAATGGCCGTCATTTGCAGCACCATGGACGGGAACACATTGGCGTTCGTCATGGCTGTTGTCAGGCTGGTTCCGGTAGCAACCTCTTTCTGGATATCTTCTGTAGCTTTGCGATACACATAATTACCCGATGCCCCCCCCACGGCATCCAACGATTCCACCAGAGGCACCCCAGCCGCAAACATGGTCGACAGTGTTCGAGTCCAGCGCGCAATACTGGACATGTTCACCAGTTCACCAAAGATGGGCAGCTTCAGCAAAGTGCGATCGACAAATATCTGCACTTTCTCATTACGGCGCCAGGCTTGATAGGCGAAATAGCTTCCCGCCCCAATTACGATGGCAATCAACCAAAACCATTGCACAACAAAATCACTGATGGCCATCACAATCAGGGTTGGAGCCGGCAAATCGGCACCAAAATTGGTGAAAACTTCCTTGAAAGCCGGAATCACCCAAATCATGATCACCGTCAACACCACTGCTGCGACCACCAGCACTGCTATAGGGTACATCAGCGCTGATTTCACCTTGGATTTGACCGCCTCCATCTTTTCCATGTAGGTAGCCAAACGATCGAGCAGATCTTCGAGAATACCTGCTGCCTCACCTGCCTCAACCAAATTGCAGTAGAGATTATCAAAATACAGTGGATATTTTCTGAAAGCTGCACTCAACGGACTTCCGCTTTCCACATCGGCCTTGATGTTATTGAGCAAACGAGTGACATTGGGATTGGGGTTGCCCCGCGCCACGATATCGAACGATTGCAACAATGGCACACCAGCGCGCATCATGGTGGCCAATTGGCGCGTAAAGACGGCAATATCACGACCTTTGATCTTCTTGCCGGATTTCATGCGGCGCTTTTTGATCTTGGTCGCAAAAATCCCTTGGCGACGCAATGTGGCCCGCACTTGGTTCTCGCCTGCGGCCGTCATTTCCCCACGCACTACGCGGGCATTGCGATCCTTGCCTTCCCATTCATAAAGAAATGTCTTGGTGGCGCTTTTGGTTTTGCCTTTGCTTGCAGCCGCAGTAGTGGTTGCCATGATTTCTAGCCCTCGTTGTTATGCTGAGAATTATTCGTTGGTCACAGCCAGCACTTCTTCCAAAGAAGTCACGCCCAGCTTGACTTTTTGCAAGCCAGACTGGCGCAGTGTGCGCACGCCTTCTTTTTCAGCCTGCTCCTGAATTTCGATGGCAGAGCCATCATTGAGAATAATGCGCTGAATTTCCTCACTGATGGGCATCACCTGATAAATACCCACCCGGCCCTTGTAGCCATTATTGCACGCCGAACAGCCCACCGGCTTGTAAGGCACCCAGGATCCATCGAGATCGTCGTAATTGAACCCGGCATCAATCAAGGCATCCACGGGAATATCGGTTTCTTCCTTGCACTGATTGCACAGGCGACGCGCCAAGCGCTGCGCAGTGATCAGAATCACGCTGGAAGCGATATTGAAGGGAGCAATCCCCATATTGCGCAATCGAGTCAATGTGGTCGGGGCATCGTTGGTGTGCAGCGTGGACAAGACCAAGTGCCCGGTTTGGGCGGCCTTGATGGCGATGTCCGCCGTTTCCAAATCACGAATCTCGCCCACCATGATGATGTCGGGATCCTGGCGCAGAAACGATTTCAGGGCTGCAGCAAACGTCAAACCGGCCTTTTCATTGACGTTGACCTGATTCACGCCCGGCAGGTTGATTTCCGAGGGGTCTTCCGCCGTCGAGATGTTCACCCCTGGCTTGTTCAACAGGTTCAGGCAGGTGTACAAGGACACCGTTTTACCCGAGCCCGTTGGCCCGGTCACCAGCACCATGCCATAGGGCCGCTCGATGGCCGTGAGCAGGCGCTCCTTTTCGATCGGCTCGTAGCCCAGCGCATCAATGCCGATTTTGGCGTTGCTGGAATCCAGAATACGAATGACGATTTTCTCGCCAAACAGTGTAGGCAAGGTACTGACACGAAAATCGATGGACTTTCCGCCAATGCGCATTTTGGTGCGACCATCCTGCGGGATACGTTTCTCTGCGATATCCAATCGGGAGATCACTTTAATTCGAGATGCCAGGCGCTCCTTGATGGAAACAGGCGGTGCAGCATATTCACGCAACTCACCGTCAATGCGAAAACGCACACGGTAATTGAATTCATACGGCTCGAAATGCAAGTCTGAAGCCCCCAGACGGTAGGCATCAATGATCATTTTCTGCAAAAACCGCACCACCGGCGCATCATCGGCATCGCTGGAGGCATCGCCAGCGTCATCATCTGACACCTCCTCTACGGTGCCATCGAGCTCATCGAACTGGAAATCCGAAGACTGCCCATCGAGGGCATTGGCCTTGGCCAGCTCATCGAGCAAGGCTGAGATCTTGTCGTGCGCCGCCACCAGCCACTCGATGGAGGCCTGGGTGGCAAATTTCAGCTTCTCCGCCGTATCTCGGTTGCTCGGGTCGGCGCTGGCGACGATCAGCCGGCTCTGGCGCTTGCCCAGCACAATCACTTTGTAGGACAGGCACAGCTTCAAATCCAGCAGATCGGCCGGCAGGCGCATGGCATCGACGGCGCCCAGGTCGATGTAAGGCACAGCAAAAACATCCGAAATGGTTTTTGCCGCCTGGGTGGCCGACAGAACGTTGCCTTCGACCAGCGCACTGAGAAAGTCCCGCCCTTCGTTGCGGGCGCGCTGCAGCGTGGCATCCACCTGCTCCTGCGTCAGCTGCTTGGCCACCAGAAATGCCCTGGCAACGCTGGGCACGACCAGTTCGGCAGTGGCTTTTTTGGTAAGGTCTTCAGTGGCCATTTGTCAGCAACACGGTGTGGTGTTTCAAAGTGAAAATGCCGCAGCAGCGAGCACATCGGTCTGTGCAGTGTATCGGATTTCCGTACAAGTGGTTACGTTTACCCCAGGGTAATCCCCAGCAAACGTTAACTATTCTTATCCTGTTGTTTTTTCAGCAGATTTGCGTATGTGCTCGCCAGGCGGGCACCATGGGCATGTTCTGCGCTTTCGGCTCGCGCAGCGCAGGGGATGGGCCTACACTGGCTGCCGCCCGCCAATCCCCGATAGTGCCCTACCAACATCTGCATATGCCGCCCATGCGCCACCCCACCATATCGACCCCACCCCAGCTGCTCAAGACTGCGCCGGTCACGACATTGCGCTCGCGCCGCTGGCTCACTGCCTGGCTGCTGGCCATGCCACTGCTGGGCGGCGCGACACTGGCACAAACACCCCCCGCAGGCACAGATGACAGAGTGCTGCGCTTTCCCGCCAGCGTTCAGCAGGGATCTATGGTGATCGGTCGCGTGCCCGCTGGCAGCCATGTGCAATACCGGGGCCGGGTGCTGCGCACCACCAACTATGGCACGGTCGTATTCGGCGTGGGCCGCAATGAGCCAGGCCCAGCGATTGTGCAGGTGCAAACGCCCGACGGCCGCCAGCTGACGGCCACGGTCCAGGTCACGCCGCGCGACTGGCCCACTGAATACGTCAAGGGCGTGCCGCCCAAAACGGCCAGCCCAAAGGGGGAGCTTGCCGAGCGCATCAAACGCGAGCAGGCCCAAGTCACTGCCGCGCGCCAACGCGACGACGATCGCGCCGACTTTGCCCACCCCTTCATCTGGCCTGTCAAAGGGCGCATCAGCGGGCGCTTTGGCAATGCGCGCGTCTACAACGGCATTCCCAGTGGCAGCGGCCACTCGGGCATGGACATCGCCGCCCCCACCGGCACACCGGTCAAAGCACCCGCTGGTGGCATTGTCACCTTTGCCAACCCCAATCTGTTTCTGACTGGCGGCACGCTGCTCATCGACCATGGCTTTGGCATCAGCTCCAATTTCCTGCACCTCTCGCGTATCGACGTGCAGGTCGGCCAGCGCGTCGAACAAGGGCAGATCATCGCCGCCGTCGGCGCCACCGGGCGCGCCACCGGGCCCCATCTGCACTGGGGCATGAACTGGTTCGACGTGCGCCTGGATCCGCTCTTGGTACTGGAACGCAAGCCGTAATGCCCTCTGCCGCCACAGACCCCATGACCACCCCCTCGCCAGTGGCCGACTGTCACTGGCGCGCCATGGCCCTGGACGATCTGAATGCCGTACTGCCCATCGAAGAGGCCAGTCACAGCCATCCCTGGAGCCGAGGCAACTTCGCAGACTCCATCACTGCAGGCTTTTACATGCCTTGCCTGTGGCAAGAGCAGCGCCTGCTGGGCTATCTGGTGGCCATGCCTGGGGTGGACGAGGCCCACCTGCTCAACATCACCGTTGCCCCAGACTGCCGCGGCATGGGACTGGGCCAATTGCTGCTGCAGGCGCTGGAATTCTGGGCGCTGAAACAGCAGGCCACCCAGCTGTGGCTGGAAGTGCGGCAAAGCAATGCCCGCGCCCAGGACGTTTATGTGGCGGCCGGCTACCAGACCATTGCCGTGCGCAAGCACTATTACCCGCTCGACGGCCAGCAGCGCGAGCACGCCATCGTGATGCGCAAGTCCTTGGCCATTGCGCCCACCGCTGCGGCTGGATGCGATTGAGCAGCGCTTCGCCAAGACTTGGGGCCTGCTCAAAGGCCAGAGCTAGCAAGAAGTGGTTTGAGATGGGCTTTGCGGGCGCTGCAAGCCGCCCCCAATCCGCTTCATTGCCTGCCATGCAGAGCCTTCGAACAGGCTCTTACAATCGACCGCCAGCTTCAGCCCGCCCTGCCCCATTGCACCTTTTCCTTTGCTCTAGGCCATGCTCAGCCGCTCCGACAGCGCCAGCCCCCCCTGGCTGGATGCCCGACGCCACGCCATGCTGCAGGCCATGGGGGCCGATCCATGGTGGCTCGGGCCGACACCGCATGCGCCAACAACAGATCGAACCCCGGCAAATGCCGTTCCGCACAGGCCCAGCGACATGCCTGCGGCCGCTGCTGAACCGACCATGGCCGCGCGCAGTGGGCACACGGCGCCGGGTAATGCCCCTCACGGCGCACTGTCCGGCTCCACTCGCCCAGGCCGTCCCCCTCTTGCGCGGGCTACTGCAGCGCCCCAAGCCCGGCCTCCGGCCACGACCTCTGCCAACCCCGTAAGCGCCACAGTGCTGACGCCTGCTGCGCCACTGTTCCCGCCCGAAAGCCACCAAGCTGTCCATGCCAGCAACTGCCTGCTGGTCGTGGACGATTTGCGCCCACTCGGGCCTGAGCATGACGCAGCGCTACTGCTGCTACACAACATGGTGCGCGCCATGGGCCTGGCGCACAGCCCAGGGCTTTGGTGCAGCTGGGCGCAGCGCCCTGCAGACGGCCAGCCCCGGCAGGGGCAAGACTGGTCCCTTCAGGCCTGGCTGGCGCAGCAGCGCCCGGCCCTCATCCTGGCCCTGGGCCGCGACAGCGCCCAGCACCTGCTGGGCGAATCGCTGCCGCTGGGGGCGCTGCGCAAAACCCAGCACCAGTTCGGCGGCACGGCATTGGTGGTCAGCTACAGCCCTGCCTACCTGCTGCGCGCCGCCCACGCCAAGCGCGATGCCTGGCGCGATCTGCAAGGCGCCATGCAACTGCTGCAGGCGCAGGAGCCGAGCTAGGAGGCCTGCCTCCAGTGCCATAATCGCCTGTTGCAGCGCAACACCCTTTGCCATGGCATGTGCCGCAAACCCATGCCGTTTTGTAGCGCCATTGAATTGGAGTCCTCGATGGAAGCCGACCCGAGTCGCTAGCTTTCAGCGCCCAGGCCGTGCCTGTCCGGGAAATTGCCCGGGGGCCATGGTGGCAGGCGCTGAAAGCCGCCCCAGCCCCCTCTTCGCCCCTTTCCCGCAACCCGTCACGCCGCAATGGAGCGCCCCGATGCTCAATGTCTTCGTCCTGGTCAATGGCCGCCTGGTGCAAAAGGACATCGAAACCCTGCATGACCTAACCCAGCTCCAGCCCGTCTGGGTGGACATGGAATCGCCCACGCAGGAAGAAAAGCTCTGGATCAAGCAGCATTTCTCATTGCACATCCCCGACGATGCGGTGGATGACGACATTGAGGAATCGGCGCGTTTTTACGAGGAAGACAACGGCGAGCTGCACATCCGCAGCGACTTTCTCATCGATGACGACTCGCCGCGCTACGTGCGCGTGGCCTTCATCATGAATTTGCAAAACCCCGAGCTGCGCAGCCACAACGTGCTGTTCTCCATCCGCGAGGACGATGTGCCGGTGTTTCGCCTCTTTCGCCTGCGCGCGCGGCGCATTCCCGGCCTGATTGAGGATTGCAAGGAGGTGCTGCTAAGCCTGTTCGACACCGATGCGGAGTATTCGGCCGATTCGCTGGAGTGGATTTACGACGAGCTGGACGCGGCCAGCCAGCGCATTCTCTCGGGCGAGGTCAACGACGAGCAGGCCGGCGAGGTGCTGGGCAGCATCGCGCGCCACGAGGATTTGAACGGCAAGATCCGCCGCAACATGATGGACACGCGCCGCGCCGTGAGCTTTCTCATGCGCAGCAAAATCCTCAGCGCAGAGCAGTTCGAGGATGCGCGCCAAATCCTGCGCGACATCGAATCGCTGGACAACCACACGGCCTTTCTGTTCGACAAAATCAACTTCCTGATGGATGCCACCGTCGGCTTCATCAACATCAACCAGAACAAGATCATCAAGCTGTTCTCGGTGGCCAGCGTAGCCCTGCTGCCGCCCACGCTGATTGCCAGCATCTACGGCATGAACTTCCAGTTCATGCCCGAGCTGAGCTGGAAATACGGCTACCCCTTCGCGCTGGGGCTGATGATTGCCAGCGCCGCGCTGCCCATGCTGTACTTCCGCCGCAAGGGCTGGCTCAAATAAAAGTGCGCGTCCCTTCTACGCAAAAAGCCTGGGCGCCTTATCGGCCGCCCAGGCTTTTTTCATCGGCATCCGGCCTTGTGACCATGGCCTGCGCGCCCAAGCGCGCTCACCAGCGCTCGCGAATACGCCCGTAGGCCCAGCTGCCAAACTGCTGATGCACCGTGGGGGTCAGGTAAATGGCGTCGGCAAAGCCATAACGCTCGACCTGGGGCGAGACCAGCGTCGTGCTGTTGCACAGCGCGGAGTTGACCTGGCCTGCGCCAATGCCGATGCCGGCGCCGGCATCGACCGAGGTGCACACCGGACGGTCAATGTGCTCGATGCCGAAATACTGCGGCCCCGTCGTGATGTTGTTGAGGTAGTACTCAAAATCCACATACAGCGCGCGATTGCCAAAACCCTGCTCATGCATGGAGACCTTGAAGCCCTCGTTGAACTGGCGCGTCAGATCGCGCAGAAACGCCTGCTCCTGCAAGTTGCGCGCCCACACCGAGGTGCCCAGGTCGTAACTGCCGATGATGGCCACGTGCTGCGCCCCGTTGGCCAGCAAGCGCTGCACTTGCTCGGTCAGGGCTTGGCCTGCGCGGCGCACTTGCTGGCCCGCGGCCTCGCGCGTGATCTGGCCCGCCAAAGCGGCGCGCGCCTGCACGATGATGTCGGCCGTGCCGCCGCTGACCAGCACGAGATCGGTCTGGCCAAACTGCTGGGCGGCCAAGAAAGCGTCAATCTGCTCGGCCAGCGTCGGCGTGCTGGCCTCGCCAGCGGCGTCGGGTTTGGCGCTGACGCGCGCATTGCCTTGCGCAAAGGACAGGCCGCCTTGCGCCGAAGGCTTCAGGCTCAAGCCGTAGTCGCGTGCAACCTGCTCGCTCCAGTTCGAAATGCCCCCCGTGCCATTGACGGTGTAGCTCGAGCCTCTCTGGCCCAGGTCGCTGTGGCCATCGCCAAACGCAATGATGCGGCTGGGGGTGAGCGCCGACTCGACGGTGCTGCTTGAGCCGCAGGCGCTCAAAGCGACGGCGGTAATGCCTGCTGCCAGCGGAGCGATGCAGCGGCGCCATTGGTATGCCATGGTGGTGTTCTCCGGTTGCGTTGGGCCAGCGTCGCGGCCGGGCACTATGGGGCAGGCACCGTGCGCATCGCCATGGGCAGCGCTGGTGGCCCACAGGCCCGGGCATGCATGGGCCGGCGGGCGAAAGCCTGTGCCCATTTTTCTCGACCCGCAACAACACAGATCTGAAAAGCACACCCGCCTGCCAAGCACAAAGCGCAGCATTGCCAAACGCATCGCACGCATTGCTTTCGGGCGGCCGCCGCTTTTCCAAAACCGTCGCAACGGAGCCAAGAACGAAGGCACAACAGCGCGCTAGTTTATCCGCTGGCGCTGGCCGCCGCGCGCTCGATCCGGTCGCGCACGCCATCCCAAGCCGGCTCATCGGGCACGGTCTCGATCCAAATGAGCTTCACACCCTGGACATCAAAGCTGCGAAGCACCTGGAACAGCTCCTGTGCGGTGGCCTGCGGCGTGGCCGGCATGCGCCGCAGCACGATGTCACGCGATGGGCTGTGCATGGGCGTGCGCGCATACACGGCAATGTGCTTGCCTTGCGCGCCCAGAATGCCCAGCGCCGTCTGGATGGCGCTGGCATCCATCAGCCGCACCGTGGCATTGGGGGCATAGTGGGCGCTGAGCGTGCCTGGCGCCTGCGGCGCGTCGTCATCTTGGGCATCACGCGCTGCGCCGCTGCGGCCCACGGGCAGGCCAGTGACGCGGGCGATGTCCTGCGCCTGTACGTGACCGGGGCGCAGCAGCACGGGCTGGCCACGGCTGCAATCGACGATGGTGGATTCGATGCCGATTTCGCAGGCGCCGCCATCGAGCACCAGCAAATCGCCCTGGCCGCTGCCGGCCAGCTCCTCGATGACGTGCTCAGCCTGGGTCGGGCTGACGCGCCCAAAGCGGTTGGCGCTGGGCGCGGCCAGGCCACGGATCGGTGGGTCGGCCTGCAGCCCTTGTTGCAGCACTTGGCGCGCCACCGGATGGGCCGGACAGCGCAGCCCGATCGTGGCATGGCCGCCCGCGGCGCGCTCGGCCACGCCCGGGCGCCGCGGCAGGATCAGCGTCAGCGGGCCGGGCCAGAAAGCGGCCATCAGCGCGCGGGCAAAGTCCGGGATGGTGGCGGCAAAGTATTCGGCAGCAGCCGCATCGGCCACATGCACGATCAGCGGGTGCTGCGCCGGGCGGCCTTTACGCAAGAAAATCTGCTGCACGGCCTGATCCTGGCAGGCATCGGCAGCCAGGCCATACACCGTCTCGGTCGGCAGCCCCAGCAACTGGCCTTGCTGCAACGCAGCAATGGCTTGGGCGATGGCGGATTCGCTGGGCGGCAGGATCATGGCAGGCGGGGGCGGCGGCGCTCAGGCGCTGCGCGCGGCAAGAAAGGGGTGGCGGCTGGGCGCGCGCGCCTGGCTGCCGAAATCACTAGGCAGGCCCAGCGCTGCGGCCACTTCGGCGGCAGTCTGCAGGGCGGCTTCCGTACCGCGCGCGGTGATGGTGACATGGCCCATCTTGCGCCCAGGGCGCGGCTGCGACTTGCCGTACAGGTGCAGGTGCACGCCGGGCAGGCCCAGAATGGCAGGCCAATCGGGCGTGACGGGCTCATCCTCGCCAGCCGGAAACCACAGATCGCCCAGCAGATTGAGCATGATGGCCGGGCTGTGCTGCTGCGGCATGGTCAGCGGCAAGCCGGCCATGGTGCGCACCTGCAGCTCGAACTGCGACACGTCGCAGGCGTCGATGCTGTAGTGCCCGCTGTTGTGCGGCCGTGGCGCCATTTCATTGGCAACGACGCTGCCGTCCTTGAGCACAAAGAACTCCACGCACAGCACGCCCACGTATTCGGTGGCCACGGCAATGGCCTGGGCCGCCTGCAAGGCCTTGTCCTGCACGACAGCGTCGATGTTGCCGGGCAGCACCAGCGTGGTGGCCAGAATGCCGCCACGATGGATGTTGCGCTGCACGGGCAGATGCACCATGGCCCCGTCGAAGCCGCGCGCCAGGATCACCGAGCATTCGTAATCGAGCTCCAGGCGCTTTTCCAGCACGCAAGGCACGCGGCCCAGCGCATGCCAGGCAGCCTCCAACTCCTGCGCATGGGCCACGGCCACTTGGCCCTTGCCGTCGTAGCCCAGGCGGGCCGTTTTCAGAATGCCCGGAAACAGCGTGGGCGCAGCCGCAATCAGCGATTGCGGCGAATCGATCACGGCAAACGGCGCCACCGGCACGCCATGGTGCTGGAAGTGGATTTTCTCGGCCGCCCGATCCTGGGCGATGGCCACGGCCACGGGCGGCGGCACGACGCGGTTGAGCTTGGCCAAGGCGGTCAGAGCATGCGCCGGTACGTTTTCGAATTCGGTGCTGATGGCTGCCGCAGACTTGGCCAGATCGGCCAGGCCGCGCGGATCGTCATAGGCGCAGACGATTTGCCGCTCACTGGCCTGCCCGGCCGAGCTGCCCGGCTGCGGATCGAGCACCACCGTGGCATAGCCCATGGCCTGGGCCGCATGCACAAACATGCGCCCCAGCTGGCCGGCGCCCATCACCCCCAGGGTGGCGCCGGGCGCAATGGGTTCGTACAGCGGCGGCTGGATGGACAGCGGCTCATGCATGAAAGAGGCCTTCTTTGGTGAGGTTGATCGATTCGGTGTGGCTGCTGGCCGCTAGGGCCTGGGGGGATTGACTTGAACCAGCGCTGCCGCCTCAAGGGATATCAGGCAGTGGCAGGCGGCAATGCCATGCCGCGCGCCAGCTCGGTCTGGGCCGCGCGCCACTGCTGCAGCTGCTGGGCCAGCGACCGATTGTGCCGCGCCAGCATGGCCACGGCAAACAGCGCCGCATTGGCCGCGCCCGCAGCGCCAATGGCAAAGGTGGCCACCGGCACGCCCTTGGGCATTTGCACAATGCTGTGCAGCGAATCCACCCCCTGCAGATGGCGGCTGGCCACGGGCACGCCCAGCACGGGCACGATGGTTTTGGCCGCCAACATCCCGGGCAGGTGCGCCGCGCCGCCCGCGCCTGCGATGATGGCCTGCAGGCCGCGCTGCTCGGCCGCCTCGGCGTAGGCGAACATGTCATCGGGCATGCGATGCGCCGAAACCACCCGCGCCTCGTGCGCGATGGAGAACTCCTGAAGAATCGAAACTGCGTGCTGCATGGTCTCCCAGTCGCTGCTGGAGCCCATGACCACGCCCACCTGGATGTGCGCCTGCGTCATGCCGTCGTGTCCATGAAACAAAACGCGCGATTCTAGAGCGTGTCCTCAAACTCACCGCGAATCGCGCTTATCCCCAGGTCGGGACGGGCTGCAAAGCGCAAAGCGCAAAACGTAACCAATCGCCCATGCGATTGCCACGTGTTGTAACTCAGCGGGCCGCCCCTATCTGGGGATGAACACAGCGCGAGGATTTTTGAGCACAGGCCCTATTGGCGGGAATGGGCGAAAAGTGCATAACACGCTCTAGGGGCATCCCTTACACTCGCGCGCTGATTCTGAATCGAACGAGGTTTGCATGATGGACGTCACGATCGAAAACTTTGAGGCCGAGGTCATCGAGGCCTCCATGCACACGCCCGTGCTGGTGGACTTCTGGGCCCCTTGGTGCGGTCCTTGTCGCTCGCTGGGGCCAGTGCTGGAGAAACTGGAGACGGCCTACCAGGGCCGCTTCAAGCTGGCCAAGATCGACTCCGATCAAGAGCAGCAGCTCGCCGGCATGTTCGGTGTGCGCAGCATTCCCACCTGCGTGTTGATGGTGCAAGGCCAGCCGGTCGATGGCTTCATGGGCGCTCTGCCCGAGGCGCAGGTGCGCGCCTTCCTGGACAAGCATCTGCCCGAAGGCGCTCCGGCCATCGAGGACGAGGGCGCGGCGCTGGCGGCCGAGCCGGCCGTGGAGGAAGATCTGCAAACCCGCCTGGACAAGCTGCAGCAGGCCGTGCAGGACAAGCCCGAGGACGAGGCCGCACGCTTCGATTACGTCAAGCTGCTGCTGGAAATGGGCCTGGAAGACGAAGCCAAGGTGGCCTTTGCGCCCGTCATTGCGCAGGCCGGGACTTCACAGCGCTATGGCGCGCTCAAGACCTGGATGGACGCCCTCGACGCCGCGCACCGCGCAGGCGACGCCAATGCCCGACTCAAGGAACTGGACGCGACCATTGCCGCTGACAAGCGCAACTTCGAGGCCCGCCACCAGCGCGCACAAATCCTGTTGGCGCACAACCAATGGACGGCCGCCATGGATGAGCTGCTGGAAATCCTGATGCGCGATCGCCAATGGAACGATGGTCTGGCTCGCAAGACCTATGTGGCCATCCTGGATTTGATCGAGCCGCCCAAGCCGGTCGTAGCCGAAGGGCAGATCCCGCCCGAGGACCCCACCGTGGCCAGCTACCGCCGCCGTCTCTCCAGCGTGGTGCTGAGCTGAGCGGCCTGCTCAAGCCTTCTCTGATTTGGGCACGGGCCCGCCGGCGAACAGCCAGGGCTTGTCCATCAGATAAGCGCCCATCAGCCTGAGGGCAGCATCGCGCCCATGGCGCACCAAGCCTTGCGCATGGAAGATCCGGCCATTGCGCAACGCCTGTTTCTGCACCTTGGCCACGCGCCCGGCTCGCAGCCGGGCCCATTGAGCCAGCGCCGTCGGAATGGCACTGGCAGGCGCGTCAGCCTGCAGCCCTTGCAGGCATTGCCCCAACTGCTGGGCATCTTCGATCGCCATGGCTGCGCCCTGGGCCAGGAACGGCACCATGGGATGGGCCGCATCGCCCAGCAAGGCCATGCGGCCCGATGCCAGGGCCCGGGGTGACGGCACGGGCCGGCGGATGCGCAGCGGCCATTCCGTCCAGCGATAGCCCAGCGTGTTCATGCCGTGGGCCTCGATCGCCAGAATCGTATCTTTCAGATCTTTGGCCAACGGGCCATGCCGCTCAATGCTGCCCAGCACCGCCTGGATATCTGCACTGCCGCGCCTCGTGCTGTGCGCCAGCGCCATGTCGTTGGCAATCAAGACCACATTGAGCCAGTCGTTGCCCCGCAAGGGATAAGTCACCGCATGCAGGTACTTGCCCAGCCAGGCGCTGACCTGCTGGCTTCTCAGGCAATGCGGCAGCGCAGATTGCCGGATGATGCCGCGATAGGCGGTGTAGCCTGAACGAGACAGCGGCTCTTGTGCTGCCTCCACATTTGTTTGCTGGCGCAATCGGCCGCCAGCGCCATCGGCGATCAACAGCAGCTCACCTTGAAGCTGCTGCGTCACACCATCGGCGCCCGCCATGCGCAGGGAAACAGCCTGCCCAGCGCAGTGGCTGTCAATGGCCTGTACCTGGCCGGCCATGCGCAGCGTCAGGCGCTCGGTCTGCCTGGCGCGCTGCGCCAGGCAATTGAGCAAATCGGCCCGCAGCACAGTGGCATAGGGGGCGCCATAGCGCTGCTCCGAGCTCAAACCCAGCGGCAGCGTGCCCAGAACGGCGCCTGTATGCAGGTTTTTGGCAACCATGGCATGGGGCAAGCTGGAGACGGCCAATACATCCCGCTCCAACCCCCAAGCGCGCAGGCAGCGCCAGGCATTCGGGCCGATTTGCAGGCCCGCGCCCACTTCAACGAACTGGGGGGTTTGCTCGATCAATGTAGTGGCAAAGCCTTGTTCGGCCAGCACGATGGCCGCACTCAGGCCCGCAATGCCGCCGCCCGCTACCAGTGCCTGTGATGTGGCCTGCATGTGTTCCTGATTTTTGAAGAGAAAAGCGCGCGCTACCGGCGCTGCTCAAGCTGCAGCAAGGCTCCAGCGCGCTGGGCCTGCGCGCGCAGTTGCGCCAGGGTGATGTCGCCATTGGCAATCACCAGATCGGCCGCGGCCAGCTTGGCGCGGCGCGGCGCCTGCTGGCCAAGAATGCGCTGCACCTCTTGCGCCGGCAGTTGCGAGCGCTGCATGACGCGCTGCAGTTGCAGCTCGGCGCTGCAATCGACGATGACCACTGCGTCCAGCCGCGGGCGCCAGTGCGCGGATTCCACCAACAAGGGGATGTCCAGCACGATGGCCGTCTGCCGGCGCGCCTGCGCTTGCTGCACCAAATCCTGCAAGGCCTGAAAAATCAAGGGATGCAAAATGGCTTCCAGCGCCTTTTTGGCCTGCGCATCGGCAAACACGCGCTGGCGCATCCTGGCCCTGTCCATAGCGCCGTCTGCGCTGACGTATTCAGTACCGAAGTGCTGCGCGATGGCGGCCACAGCCGCGCCGCCGGGCTGCGTCAGCTGGCGCGAAATACCGTCGGCATCGGCCACGGGCACGCAAAACAGCTCCTGCCACAAAGCCGCCACCGTGCTTTTGCCACTGCCAATGCCGCCGCTCAGGCCAATCAGGCGTGGCGGTTTGCTGTCTGGCTCGCAATGCATGGCAAACAGGCGGTGCGGTTCAGCGTTGGGCCGTGGCTGCGGGCGCGGGCCGCATCACTGCGGCTGCGGGTTGCGCAGGCGAATGTGCAGCTCGCGCAATTGCTTTTCGTCCACCGCGGAGGGGGCCTGGGTGAGCAAGTCCTGGGCGCGCTGGGTCTTGGGGAAGGCGATCACATCGCGGATGGATTCGGCGCGCGTCATAAGGGTGATGAGGCGATCCAGGCCAAAGGCCAGGCCGCCGTGCGGCGGCGCGCCGTATTGCAGCGCATCGAGCAGGTAGCCGAACTTGGCGCGCGCTTCTTCCTCACCGATGTTAAGGGCGCTGAACACCTTGCTTTGCACGTCGGCGCGGTGGATACGCACCGAGCCGCCGCCCAGCTCCCAGCCGTTGAGCACCATGTCGTAGGCCTTGGCCACGCACTGGCCGGGGTCGGTGGCGAGCAATTCCTCGTGGCCGTCCTTGGGGCTGGTGAAGGGGTGGTGCATGGCCACCCAGCGCTTGTCTTCCTCGTCGTACTCGAACATGGGGAAGTCCACCACCCACAGCGGCGCCCAGCGGTCTTCAAACAGGCCATTGGCCTTGCCGAATTCGCTGTGGCCAATCTTCACGCGCAGCGCGCCCATGGCGTCGTTGACGATTTTTTCCTTGTCCGCGCCGAAGAAGATCAGGTCGCCATCCTGCGCGCCGGTGCGCGCCAGCAGCTCGGCAATGGCCTTGTCGTGCAGGTTCTTGACGATGGGCGATTGCAGGCCGTCGCGGCCCTTGGCGATGTCGTTGACCTTGATCCAGGCCAGGCCCTTGGCGCCGTAGATCTTGACGAACTCGGTGTAGGCGTCGATCTCGCTGCGCGGCATGGCGCCGCCGCCGGGCACGCGCAGCGCCACGACGCGCCCGCCGGGCATGGTGGCCGGACCGGAGAAGACTTTGAACTCCACATCGGCCATCACGTCCTTGAGGTCGGTAAAGGCCAGCTTGACGCGCAGATCGGGCTTGTCCGAGCCGTACAGGCGCATGGCCTCGGCAAAGGTCATGACGGGGAACTCGCCCAGATCCACGTCCATGGTCTTGGCGAACACCTCGCAAATCATGCGCTGGAACAGCGCGCGGATGTCCTGCTCGGTGAGGAAGGACGTTTCAATATCGATCTGCGTGAACTCGGGCTGGCGGTCGGCGCGCAAGTCCTCGTCGCGGAAGCACTTGGTAATCTGGTAGTAGCGGTCGTAGCCGGCCACCATCAGCATTTGCTTGTAGAGCTGGGGCGATTGCGGCAGGGCGTAGAACTGGCCGTCGTGCACGCGGCTGGGCACGAGGTAGTCGCGCGCGCCTTCGGGCGTGCTCTTGCCCAGCATGGGCGTTTCGATGTCGATGAAGCCGTGCGCATCCAGGAACTGGCGCACCGCCATGCTGACGCGGTAGCGCAGCATCAGGTTCTTCTGCATGTAGGGGCGGCGCAGGTCCATCACGCGGTGCGTCAGGCGCGTGGTTTCGGACAGACTGTCGTCGTCCATCTGGAACGGCGGCGTGACCGAGGGGTTGAGCACCTTGAGCTCATGGCACAGCACTTCGATCTTGCCGCTTTTGAGGTTGTCGTTGCTCGTGCCTTCGGGGCGCGCGCGCACCAGGCCGGTGATTTGCAGGCAGAACTCATTGCGCACCGTTTCGGCGGCGGCGAACATCTCGGGGCGATCGGGATCGCACACCACCTGCACATAGCCTTCGCGGTCGCGCAGGTCGATGAAGATCACGCCGCCATGGTCGCGGCGGCGGTTGACCCAGCCGCACAGGGTCACAGTCTGGCCAGTCAGGGCTTCGGTGACCAGGCCGCAGTATTCGGTGCGCATTGCCATAAAAAATGTCCGTTTCTGGCTGGTTTCAGCCGGGGTTGTTCTGGTGCAAGAAAAAGAAAGCGCCACAGACAGCGCCACTCAGGCGGCAGCCGGTGCGGCTGGCGCGGCCGGGCTGCCGCCACCGCTGCTGGCACCGGTCGAGGCGGCTGCGGGCGCGGCATCGCCGCTGCTGGGCGCTGGGCTGGGCGGCTTGCCGCTGTTTTTGAAATCCGTGGCGTACCAGCCCGTGCCCTTGAGCTGAAAGCTCGGCGCAGACAGCTGCTTGACAAAGGCCTGGGCGCCGCAATGCGGGCACAGCGTCAGCGGCGCATCAGAGAGCTTTTGCAACACATCTTTGCGAAAGCCGCATTGGCCGCACAGGTAGGCGTAGATCGGCATACAACAGCGCGATGAAAAATCCAGAAAAAGGCCCATGGTCAGCCCATGGCCTGTCTGCAGAAAAAACCGCTGATTATAAAAGCCGCGCCCAGTGCCTGGGCGGCGCCCGCAAAGCGCCTGCCAGGCAGGCCGCCGGGCGCGGCTGCCGCCCTGTCGGGCCTGGCAGTTAAGCAGTTAAACTCGCAGGCTTTGTCAGAGCCTGTCTTCAAAATTGCCGCACACAGCGCTCGCCCCAGGTCGGGTTGGGCAGCAAGTTTTTACGGGCGCCGTAGACCGCCCGAATCCGCTGGATTGCCCGCTGTGCAGGGATTGTGAGCAGGCGCTCAGCCCCTTCTCTTTCTGGATGGACACCGATGCCCAGCCAAAACCCCGCCCCAGCGCCTGCCGGCGCCAAGGTGCCTTTTGAACTCAAGAGCGCCACGCTGCCCGTGGTGGCGTTGCTGCTCAAGTCCACGGACACCTACGCCATCCGCAAGGCGCTGGCCGAGCGCTTTGCCGACGAGCCGGATTTCTTCGACAACGACGCCGTCATCATCGACCTGAGCGCCGTGCGCGACGACCCTGGCGCCATCGACTTCCGCGGGCTGATGGGCACATTGCGCAGCCTCAAGACCACGCCCGTGGCGGTGCGCGGCGGCAACGCGGTGCAGATCGAGTTTGCGCGCGCCGCTGGCCTGTCCGTAGCGCCCGACGCCCCGCCGCAGCGCGCCGCCCCCGAGCCCGCGCCGCCTTCGGTGGAAATCCGCGAAGTAGTGCGTGAGGTGGAGGTGGTGCGCGAGGCGCCCGCCAGCGAGACGGTGCTGATCGACAAGCCCTTGCGCTCGGGCCAGCAGGTCTATGCCCGAGGCGCGGATCTGATCGTCATGACGGCCGTGAACTTCG
The DNA here is from genome assembly GCF_002288875.1 of Vandammella animalimorsus. Classification (NCBI taxonomy): domain Bacteria; kingdom Pseudomonadati; phylum Pseudomonadota; class Betaproteobacteria; order Burkholderiales; family Comamonadaceae; genus Vandammella; species Vandammella animalimorsus. The sequence goes on along the minus strand of NZ_NTBH01000003.1, from coordinate 284,867 downwards.
GCGCCGAGGTGATCGCCGACGGCCATGTGCACGTGTATGCGCCGCTGCGCGGCCGCGCCATCGCCGGTGCGCGCGGCAACCCCAATGCCCGCATCCTGACCCTGTGCCTGGAGGCGCAGCTGGTCTCGGTGGCCGGCATTTACCGCACGGCGGAAAACGACTTGCCGCCAGAAGTCGCCGGCCGCCCGGCGCAGGTGCGCCTCGATGGCGAGCGCCTGCTCATCGAGCCGCTGGGCAAAGGCTGAGCAATGACACTCTGAAACACCGCCAGCTCATGACAGGCGCCAAGCGCCACGCACACCAAGGCAGAATACGCACACTTTGACCCGCTCCGCCCCGCAGCCACCGGGCCGGGTGCGACCAGAACCGTAACTTTCACAGGATGCATTCCATGGCCAAAATCATCGTCGTCACTTCCGGAAAAGGCGGGGTCGGTAAAACCACCACCAGTGCCAGCTTCTCATCGGGCCTGGCCATGCGCGGGCACAAAACGGCAGTGATCGATTTCGACGTGGGGCTGCGCAATCTGGACCTGATCATGGGCGCCGAGCGCCGCGTGGTCTACGACCTGATCAACGTCATCCAGGGCGAGGCCAACCTGAATCAAGCGCTGATCAAGGACAAGCAGCTGGAAAACCTCTACATCCTGGCCGCCTCGCAAACGCGCGACAAGGACGCACTGACCGAGGAAGGCGTGGAAAAGGTGCTCAACGACCTGGCCGGCATGGGCTTCGAGTACATCATTTGCGACTCGCCCGCCGGCATCGAGAGCGGCGCGCTGCTGGCGATGAAGTTTGCCGATGAGGCCCTGGTCGTGACCAACCCGGAAGTCTCCTCGGTGCGCGACTCCGACCGCATCCTGGGCATGCTCTCGTCCAAGACCAAACGCGCCATTGATGGCAAGGAGCCCGTCAAGGAGCATCTGCTCATCACGCGCTACAACCCGGGTCGCGTGGAGGGCGGTCAGATGCTGTCGCTGACCGACATCCAGGAAATCCTGCGCATCCCGCTCATCGGCGTCATCCCCGAATCCGAGACCGTGCTGCAAGCCTCCAACCAGGGCCTGCCTGCCGTGCACATGAAAGGCTCGGACGTGGCCGAGGCTTATCAGGACGTGATTGCCCGCTTCCTCGGTGAGCAGCGGCCGCTGCGCTTTGTCGATGCCCAGAAAGGCGGTTTTCTCAAGCGCATCTTCGGCGGGAGGTAAGCCATGGCCTTGATCGACATGCTCTTTGGCGGGAAGAAAAAAACCGCCTCCGTGGCCAAGGAGCGCCTGCAAATCATCCTCGCGCACGAGCGCAGCGACCGCACCACCAGCAAGCCGGACTTCCTCAACGACCTGCAAAAAGACCTGGTGCAGGTGATTTCCAAATACATCCAGATCCACCCCAACGACATCAAGGTCAACCTCGACCGGCAAGACAACCTGGAAGTGCTGGAAGTCAAGATCGAGATGCCGGAGTCGGAACTGCGCGCCAAGCCCGGCGGCCAATAAATCCGGCACTCTGCCCGCCGCCCAGGCGAGCGCAGCACCTGCTCACGCGCCCTGCCCGGCCGGCAATGGCGTGCGGGCAAACACCATGGCGGAGACCGCCGCCACACCCGCATCACGCTGTAGCACCCGGGCCAGCGCCCACAACGTAGCGCCCGTGGTCATCACGTCATCGACCAGCAGCACGTGCTGCCCTTGCAAGCACGGGCCGGGCTGCTGCACTGCAAAGGCCCGGCGCAGATTGCGCCAGCGCGCCTGCCGCCCCATGCCAGCCTGCTGCGCCTGCATGCCGTGGCGCAGCACCACATCCCGACGCAGCTTGTGCGCCTGCCCCGTTTGCGCAGCCAGTGCGCGCGCCAGCTCCCAGGCCTGGTTGTAGCCGCGCTGGCGCAAGCGCGCCGCAGCCAGCGGCACGGCCACGATGGCATCGGCTCCGTGCAGCAAGGCCGCACTGCCCGGCTGCCGCAGCAGCAGCTGCGCAAAGCCATGCGCCCAGGCCGGCGCAGCGTAGTACTTGAACTGGGCAATGAGCTGCTGCCAAGGGTAGGCGTAGTCCACCGCCGCCACGCAATGCTGCAACGGGCCGGGCCGCACCATACAAGCGCCGCAAACCAGGGCAGACCAAGGCAGCGCCCTGCTCTGCGCCTCCTCCCCCCTCATCTCACCCCCCTCCCCCTGAGCCAGCACGGCAGCCGCAGGGGCCGCCAATGCCAAGGCACATCGTGCACAACGCGGCATCTGCCGCCCATGGCGCGCCAGGCAATCGGCGCACAGGCCCGCCGGCCCATGCCACACCGGCCAGCGCCGGCACAGCGGGCACTGCGCCGGCAGACAACGGGCCAGCAAGTCAAAACGCAACAAATGCAAAGGCATGGCAGGCTCCTGAACATTGGCAACCCTGCCTGGGCCACCCGCGCTGGCAAGCCCAGGCACGGCCTGCCATGCGCACGCCATCATGCCATGGCAGCCCGCACCACCTATACTCGCGCGCTGGCTGCACCGCCCACCGAACACATGCCGCCCACCGACACGCCCCCCACCCTGGACCCCACCGCACTGGCGCGCTGGCAAGCCCACGCGCCGGCAGCCAGCCCCTGGCTGCACGAAGAAATCGGCAGGCGCATGCAAGAGCGCCTGGCCTGGATGGCTCGCGCACCACAGACCTGGTGTGACTGGGAACCCGTGCGCGGCGGCATGCAAACCCACGACCTGATCGTGCAGCGCTACCCCAAAAGCAGCTGCTGGATCGTGCAGCAACAGCCCGAGCAGCAACGCGTGGCAGCCCAACGCTGGCGCACACCGCGCTGGGCCCGCTGGGCCGGCCGCGCCGCCGTGCACCTGCAAGAGCCCGCGCCGCAAAGCCTGGACATGCTCTGGGCCAACATGGCCCTGCACCAACAGGCCCAGCCCCCCGCCGTACTGCGCCGCTGGGCGCAATGGCTCAAGCCCGATGGCATGGTGCTGTTCTCCTGCCTTGGGCCCGACACCCTGCGGCAACTGCGCAGCCTGTACCAGCAACTGGGTTGGCCGCCGCCTGCGCAGCAATTCACCGACATGCACGACCTGGGCGACATGCTGGTGGCCAACGGCTTTGCCGAGCCCGTCATGGACATGGAATGCATCGAGCTGCAATACACCAGCACCGAGCGCCTGCTGCAAGAGCTGCGCGAACTGGGCCGCAACCTGCACCCACAACGCTTTGCCGCACTGCGCGGACGCCAATGGCTGGCGCAATGGCACAAGGCCCTGCAAAGCCTGGCCGACGCGCAAGGCCGCATCGGGCTGACATTTGAAATCGTCTACGGCCACGCCATCAAGGCCGCCCCCGCGATGCCCGTGGCCGCCCAAACCCACATCAGCCTGGCAGACATGCGCCAGACCCTGCAAAAACACCGCCGCGAAACTTGAGCGCCTGCGCACAGCCTTTGCGCGATTGGCCAAGAAACGCATGGCACGCCAAACGGCTCAATTCATTTAAAGGCGCCCGAGCTGCGCCGCCAGCTCCAGCGCCGACAGCGGGGCCGAGCCCTCGGCCTTGTTGTTGATGGTCACGTAAGCGTTCTGGCCTGCGCCGCAGGTGCCGTTGATGACGCGGGCCAGGTGCGCGCGGGTTTCGGGGTCGGGGTCTTGCAGGCGGTTGAATGGTGCGTATTCGGCCTTGGCGCTTTCGTAGCCGTAGGCGCCGTGGCGGCGGTGCAGGTTCCAGCGGCACACCAATGGGCCTGGCCACAGGGCGCGCAACAGCGGCAACTGCTCTTCAATGGGTGGCATTTTGGCGTGCAGGCCCAGGCAGTAGGTGATGGGGTTGCCTCTCGCTTGGCGCGCCGCGCGCAAGGCCTGGGCCAATTGCGGCGCATGGCCGGGGGCCAGAAAGGCGGCGTCACGCACTTCGAGCGCGAGGACGCCATCGGGCGCCGCGGGCGCCAGCGGCGGCATGGCCGCCAGCAAGGCGCCAATGCGTTCGATCAATGCGGGCAGCTCAGCCAATTGTGCGCGGGGCAAGGGGCTGATCTGGAAGACCAACGCGCCCACTTTGTGGCCCAGGCCTTGCAATGCGGGCTGGATGAATTCGCGCAGCGCCAGCTCCGGGCTGAGAAACAGCGGGTTGGGCGCGCGGCCGCGGCCGTCTTCAGCGCGCACCAGCGCATCGCAAACCAAGCTCGGGGCCTTGACGACGAAGCGAAAGTCATGGGGCACCTGCGCCGCATAGTGCGCGTATTGCTGGGCGCTCAATGGGCGGTAGAAGGCCCGATCCAGGCTGACGCTGCGCAGCAGTGGGTGGGCAGCATAGGCGATCAGCCCCTGCCGTGAGAGCTGGCTTTCAGCGTAGTCGCCTTCCCACACCAGCCCGGCCCAACCGGGAAAGTGCCAGGAAGAGGTGCCCATGCGCAAGCGGGGCGGCAAGGCTGCAGCCAGTGCCTGTATGCGGGCATCGGCAGGCGCGGCGCGCACCGCTGCTGTACGGCTGCGCCGCAGCGGCGTACCCCGGGCTGGCACGGCCTTGCGCTGCGTGTGCGTGTGCGCGTCCTCGGCCAAAGGGCCTGCCTGGTCACTGGCCTGGCGGGCTTGCTGGGCATCTTGGGCGGCAGGCTCTGCGGGCAAGGGCAGGGCGTCGAACAGGGCTGTTTGCTGTGGTGGCGGGCTGGCGGGCATGGCAGCGATGATAGGGCTATGTGCCGAGACGACCCATGGCACGTCCCGCGCATTCAGCCCAGACGGCACAATGGCGCAAGCGCCACACTGCAGTGGCACACGCATGCGCACAGACGCAATAGGGAGAGAACAAGGATGCGTTGGTTGGGATTTGCCGGGCTGTTGTTGGCCCTGCTCATCACGGGCCTGGTGGTCAAACAGCAGCTGCAGACCGCACGCCCTGCCCTGCCCCAATCGGGCGGAGGCGTGGCCTTACCAGAAGGGACAAAGCCGCCCATCACCAGGGCCACAACGCCAGAGGCCTACGGCGAACAAGTCCGGCAGCAATATCAACAGACTCTGGATGCGGCCATGGAGCAGCAGCAGCGCGCGCTGGAGGCGGCCACGCAGTGAGCGATGCGCTGCGCGCCAGTGCGGTCAACGCGGCTTTGGCGGCGTGCCGGGCGCGGCCATCATGGAGAAATCGCGCTCGAAGCGCATCAGGTGCTGGCCGCCATCGACCAGCAGCGTAGTGCCGGTCAGCGAGGCATTGCTCAGCGCGAAGTGCACGGCGGCGGCCACATCCTCGGGGGTGGACGAGCGCCCCAGCGGGCTGAGCTGATGCAGGCGCGCAAAGCTCTCGGCGTCGAGGAATTCGCTGGTCAGCGTCAGCCCCGGCGCGACGCCGACGACACGCACCCAAGGAGCCAGCGCCAACGCCAACATGGTGCCGGCCGCTTCCAGCGCCGCCTTGGAGAGGGTGTAGCTGAGAAAGTCCGGGTTCTGGTTCCAGAGCTTCTGGTCCAGCAGGTTCACGACCACGCCCTGCGGCCTGGCTGTGGCCGCCTCATCGCCAGTGGCAGCAGCAGCGCGCGCCTGCAGGTGGGCCTGCAGGGCCTGCGCCAGCACAATGGGCGCGGCCGTGTTGCTGCGCAGATGCCGCTCCAGGCTGGCGTAGCTGAAGTCGCTGGCATCGTCAAATTCGAAGCGCGAGGCACTGTTGACGATGGCATCGACGCGGCCAAAGCGCGCCAACGCTGCAGGCAGCAGCGCGCGGGTTTGCACCTCGTCGTCGAAGTCGGCGGCCAGCGCATGGCTGTCGGCACCGGCGGCGCGGCAAGCCTGCACCGTGGCCTGCGCGGCGGCGCTGGAGTGGCGGTAGTGCACGGCCACATTCCAGCCCTGCTGCGCCAGATGCACGGCGATGGCCGCCCCCAGGCGCAAACCGGCCCCGGTGACCAGCACGGTGGGCCTGGCGTGGCCGGCGGGCAAAGCGGTGGCAGGGCTGGGGTTGGGGGGCATGAAGGGCTGCGACAATCGCGGCATGGACGATGAAACACACGCAAACGCGCCGAGTGTAACCGGCCCCTTGTCGGCCAAACTGCGCCAGGCCATCGCAGCCCAGCAGGGCTGGCTGGGCTTTGATGCCTTCATGCAAATGGCCTTGTACGAGCCTGGCCTGGGCTATTACAGCAATGCGCGGCGCAAGATCGGGGCCATGCCTGCCACCGCCACATCCGCTGGGGCTGGCGAAGGCAGCGATTTCGTCACCGCGCCGGAGCTCTCGCCGCTGTTCGGCCGCTGCGTGGCCGTGCAGTTGGCGCAGGCGCTGCGCGTGAGCGGCACCGACACGGTGTACGAGTTCGGCGCAGGCCACGGCAGCCTGGCGCGCGAGGTGCTGGGCACGCTGCAGGCCATGGGCGCGCCGCTGCGACGCTACTGCATCATCGACGTCTCCGGCGCGCTGCGCGCGCGCCAGGCTCAAACCCTGGAGGCATTTGGCGCGCAGGTGCAATGGCTGGACGAGCTGCCGCCCACCCTTGAAGGCGTACTGCTGGGCAACGAGGTGCTCGACGCCATGCCCGTGAAGCTGCTGGCCTGCAAGCAGGGCCAGTGGCACGAGCGGGGCGTGGCGCTCGATCCCACCGGCGCCTTCACCTGGGCCGACCGCCCCAGCGCGCTGCGCCCGCCCTGCGAGCCCAGCGCCGGCGACCTGGCTGCCCAGGCCTGGCCAGGCGCTGCACTGCCATCGCAGGGGCCGGGGGATGCCTGCGAGTACCTGACCGAAATCCACCCCTGGGCCGAAGCCTTCGTGCGCACCTGCGCCGAGCGCCTGCGCAAGGGCGCCATGCTGTGGATCGATTACGGCTTTGGCGAGCGCGAGTACTACCACCCGCAGCGCCGCAGCGGCACGCTGGCCTGCCACTTCCAGCACCGCATGGACGACCAACCCCTGCACGACGTGGGCCAGAAGGACATCACCAGCCACGTCAACTTCACCGGCATTGCCGTGGCCGCACAGGAAGCCGGCCTGGAAGTGCTGGGCTACACCTCACAGGCGCGCTTTTTGATCAACTGCGGCATCCAAGCGCTGCTGGATGCGGCCAGCCTGCCCGAACGCGCCATGGCCGCCAAGCTGCTGCACGAGCATGAAATGGGCGAGCTGTTCAAGGTGATGATGCTGGGCAAAGGCCCATTCTGGGAGCCGCAAGGCTTTGCCACCGGGGATCGCACGCATACGCTGTAGCAGCGCCCAGCGACGCGCCGCATCAAACATCCAGAGGATGCAGCAAAAAGCCCTTGCGGCAGGCCATGCAGCAAGGGCTTGAAATGTCTGGAGGCGCGGCCCGGAATCGAACCGGGGTAAACGGATTTGCAATCCGGTGCATAACCACTTTGCTACCGCGCCAGAAACGGTGCATTCTACACGAGTTGCAAGGCCCGCGCAGAGAGCTCGGTCCTTGCGCGGGCAGACTCAGGCCTGCTTGGCCTCCTCGCGGTAGATCAACAGCGGCGGCGCGCCTTCGGTAATGGTGGCCTCCTCGACGACAACTTTCTGCACATCGCGCATCGACGGCAGTTCGTACATCGTGGTCAGCAGCGCCTGCTCCAGGATGGAGCGCAGGCCGCGCGCACCGGTCTTGCGCGCAATGGCCTTGCGGGCGATGGCCTGCAAGGCTTCGGGGCGGATTTCCAGCTCGACGTTTTCCATACCCAGCAGCTTGGCGTACTGCTTGACCAACGCATTGCGCGGCTCGGTGAGGATTTGCACCAGCGCGGCCTCGTCGAGTTCGGCCAGCGCAGTGACCACTGGCAGGCGACCGATCAGCTCGGGGATGATGCCGTACTTGATGAGGTCTTCAGGCTCGATCTCGGCAAACAGCTCGCTGACGCTGCGGCCGGCCTTGGACTGCACCGCCGCGCCAAAGCCGATGCCCGAGGCCTCGGTGCGGTTCTCGATGACTTTTTCCAGCCCGGCAAAGGCGCCGCCGCAAATGAACAGGATGTTGGAGGTATCAACCTGCAGAAAGTCCTGGTTGGGGTGCTTGCGCCCGCCTTGTGGCGGAATGCTGGCCATGGTGCCTTCAATGAGCTTGAGCAGGGCCTGCTGCACCCCCTCGCCAGAGACATCGCGCGTGATCGAGGGGTTGTCGGCCTTGCGGCTGATCTTGTCGATCTCGTCGATGTAGACGATGCCGCGCTGGGCCTGCTCGACCTTGTAGTCGCAGCTTTGCAGCAGCTTCTGGATGATGTTTTCCACGTCTTCGCCAACGTAGCCGGCCTCGGTCAGCGTGGTGGCATCGGCCATGACGAAGGGCACGTTGAGCATCTTGGCCAGGGTCTGCGCCAACAGGGTCTTGCCCGAGCCGGTCGGGCCGATGAGCAGGATGTTGCTCTTGGAGAGCTCAACCCCATCGTCGGCCGCGCCAGCGCCTTGCTGGTCGCGGTGCCACAGGCGCTTGTAGTGGTTATAGACTGCCACGGCCAGGGCCTGCTTGGCCTTGTCCTGGCCGATGACGTACTGATCCAGGTTGGCCTTGATCTGTGCGGGCGTGGGCAAGTCTGGGCGGGCCTCGGCGCCATCGGCACTGGCGCCCGCTTCACTGGCTTCGCTGTGAACCAATTCATTGCACATGGCCAGGCATTCATCGCAGATGAAGCCATTGAGCCCGGCAATCAGCTGCTTGACCTCGTGTTGGTTCTTGCCACAAAAGGAGCAGTACAGGGTTTTTTCGCCATTGGCGCGGTGTTTGTCAGCCATTCGCGCAGTGCCTTTGAATGAGGGGAAAGGGGCGGTCGGCGCAGCCTGGGCAGGCGTGCGCCATGCAGAGGCGCCAAGAGCCTGTTCAGCCGCCGCGCTTTTCGACGACGCTATCGACCAGGCCGTAGTCCTTGGCCTCGTCGGCGGTCATGAAGTAGTCGCGCTCGGTGTCGCGCTGGATTTTCTCGTAGGGCTGGCCGGTGCGCTCGGCCAGGATGCGGTTCATCTGCTCCTTGGTGCGCAGGATGTCGCGGGCGTGGATCTCAATGTCGGTAGCCTGGCCGCGCGCGCCGCCGAGCACCTGGTGGATCATGACCTTGCTGTTGGGCAGCGAGTAGCGCTTGCCCTTGGCGCCAGCGGCCAGCAAGAAGGCGCCCATGCTGGCGGCAAAGCCCAGGCACATGGTGGAAACGTCAGGCTTGATGAACTGCATGGTGTCGTAGATCGACATGCCGGCCGTGACGCTGCCGCCGGGGCTGTTGATGTACAGCGAGATGTCCTTGTCCGGGTTCTCGCTTTCCAGAAACAGCAGCTGCGCCACCACCAGGTTGGCGGTCTGGTCGTTGACTTCGCCGACAAGAAAGACCACGCGCTCCTTGAGCAGGCGCGAGTAGATGTCAAAGGCACGCTCGCCCCGGCCCGATTGTTCGATCACGGTGGGGATCAGCCCCAGATTGCGGCTGGGTTCGCGGCTGGATTCGAAAAGGGTCATGGTGGCTCCTGGAAAAAAGGCTTGTGCACGGCCTGCGCACCTGGCGCAGGCCGTGCAATCAGCGGGCATGGTACACGATGGCCCATGCGCCAATGGTCAGCATAGGCCTGAGGCCCACGACGGCTGTTGCCCCAATAGATAAGGGCCTGTGCGGCAAGACACAAGCCCTTGGGATGAATGGCGCCAACGCCATGGCGGCGCTGGCGTGCACGCCCGGCAGGGGCGGCATGGCAATAGGCTCCTCAGGCCTTTTCGGCCTCACCCTGCTCGGCAGCCGGCTCGGGCTGGCTGGGGTTCATCAGCTCGTCAAAGCCAATGGTCTTGTCCACCGTCTTGGCCTGTTGCAGCACGTAGTCGGTGACGTTGTTCTCAATCACCACGGCCTCGACGTCGGCCAGGCGCTGGCGATCGGCGTAGTACCACTTGACCACTTCCTCGGGCTTTTCATAGCTGGCGGCCAGCTCCTCGATGTGGGCGCGCAGCTGCTCGGGCTTGGCCTGCAGATCGTGGGCACGCACCAGCTCGGCCACCACCAAACCCAGGCGCACGCGACGCTCGGCCTGCGGGCGGAAAATCTCCGCGGGGATAGGCGATTGGCCAACATCCTTGATGCCGCGCATGCGCAGCTCCTCACGCGCGCCCTGCTCCAGACGGGCAATTTCGTTTTGCACGCTGGCGTTGGGCAGATCCAATTCGGCCTTGGTCAACAGGGCATCGAGCACGGCCTGCTTGTTGCGGGCACGCACGCGGAATTTGACTTCGCGCTCCAGGTTTTTGCGGATGTCGTCCTGCAGGGCGGCCACGGTGGCAGCCTCAACGCCCAGAGACTTGGCGAATTCGTCGGTCACCTCGGGCAGGTTGGCGGCCTCGACCTTGTGTACGGTGACGAGGAAATCGGCCGTCTTGCCGGCCACATCGGCGCCGTGGTAGTCGGCCGGGAAGGCCAGCGGGAAGGTCTTGCTCTCGCCGACCTTCATGCCACGCACGGCGTCCTCAAACTCCTTGAGCATCTGGCCTTCGCCCACCATGAAGGCAAAGCCTTCGGCCTTGCCGCCGGGGAAGGGGTCGCCATCGATTTTGCCCTCGAAGTCGACGGTGACGCGATCGCCGTCCTGCACGGCATCGTCCTTGCCGCGCTGGGCGAAGGTGCGGCGCTGCTTGCGCAGAATGTCCAAAGTGCGCTCAATGGCCGCTTCATCCACTTCCACGTTGACGCGCTCGATCTCCAGATCGCCCAGGCCATCAATCTTCACATCGGGGAAGACTTCAAACACTGCTTCGAAGTCAATGAAGCCTTCGGCTGCGCCTTCCTTTTCCGTGATGCGCGGCTGGCCGGCAACACGCAGCTGGGCCTCGTTGGCAGCCTGGTTGAAGGCCTCGCTGACCTTGTCGTTGAGCACTTCGTACTGCACGGAGCCGCCGTAGCGCTGCGCCACCACGGACAGCGGCACCTTGCCGGGGCGGAAGCCGTCCATCTTGACGGAACGCGCCAGACGCTTGAGGCGCGCCTGCACCTCTTGCTCGATGGTGCTGACAGGCACGTTCAGCACGATCTTGCGCTCGAGTTTCTCCAGTACTTCAACATTCACAGCCATGGGAATCGTCCTATAAGGGGATACAGGTGCAGGCGGCCGGGCGCAATCGCATTGCCTTGCCTGCACAACAGGATTTCGTGGATGTCTGCAGCTTGCCAATGCTGCAATCCATCGGTGGTGCGCGGGGGGGGACTCGAACCCCCACACCATCAACTGGCGTCAGGACCTAAACCTGGTGCGTCTACCAATTTCGCCACCCGCGCACGGTGTTTCGCCGCCGCCCAGGGAAAAGCCCCCAAGGCAAGGCCCGCCTTGCTCGCGGTAAAACCGCAAGATTCTACAGAGGTTTGACTGCGCCCGCGCCAAAGCCCCTGGAGCAGGCCTTTCTCAGGACATGAAAAAACCGCCACCAGGCACATGCCAGATGGCGGTTTCAAGGCGCCAAGCCGCACGGCGCGCGGCTCAGCCCAGCCCGAAGAAGAAGCAGGGCTCATTCCTCCAGCGTGATGCGCTTGGCGGTATAGACATTGCTGCCCGAGCGGTCGAACTCGACGCTGACTTTTTGGCCCTGCTTCAGATTGGCGAAGGCCTGCAGCTCTTCGCTGTAATCGGTCTCGGCATTGGTCTGGAAGGTGATGCCTGCCACCACCAATGTCTTGTTGCTCTGATTGGCCACGTCAATGCGCCCTTTGAGCGTTTCCGCAAACGAGCTGGTGGCGCAGGCCGCCAGCGCGACGCTGGCCAGCACGGCCAGATGGGTTTTGTTCAAGATGGATTTCATGTCACCCCCTTTTTGGATTGGGTACTGCTGCGCACGCCATACCCGGCGCGCTGCGTGCTTCACTTGGAGACGGCCTGCACCACGTACTGGGCCCCGTCGCGCGAGAACTCGATCGTGATCCGATCGCCTGGCTTGAGCTGGCCTAGCCCCGCCACGCCCTGGTACTGCGTAGCCTGAGTGGTTTGAAAGGTAATGCCATTGAGCTGGATGGTTTGCGCACCCGGATCAATGGCATCGACGCGGCCCTTCATGGTTTCGGCCGCAGCAGCGCCTGCGGCCACCGTCAGAGCGGCCAATGTCGCGGCGCGGACTTTTTGCATCGTGCTGGGCATGGTGGACTCTCCTTTCCTCAGCAATGGAAGGCTGCGGCAGGCAGGCAGCCTGCCGCACAAGCGGTGAAATTGTAGTCACTTGCCCGCGCCCTGGCGCAGCAGCGATGGCCCATCAGGTATTGAGGCGCTGGCTGACCAGGGAATCGACCACCGAGGGATCGGCCAGCGTGCTGGTGTCGCCCAGTTGCTCGGGCGCGTTTTCGGCGATCTTGCGCAGGATGCGGCGCATGATCTTGCCCGAGCGCGTCTTGGGCAGGGCGGGCGCCCATTGCAGGTGGTCGGGCGTGGCGATGGGGCCGATGACTTTGCGCACGTGGGCGATGAGCTCTTTTTTCAGCTCGTCCGTGCCCTCCACGCCCGCCACCAGGGTGACGTAGACGTAAATGCCCTGGCCCTTGAGGTCGTGCGGGTAGCCCACGGCGGCGGCTTCGGCCACCTTGTCGTGCAGCACCAGGGCGCTTTCCAGCTCGGCGGTGCCGATGCGGTGGCCGCTGACGTTGATGACGTCGTCCACCCGGCCGGTGATCCAGTAGTAGCCATCGGCATCGCGGCGGCAGCCGTCGCCGGTGAAGTACATGCCGGGGTAGGCCTTGAAGTAGGTGTCGATGAAACGCTGGTGGTCGCCGAACACGGTGCGCGCCTGGCCGGGCCAGGAGTCGAGGATGACCAGGTTGCCCTCGCCCTCGCCTTCGATGAACTGGCCTTCGGCATCGACCAGCGCGGGCTGCACGCCAAAGAAGGGCTTGGTGGCCGAGCCGGGCTTGAGGGCGGTGGCGCCGGGCAGCGGCGCGATCATGAAGCCGCCGGTCTCGGTCTGCCACCAGGTATCGACGATGGGCAGCTTGCCGTTGCCGACCACGTCGTGGTACCAGCGCCAGGCTTCGGGGTTGATCGGCTCGCCCACGGAGCCCAGCAGGCGCAGGCTTTGGCGCGAGGTTTTCTTTACCAGCTCGTCGCCGTCACGCATCAGGGCGCGGATGGCCGTGGGCGCGGTGTAGAAGATGGTGACCTGGTGCTTGTCCACCACTTGCCAGAAGCGCGAGCCGTCCGGGTAGCTGGGCACGCCCTCGAAAATCAGCGAGGTGGCGCCGTTGGCCAGCGGGCCATAGACGATGTAGCTGTGGCCGGTGACCCAGCCCACATCGGCAGTACACCAGTAGATGTCGTCCTCGCGCAGGTCGAAGACGGCCTCGTGGCTGAGGCTGGCATGCACCAGGTAGCCGCCGGTGGAGTGCACCACGCCCTTGGGCTTGCCGGTGGAGCCGGAGGTGTAGAGGATGAACAGCGGGTCTTCGGCGTTCATGCGCTCGGGCTCGCACGCGGCGCTCTCGCTGGCGGTGATCTCGTGCAGCCAGAGGTCGCGCCCGGCCTGCATGGTCACGTCGCCGCCGGTGTGCTGGAGCACGATGACTTTCTCCACCGTATCCGTGCCTTCTTGCTGCAAGGCCGCATCCACGTTGGCCTTGAGCGGCACCTTGCGCCCGGCGCGCAGGCCCTCATCGGCGGTGATGATGACTTTGGCGCTGCTGTCGCGCACGCGGTCGGCCACGGAGCCGGGCGAGAAGCCGCCGAACACCACGTTATGGATGGCGCCAATGCGCGCGCAGGCCAGCAGGGCCACGGCGGCATCGGGCACCATGGGCAGGTAGATGGTGACGCGGTCGCCCTTTTGCACGCCCAGCTTGCGCAGCGCGTTGCCCAGCTTGCACACGCGCTCGTAGAGCTGGCGGTAGGTGACTTTTTGCGCCGGGGTGTCGGGGCTGTCAGGCTCCCAGATGATGGCGACCTTGTCGCCGCGCTCGGCCAAGTGGCGATCCAGGCAGTTGACACTGACGTTGAGCTCGCCATCGGCAAACCAGCGGGTGTGGAAGTGGTTGGGGTCGAAGCTGGTGTCCTTGATGACGGTGGGCTCCTTGAACCAGGTCAGGCGCTTGGCCATCCTGCCCCAAAAAGCCGCAGGGTCGTTGACGGATTCGTCATACATCTGCTGGTACTTCTCGGCCGTGATGGTGTTCGGGCCGGCCAGGGCCGGGTTGACGGGGTACAGGTCTTGTGGACTCATGGCAATACCTCTCTCAATCGTTGACATCATTAAAAAATCACATGCCACAGTCCGGCGGGGCTGCTGGCCCACGCCGGACTGCGTGCGCTGGCAAGGCCCAGCGCTTTTCATCTCATTGCGGCCTCAGTGCGAGGAAGCCTTGGCAGCCCCCAGGCCCGTTTCCGAGCGCACCTGCTGCGCCGGGAAGGCGGCGCGCTCAGCCTGGGCATTGCGGCTCTTGTCCGTGATGGAGAACAGCCAGATGCCGATGAAGGCCAGCGTCATCGAGAACAACGCAGGTGAAGCATAGGGGAAGGGCGCCGAGCCTTTGGCGTTGCCCAGCACGGCCTCCCACACCGAGGGGGAGAGCACCGTCAACACCACCGAGGAGATCAGCCCCAAGAAGCCGCCGATCACCGCGCCGCGCGTGGTCATGTCCTTCCACAGGATGGAGAGAAACAGCACCGGGAAGTTGGCCGAGGCCGCCACCGCAAAGGCCAGCGAAACCATGAAGGCGATGTTTTGCTTCTCGAACACGATGCCCAGCAGCACCGCCACCACGCCCAGCACCAAGGTGGTGATGCGCGAGACCTTCAGCTCTGCCGCGCTGTCGGCCTTGCCGTGCTTGAACACCGTGGCATACAAATCGTGCGAGACCGCCGAAGCGCCCGAGAGCGTCAGCCCCGCCACCACGGCCAGGATGGTGGCAAAGGCCACGGCCGAGATAAAGCCCAGGAACACGTTGCCGCCCACGGCATTGGCCAAGTGCACCGCCGCCATGTTGCTGCCGCCGATCAGGCCGCCTTTGGCATCGAGGAACTGCGGGTTGGCACTGACCAGCACGATGGCGCCAAAGCCGATGATGAAGGTCAGGATGTAGAAGTAGCCAATCCAGGTCGTGGCCCAGAACACGCTCTTGCGCGCCTCCTTGGCGTTGGGCACGGTGAAAAAGCGCATCAGCACGTGCGGCAGACCCGCGGTGCCGAACATCAGCGCCATACCGAAGCTGATGGCCGAGATCGGATCCTTGATGAAATTGCCCGGCCCCATGATGGAGTTCGAGCCCTTGACCTCGACCGAGGCCTTGAACAGGTTTTCAAAGCTGAAGCCATAAGCCTGCATCACCATGAAGGCCATGAAGCTCGCGCCCGCCAGCAGCAGGCAGGCCTTGATGATCTGCACCCAGGTCGTGGCCGTCATGCCGCCAAACAGCACGTACACCATCATCAAAATGCCCACGATGATCACGGCGTAGATGTAATCCAGCCCGAACAGCAGCTTGATGAGCTGGCCCGCGCCCACCATTTGCGCAATCAGGTAGAAGGCCACCACCACCAGCGTGCCGCTGGCGGCAAAGGCGCGGATCGGCCCCTGCTGGAAGCGATAGCCCGCCACATCGGCAAAGGTGAACTTGCCCAGGTTGCGCAGCTTCTCGGCCATCAAAAAGGTAATGACCGGCCAGCCCACCAAAAAGCCGATGGAGTAAATCAGCCCGTCATAGCCATTGGCCATCACTGCCGCCGAAATGCCCAGAAAGGACGCGGCCGACATGTAATCGCCCGCAATCGCCAGGCCATTTTGAAAGCCCGTGATGCCGCCGCCTGCGGTGTAGAAATCGGCCGCCGACTTGGTGCGCGCCGCCGCCCACTTGGTGATCCACAGCGTGCCTGCAACGAACACGCCAAACATGACGATCGCCGTCCAGTTGGTGGACTGCTTTTGCAGCTCGCCCAGATCGCCGCCAGCGCCCCAGGCCGCTGCAGAGGCCGCGGCCAGCACCACACCCAGCGCGGCCTGGCGGGCCTGCGCAGCTGTCAAGCAAAAACCCAGTGCATTCATTGGCGCGCCTCCTCCAGAACCTTGCGGGTGAGCGCATCGAACTCTGTATTGGCGCGGTACACGTAAATGCCCGTGATCACAATCGTGAACACGATCACCCCCAGGCCGATGGGAATGCCCACCGTCGTCACCCCCGTGCCCAGGGGCTTGGCCAGGAAAGACTTGTCGAACGCAATCAGGCCGATGTAGCCGTAATAGACCAGCAACATCAGAATCGTCAGCGTCCAGCCAAAGCCATTGCGCTTGCGGCGCAGCAGCTGGTAGTTGGGGTTGTTCTCGATGCGTTGGACCATCGGGTCCGCAGCGTGGCTGTGCAAGGCACTCATGGCAGTCTCCAATCTCATCGTTGTCAGACCGAATGCCGCCAAACAGCGCCGCCCTGGATCCCAGACACACAGTGCCGGCGCAGCATTCGGGCAAGCACCAATTTAGCGGCCTACCCCCTGGGGCCGCCAGACGACTTTAGTCTTAAGGGATTACCCAAATCACGCCAAACGGCGCAGCCAGGACTGCGCCAGCCTGGGGCCGCGCTTTGCCACTACACTACTTCGCCCCCTGATACCCCCATCGCCCGCCGCCCGCCCACAAGGAGCCCGCGTCCGTGATCACCGAACTGGAATTCCAAAGCCTGGCCCGCGAGGGCTACAACCGCATCCCGCTGATGGCGCAGGCCTTTGCCGACCTGGAAACGCCGCTGTCGCTGTATCTGAAGCTGGCCCACGCGCAAGATGGCGGGCGCAACAGCTTCTTGCTCGAATCGGTGGTCGGCGGCGAGCGCTTTGGCCGCTACAGCTTCATTGGCCTGCCCGCGCGCACGGTGTTGCGCGCCAGCGGCTTTGGCGCGCAGGCCCGCACCGAGGTGCTCACCGATGGCCAGGTGGTCGAGACCGACCACGGCAACCCGCTGGATTTCATCGCCCGCTACCAGGCGCGCTTCAAAGTGGCGCTGCGCCCGGGCATGCCGCGCTTTTCCGGCGGGCTGGCCGGTTATTTCGGCTATGACACGGTGCGCCACATCGAGCACAAGCTGCAAGCCAGCTGCCCGCCTGATGACCTGCAACTGCCAGACATCCTGCTGCTGCACACCGAGGAGGTGGCGGTGATCGACAACCTCTCGGGCCGGCTGTATCTGCTGGTCTGGGCCGACCCAGCCCAGCCCGAGGCCTACAGCCGCGCCAAGCGCCGCCTGCGCCAGCTGCGCGAGCTGCTGGCGCGCAGCGTGACCGTACCGCCCGTGGCGCCCAGCGCCAGCCATGCGCCGCTGCGGCGTTTTGCCAAGGACGATTATTTGGCTGCCGTGGCGCGCGCCAAGGAGATGATCGCCGCCGGCGAGTTCATGCAAGTGCAGATCGGCCAGCGCATCGAGCAGCCCTACACGCAAAGCCCGCTGGCGCTGTACCGCGCGCTGCGCTCGCTCAACCCCAGCCCCTACATGTACTACTACCACTTCGGCAGCGCCGCCACGGATACGCCGCCGGGCCAGGCCGACGATGGCCTGCACGTGGTGGGCGCCAGCCCTGAGATCCTGGTGCGCCAGGAGCGCTGCGAGGACGGGCAGAAAATCACCATCCGTCCGCTGGCGGGCACGCGCCCGCGCGGCGCCACGCCAGAGCTGGACAAGGCCGCCGAGCAAGAGCTGGTGGCCGACCCCAAGGAGCGCGCCGAACACGTCATGCTCATCGACCTGGCGCGCAACGACATCGGCCGCATTGCCGAAGTCGGCAGCGTGCAGGTGACCGAGGCCTTCGTGGTCGAGCGCTACAGCCACGTCATGCACATCGTCAGCAATGTCGAGGGTCGGCTGCGCCCCGGCCTGGGGCCGATCGACGTGCTCAAGGCCTGCTTTCCGGCCGGCACCCTCACCGGCGCGCCCAAGGTGCATGCCATGGAGTTGATCGACCAGCTCGAGCCCGTCAAGCGCGGCCTGTACGGCGGCGCCTGCGGCTACCTCAGCTACGCTGGCGACATGGATGTGGCCATCGCCATCCGCACCGGCCTGGTCAAGAACCAGACCCTGTATGTGCAGGCCGCCGCCGGGGTCGTGGCCGACTCCGTGCCCGAGATGGAATGGCGCGAAACCGAACACAAGGCCCGCGCCCTGCTGCGCGCGGCCGAACTGGTAGAAGAAGGATTTGACACATGAACAGCCCCTGCCCGGCCCCCGGCCCCGCAGCCGCCGACGCGCGCCCGGCCATCGAGCGCACCGCCCACTGCACCGACATGGCCCAGGTGCGTGCGCGCATCGACGCGCTGGACGACATCCTCGTGCCGCTGCTGGTCGAGCGCGGCGGCTACATGACCCAGGCCGCGCGCATCAAGGCCACGCGGCAGCAGGTGCGCGATGAAGATCGCATCGCCTTCATCGTCGCGCGCGTGCGCGAACGCGCACTGGCCGAAGGCGGCCAGCCCGACCTGATCGAAGCCATCTACCGCAGCATGATGGAGGCCTACATCGCCTACGAGCACCGCGAGTTCGAGCGCCTGCGCGCGCCCAGCGCCGCCGGTGCAGCAGCCGGCCATGCCCAGGGCTGAGCCGCCCTGCCCCAGCGCCTTCGGCCTGCGGCCATGAAGCTGCTGCACACCTCGGACTGGCACCTGGGCCGCAACCTGTTCGGGCGGCGGCGGCACGAGGAATTTGCCGCCTGGCTGGACTGGCTGGCCGGCACCGTCGAGCGCGAAGCCATCGACGTGCTGCTGGTGGCCGGCGACGTGTTCGACACCGGCACGCCCAGCAACGCCACCCAGGCGCTGTACTACCGCTTTTTGCACCGCGTGGCCGCCGCGCGCTGCCGCCATGCCGTGGTCATCGCCGGCAACCACGACTCGCCCTCGCTGCTGGACGCGCCGCGCGAGCTGCTGCAGGCGCTGCAGGTGCACGTCGTCGGCCAGGCCCGCGCCAGCGCCGAGCAGGAAGTGCTCACGCTGCACGACGCGCAGGGCCAGGCGCAGCTGATCGTCTGCGCCGTGCCCTATCTGCGCGAGCGTGATCTGCGCAGCGCCGAGCCAGGCGAAAGCCCGCAGGACAAGGAGCGCAAGCTGCTGCAGGGCCTGGCCGAGCACTACGCCGCCGTGGCCCAGGCCGCGCTGGCGCGCCGCGCCGCGCTGGGCCGGCCCGTGCCCATCGTCGCCATGGGCCACCTGTTTGCCAGCGGCGGCCAGACTTTGGACGGCGACGGCGTGCGCGATCTGTACGTTGGCAGCCTGGCCCAAGTTGGCGCAGACCTGTTCTCGCCCGCCTTCGACTACGTGGCGCTGGGCCATTTGCACGTGCCGCAGACCGTGGGCGGCCAGGCCCACATCCGCTACAGCGGCGCGCCGCTGGCCATGGGCTTTGGCGAGGCCGCGCACAGCAAAAGCGTCTGCCTGGTGCAATGGGCCAGCGCCGGTGGTGATGCGCCGCCCAGCACCGCGCCCAGCGCCATCACGCTGCTGCCCGTGCCGCGCTTTCAGCCGCTGGCGCGCGTGCGCGGCGACTGGCCTGCCATCGCCCAGCAACTGCAGGCGCTGGGCGCGCAACATCCCCTGCCAGCCCCACGGCCAGCCCCGGCGCAGCAGGCCGCCGATACCACCGCCGACGCCGAAGCACCGCCCGGCGCGCGCCTGTGGCTGGAAGTGCTCTACGAAGGCCAGGAGCTGCTGCCCGACCTGCGCCAGCGCGTGGCCGCCGCCACCGCCGATGCGGCCATCGACGTGCTGCGCATCGCCCAGCCGCGCCTGAGCGCGCAGCTGCTGGCGCACAGCCAGGCCGACGAAAACCTGCAGACGCTGGACGTGCACGAGGTGTTCGAGCGCTGCCTGGCCGCGCACCACATCCCCGATGCGCAGCGCGCGGCACTGCGCCAGACCTACGCACAGGCCCTGCACGAACTGCAGCAGGCCGACCCGCAGGCGCAGTGAGCGCCCGCGCACCTTGCCACACCGCCCCATGCGCATCCTGCACATCCGCCTGAGCAACCTCAACGCCTTGAGCGGCCAGTGGCACATCGACCTCACGCACCCGGCCTACGCCAGCGAGGGCCTGTTTGCCATCACCGGCCCGACCGGCTCGGGCAAGAGCACGCTGCTGGACGCCATCTGCCTGGCGCTGTACGGCCGCACGCCGCGCCTGGCCAAAATCGGCAAGAGCGGCAACGACATCATGTCGCGCCAAAGCGGCGAATGCTTTGCCGAGGTCGTCTTCGAAACCCCGGCCGGGCGCTGGCGCTGCCACTGGAGCCAGCGCCGCGCGCGCAAGCAGCCCGAGGGCGAGCTGCAAGCGCCGCGCCACGAAATCGCCAACGCCGACACCGGCCAGATTCTGCAAAGCAGCCTGCGCGGCGTGGCCGAGCGCGTCGAAGCCCTCACCGGGCTGGACTTCATGCGCTTTACCCGCTCCATGCTGCTGGCCCAGGGCGGTTTTGCCGCCTTTTTGCAAGCCGGGCCCGAGGAGCGCGCGCCGCTGCTCGAACACCTCACCGGCAGCGGCATCTACAGCCAGATCTCCATGCACGTGCACGCGCGCCACAGCCAAGAGCAGCAGCAACTGCAGGCCTTGCGCGCCGCGCTGCAGGGCGTGCAGCCGCTGCCGGCCCAGGAGCTGGCCCAGCTGCAACAGGAACTGGTCGCCCAACAGGCCCACGAAGCCCAGCTGCAGGCCCAGCTGGCCGAGCAGGCCCAGGCCATTGCCTGGCGCGAGCGCCTGCAGCAGCTGCAGCAACAACACGCGCAATGGCTGGCCGCCCAGCAAGCCCTGGAGGCCGAGCAGGCGCGCTTTGCACCCGAGCAGGCCCGGCTCGACGCCGCGCAGCGCGCGCTGGAGCTGGCCGCCGCCGACGCCGCGCTGCAGGCGCTGCGCCAGGCCCAAACCAGCGACGCCCAGCAGCTGCAGAGCCTGCAGGCGCACAGCGCCGCGCAGCAGCAGGCACTGGCGCAGGCCCAGGCCGATCAACAGGCCGCCGAGCAACGCCTGCAGCAGGCCCAGCAGACCCAGGCCCAAAGCCAGGAACTGCTTCAACAGGTGCAAGCGCTGGACTGGCAGCGCCAGCAGCAGCAGCGCCAGCTCAGCGAGCAACAACAAGCCCTGCAAGCACTGCATGAACGCCTGCAGCAACAACAGGCGCAACACCGGCACAGCCTGCAGGAGCAGGCCCAGGCCGAGCAGCAGCTGCAGGCCCTGCAGGCGCAACAGCAGCGGCGCGCCGGCGATGCCCGGCTCGTCGAGGAGCTCTCCGCCCTGCGCGAGCGCATTGCCACGCTGCAGCAAGGCGCGCAGCAGGCCGCCGCCCTGCGCCACGAACTGGCCCAGGCTGAACAGGCCCTGGCCCAGGCCGAAGCACACCAGCAAGCGCAACAGCAGCAAGCGCAGGCCTGCCAGGCCGGGCTGCAGGCGCAGCAGCAGCAACTGGCCCGGCAGCAGGCGCAGCTGGCCCAGTTGCTGGGTCAGCAATCGCTGGGCCACTGGCGCACCCACCACGGCGCCCTGCAAGCCCGCCTGGAGCAACTGGCCCAGGCCCAGGCCGCTGCCGACGAAGCCCGCCAGGCCCAGCAGGCCGCCGCCAATGGGCTGACCCAAGCGCAACACTGCCAGGCCCAGGCCCATGAGGCGCAACAGCGCCAGCAGCAACTGGCCCAACAGCTGCAGGCCCTGGAGCGCGAGCACCAGCTGCTGGAGCAGCAACACCAGCTGGAACTGCGCATCCAAAGCCTGGAGCAAGCGCGCCACACCTTGCAGGACGGCCAGCCCTGCCCGCTGTGCGGCGCGCTCGAACACCCCTTTGCCCAGGCCCAACCGCAGCCCGAGCCACAGGCCACGGCCCAGCGCATCCAGGCCGCGCGCGCGCAACTGCAGCAATGCCGCGCCGAGCACACCCAGCAGCAACTGCGGCACAGCCAAAGCCATGAACAGGCCCAGCAGGCCCGGCAGCACAGCCAGCAGCAGCAGCAGCGCGCCCAAGCCGCGCTGGCCAGGCTGCAGGCATTGCACGAGGCCCTGGCCCGGCCGCCCGCCCCAGCGCCTGCCGCACTGCCGCCGCCGACCTGCGAGGCGCAGCAGGCCGCCACCGCCCTGCTGCAGCGCCTGGCCCAATGGCCGGCCGACGCCCAGGGGCCGGAGCACAGCGCCGCACTCGATGCCCTGGCCCAGGCCCTGCACGCCGCGCAGGCCGAACAGGCCGCGCAATGCCAGGCCAGCGCACAGCGCCTGGCCGAAGCCGAAGAGCTGGCGCAGGCCATCGCCCACAGCCACGCCCAGCTGGAGCAGCAGCGCCAGGCCGCCGATCTGGCCATACAGGCCAGCCATGCCGCAGCCGAGCAGCTGGCCAAGGCCCAGCACGCCTTGCAACAACGGCAGCAGGCCCTGCACAACCTGCAGGCGGCGCAGGCCGCGCAGCGGCAGGCATTGCGGCAGGCTCTGCAGAGCCTGCCAGACCAACACGCCCTGCCCTGCTGGGCCGCCGCGCCCCATCCTGCGGCCCAAGACCACACCGAGGCCTTGGCCGACGCGGACGAGGTCGATCAACAAAACCTGCAGGCACTGTTGCAGGCGCTGGAGCAGCGCCGCGCGCAATGGCTGCTGCTGCAACAACAACATGGCGCGCTGCAACAGCAGCTCGCCGCCCTGGCCCAGCGCATTGCGCAGCAGGCCCAGCATGCCGAGCAATTGCAGGCGCAATGGGCCGAGCAGCGCAACCAGTGCCAGGCTCTGCAACAGGCCACCGAGCAACTGCAGGCGCAGCGTCAGGCCTTGTTCGGCACGCAGGATCCAACGGCCCAGGCCGAGCGTTTGCAGGCCGATTGCCAAGCCGCCGCCCAGGCGCTGCAACAGGCCCAGCGGCACTGGCGGCAGGCCCAGGCCGCACAGCTCGAACACCAAAGCCGCTGCCAGGCGCTGCAGCAGGCCCAGGCCGATCGCGCGCCGCAGCTGCTCGCACAGGCGGCCGAGTTCGCCGCGCAGCTACAGGCGCGCGGCTTTGCCGATGAGGCCGCCTACCGCGCCGCCACACTGCCGCCCGCCCAACGCCAGCAGCTGACCCAGCAGGCCGAGCAGCTGCGCATCGAACAGGCCCGCCTGCACAGCCAGCAGCAGGCGCTGCAAGCGCAGCGCAGCGCCCTGCAGGCCGAGCGCCCCGACG
Source organism: Vandammella animalimorsus (assembly GCF_002288875.1). Classification (NCBI taxonomy): domain Bacteria; kingdom Pseudomonadati; phylum Pseudomonadota; class Betaproteobacteria; order Burkholderiales; family Comamonadaceae; genus Vandammella; species Vandammella animalimorsus. The sequence continues at coordinate 261,852 of NZ_NTBH01000003.1, read as the reverse complement.
AGCCCCCGCCGCTGCCCAGCCTGCAGCAGGCCCAGGCCGAGCTGGCCGCGCAGCAGCGCCAGGCGCTGGAGGCGCTGGGCACGCTCAAATCCCGCCTGGCCGAGCAGCAGCGCCTGGCCGATCAGCAGCAGGCGCAGCGCCAGGCCATCGAGGCGCAGCAGCGCGAATGCCTGCGCTGGGAGGCGCTGCACGCGCTGATTGGCTCGGCCGATGGCAAAAAGTACCGCCACTTCGTGCAGGGCCTGAGCCTGGCCATGGTGGTGGCCCAGGCCAATCGCCAGCTGCAGAAGATGAGCGGGCGCTACCTGCTGGTGTGCGACCCGGCGCAGCCGCTGGAGCTGAACGTGATCGACAACGACCAGGCAGGCCTGGTGCGCACGACCAAGAACCTCTCGGGCGGCGAGAGCTTCATCGTCAGCCTGGCGCTGGCGCTGGGCCTGTCGCACATGGCCAGCCAGAACGTGCGCGTGGACGCGCTGTTTCTCGACGAAGGCTTTGGCACGCTGGACGACGAGGCGCTGGAGACGGCGCTGGACACGCTGGCCAGCCTGCGCCTGGAGGGCAAGCTCATCGGCGTGATCTCGCACGTGCCGGCCCTCAAGGAGCGCATCGCCACGCAAATCGTGCTCACGCCCCTGCCCGGCGGCCACAGCCGCCTCAGCGGCCCGGGCTGCTCGGCCGTAGCCGCGCCGCCGCCCGCCCCATCCAGCAAGCGCCGCGCGGCGCAGTGATGCACACGCCAGCCCGCTGCGCGCCATGGGTCACAGGCCGGCCCGCACCTTGTTCACATTTTTAGGATCGGCTCTCATCGCCACCGCCTGCCATCAGGCACCCCAAGCCAAGGGCCGAGCGCAGCGATGGCCCGGGCAGAGCCCCCCTTCTGCCTGCGACCCCGGCGCGCAGCGCCGGGGTCGCAGGCAGCGAGGTCGCCTTCTTTTGCCTCCTTTTCTTGGCGAGACAAGAAAAGGAGGTGCGCCGCCGGGCGCACATCCCGGCCCCGGCACTCCAACCCACAGCGGTCGGCAACTACAAGGCGCAATCTTTGCAAAAGCCATGCAAGCAAAGACGCGGATGGCCAGCCCGGCATCAGGCGCTGTGCGCGCCAGCCACTGCACGGCACAGCGCGGCCACGGCCTGCTGGCCGCTGCGCACTGCGCCTTCCAGCGTGGCTGGGTAGGGGCCGTGCACGTAGTCGCCGCAGACCAGCAGCCGGGGCCAGGCGCTGCAAGGCTGCTGGCCGGGGCGCTGCAGGCCGGCCGTGCAGGCGAAGGTGGCGCGCTTTTCGATGATGCTGGCCACGGGCTGCCAGCGGCGCCCTGCCAGGCCGGGCAGGGCCTGGGCCTGGGCCAGCACGCGCTGCGTCAGCGCGGCCTTGTCCAGCGCCGCATCCAGGGTGCTGGCCACCCAGGCCAGCAGGCCGGGCTCGCCCGTCAATTGCTGGCGGTCGAACACATACTGGGCCACGCCGCCAGGCGCCAGCGCCAGCATGGGCCGCGTCAACAGGCTGGGCGATGGCGGGGTCGTATCCACATCTGCTGCGCGCAGGAACACCGTGCCAATGGCCTCGTGGCGCAGCGCCTGGGCCTGTTGCAGCCAGCTGCGCAAATCGCTGGCCGCCGCCCCGGCCCCGGCCGCGGTTTCGGCGGCCAGCGGGCGCAGCAGGCGCAGGGCCTCGCCCGCCGGGGTGGCCAGCAGCACGGCGTCAAAGCGCTGGCCGTCCAGCAGCCAGCCTGCGCCTGCTTGACTGTCTGCCACAGGCTGCAACTGGTTGATGCGCTGGCCCAGGCGCAGCTGCGCGCCCTGCGCCTGCAGCCAGCGCCATGCCGGCTCGGCCAGCAAGTCGCCCAGCGGCACTGTAGGCAGCAGCAGGTCGGCGCTGCCCGGCCCGCCAGCCACGCTGTCTTGCAGCACGCGCAAGAACACCGCGCCGCTGGCCTGGGCCAGTGGCGTGTTCAGCGCAGCGGTGCACAGCGGTTCGATGAGCTGCTGCACCACCGCCTGCGGCAGGCCGGCGCACAGCTGGGCCACGCTGGCCGTGGGCGCGCAGGCAAAGCCAGCGCGCTGCCAGGCCTGCAGGCGGCGCAGCAGGGCCAGACGCTCGCCCCAGCCCCAGCCTTGCGCGCGCAGCAGCGCCCAGGCCGTGCCCAAGGCCTGGGCCGACGCCTGCAGCGGCGCAGGCAGCCGGCTGGGCCAGGCGGGCAGGGCCAGGCCCTGGCCCTGGGCATCGCGCAAATCCAGCGGCAGGCGTTGCAGGCAGCGCGCGACGTCCAGCCCCACGGTGTGCATCAAGCCCAGGCTGGCGCGGTAGGCGCCGATCAGAATGTGCTGGCCGTTGTCCAGCCGCAAGGCGGGCTGCCCGCCCGCGCCGGCCAGCGCCACATTGCGCGCCCGCCCGCCAGGCTGGCGGCTGGCTTCGAACAGCGTCAGCTGCGCGCCGGCCTGGCTGGCCGCCACGGCGGCGGCCAGGCCGGCCCAGCCCGCGCCGACCACGGCCAGGCGCAGCCCTGCCAACGTCCCGGCCTGCGCTGTTGCTGCCCCCGCCATTGGCCTACCTTGCTTGCGCCTTGCGCCGCGCGGCTCAGCGCGGCATGCGCCCCAGCGCCTGCACCTGCCAGGCCAGCCAGAGCTTGCGCAGCGGCGTGAGCTGGATGCGCTGGTGCAGCACCTGGAATTGGTCGCGCTCGATCTCGCGCAGCAAGGTGCGGTAGATGTGCGCCATCATCAGCCCGGGCTTTTGGCTGCGCCGGTCCTGCTCGGGCAGCAGCGCCAGCGCCTGGTCGTAGAGGCGGTGCGCGCGCTCGGCCTGAAAGCGCATCAGCGCGGCAAAGCGCTCCGAGTAGCTGCGCTGGGTGATTTCGTGCGCGCGCACCTCGAACTGCTGCAGCTCGGCCACGGGCAGGTAGATGCGCCCGCGCATGGCGTCCTCGCCCACGTCGCGGATGATGTTGGTCAGCTGAAAGGCCAGGCCCAGGGTGTGCGCATACTGCGTGGTCTGCGCCTGGGTCTGGCCGAAGATGCGCGCGGCGACCTCGCCCACCACGCCGGCCACCAGATGGCAGTAGCGCTGCAGGCCTGCAAAGTCCAGGTAACGGGTTTGCTGCAGGTCCATCTCGCAGCCTTCGATGATGGCCAGCAGGTGTGCGGCCTCGATGCCCCAGTCCTGCGCGGCGGGCATCAGCGCCTGCATGACCGGGTGGCTGGGCCGGCCGGCGTAGGCATTGGCCACTTCGGAACGCCACCAGGCCAGCTTGCTGGCGGCCACGCCGGCGTCGCTGACTTCATCGACCACGTCGTCCACTTCGCGGCAGAACGCATAGAAGGCCGTAATGGCCGCGCGGCGCGGCGCCGGGAGAAAACGGAACGCGTAGTAAAAGCTGCTGCCCGATGCGGCGGCCTTGTGCGCGACGTACTGCTGTGGACTCATGGGGCGCGATTGTCACACGATGGCTGTGGCGCCAAGGGCTGAATGAGGCTGGCAGGGGGCTGGCCGCGCCCTTGTCACGGCCGACTGTGCAGGCTTGGAGCGCCCAGGCCAGGATATGCGCCCGGCGGCGCACCTCCTTTTCTTGTCTCGCCAAGAAAAGGGGGCCAAAGAAGGCGCCCCACTGCCTGCGTGCCGGGACAGCAGGCAGTAGGGGGCTCTACTCAGCCCGCAGGGGCCAGCAGCAGGCGGTGGATGCGCTGCACGTAGGCGGCCGGGTCGTCTGGCAGGCCGCCTTCGGCCAGCAGGGCCTGGTCGAACAGCACGTGCGCCAGGTCTTCGAAGTCGCCGCCTTCGGCCTGGGCGTCCTGCGCAGCCTGCAGGCGCTGCACCAGCGCGTGGCTGGGGTTGACTTCCAGCACCGGCAGGGTCTCGGGCAGGGCCTGGCCGGCCTGCTTGAGCAGGCGCGCGAACTGGTTGCTGATCTGGCCGTCCTGCACGACCAGGCAGGCGGGCGAATCGACCAGGCGGGTGGTCACGCGCACGTCTTCGGCCTTGCCCTTGAGCACGGTCTTGAGGCGCTCGACCAGGGGCTGGTACTGCTCGGCCGCGGCCTGGGCGGCCTGGCGTTCGGCTTCGTCCTGCAGCTCGCCCAGATCCACCGCGCCTTTGGCAATGGATTGCAGCGGCGTGCCGTCGAACTCGTGCACAAAGCCCATGGCCCATTCGTCCACGCGGTCGGTCATGAACAGCACTTCAATGCCTTTTTTGCGGAACAGCTCCAGCTGCGGACTGCTCTTGGCGGCGGCCAGGCTGTCGGCGGTGATGTAGTAGATGGCCTTTTGCCCGTCCTTCATGCGCGCCTTGTAGTCGGCCAGGCCAACGCTGGGGCTGTCGCTGTGGGTCGAGGCGTAGCGCAGCAGGCGGGCAATGCGTTCGCGGTGCGCAAAGTCTTCGCCCAGGCCCTCCTTGAGCACGGCGCCAAACTGGGCGTAAAAGCGCGCGTATTTGCCTTCGCCCTGCGGCTGGGCGGCATCGGCGGCCGGGGCGTTCTTATCGACCACGTCGGTCACGTCACCGGCCTGCTCGGCCTGATTTGCCTGATCCGTGGGCTGCGCGGGCGCTGCGGCTGCATCCTCCTCGGCCAGGCTTTCGAGCATGCCCAGCACGCGGCGCGTGTTGCCGTCGCGGATGGCGCGCACGTCGCGGCTTTCCTGCAGGATTTCACGGCTGACGTTCAGCGGCAGATCGGCCGCGTCGATCACGCCGCTGACAAAGCGCAGGTAAGAGGGCAGCAGCGCATCGGCCTCGTTCATGATGAAGACGCGCTTGACGTAGAGCTTCAGGCCAGCCTGCTTGTCGCGGTTCCACAGGTCGTGCGGGGCCTTGCCCGGCAGGTACAGCAGCTGGGTGTATTCGGTCGCGCCCTCGACCTTGTTGTGGCTCCAGGCCAGCGGCGCCTCGAAGTCGTGGCTGAGGTTTTTGTAGAACTCGATGTACTGCTCGGCGCTGATGTCCTTCTTGGGCCGCGCCCACAGCGCGCTGGCCTGGTTGACGGTCTCCCATTCGCCGGTCTTGACCATGGCGCCGGGCTGGCCTTCCTGCTCGGCCTCCTGCCATTGCTCCTGTTGCATCTGCACGGGCAGGCTGATGTGGTCGGAGTATTTGTTGATGAGCGAGCGCAGCTTCCAGCCGTTGAGGAACTCGCTGGCGCTGTCGCGCAGGTGCAAGGTGATGCTGGTGCCGCGCTGGGCGCGCGCGATGGTCTCGACCTCGAAGTCGCCCGTGCCCTGGCTGCTCCAGCGCACGCCCTCGCTGGCGGGCAGGCCGGCGCGGCGCGTTTGCACCACCACCTGCTCGGCCACGATGAAGGCCGAGTAAAAGCCCACGCCAAACTGGCCGATGAGCTGCGCATCGGCCTGCGCATCGCCGCTGAGGCGGCTGGCAAAGTCGCGCGTGCCGCTCTTGGCGATGGTGCCCAGGTTGTCGATGGCCTCCTGCAGGCTCATGCCGATGCCGTTGTCCTCGATGGTCAGGGTCTTGGCCTGCTCATCGAAGTGGATGCGCACGCGCAGCTCGGCATCGCCCTCGTAAAGCGCGCTGTCGTTCAGAGCCTCAAAGCGCAGCTTGTCGCAGGCATCGGCGGCGTTGGAGATCAGCTCGCGCAGGAAGATTTCAGGGTTCGAGTACAGCGAGTGCGTCACCAGGTGCAGCACCTGGGCCACCTCGGCCTGGAAAGCATGTTTTTTCGTGCTCATGGCGTCACAAGGAATCGATGGGGAAGAAATGGGGGAAGGGGCAGCAGCGCGCAGCGCGCGCCACGACCGTGGCCATCTGAGGCCGCGCACAGGCTTTTCAAGGCAGGGGCACGGCCCAGTGTTCTGAGCCTGCTCAAAGAAAGGTCTGATGCCGCCACAAGACAATTGTTTGAATTTGTATCGCCATTGCAGGGCAGCGCCACTAGAATGCCCGACACAAGCACGAGAGCAATCCCGCACCCAAGGAGGAACACCTATGTCAAAAACACCATCGCATCGCCTGACCCGCTCGGCCGCTGGCCTCTTGCTGGGCGCGCTGCTGTGCGCGGCCTGGAGCCAGCCCACACTGGCGCGCACACCTGCGCGCGCGCCTTCGGACAGCCAGCTGCAGGCCAATGCGCTGCAGCGCTGCGACGCCCACACCGACCCGCGCTTTTGCGAGGCGCGCGTGCGCGGCGGCAATGATGTGCGCATCACCGGCAGCGTGCGCGGCGGCGGCCTGTTCCGTGAAAACCTGCTCGGCGCGGCCATGGCGCAGCGCGGCAAGCCGGTGCTGATGACCTGGCAACAGCGCGGCGTGCTGACCACCTACGAGCGCATGCCCGCCCCGCCCAGCAGCCAGCACTACACGCGCGACCCGCAGCGCTGGTACAACTGAGCGCAGCCGCTCTGCGGCGCACCCGGCCCCTGGCCTGCCTGCACCCCCTGCACGGCGGCCCGGGGCTTTTGCATGGCCGCCGCGCCGCTATCATGCGCAGCGGCCCGCGCTGGCCGCACGCTCAAGCATTCTGTTCTCACACCCGCACTTGCCCATGCACGTTGACATTGCCATCGTAGGGGCCGGCCCGGTGGGCTTGGCCTTCGCCCAATCCATGCAAGGCAGCGGCCTGCGCCTGGCCGTGCTCGACCGCCAGCCGCTGACGGCCCTGGCCGAGCCGGCCTTCGATGGCCGCGAGATCGCCCTGACCCACGCCTCGCAACGCATCCTGCAGGAGCTGGGCGCCTGGCAGCGCATCGACCCCGAGCAGGTCAGCGCCCTGCGCGATGCCCAGGTGTTCAACGGCCCATCGCTGTTTGCGCTGCGCATCGACGCGCAGGTCGCGGGCGTGGCGCAGCTGGGCTATTTCGTGCCCAACCACCTGATCCGCAAGGCCTTGTTCGAGGCCGTGCAGGCGCGCAGCGAGGTGCAGCTCATCGGCGGCGTGGGCGTGAGCGGCCTGCGCTGCGGGGCCGAGCGCCACACACTGCAGCTCGACGATGGCCGCAGCCTGACGGCGCGCCTGGTGGTGGCCGCTGACAGCCGCTTTTCGCAAACCCGCCGCATGATGGGCATTGCCGCGGCCACGCACGATTTCGCGCGCACCATGATGGTGTGCCGCTTCAGCCACGAGCTGCCGCACCAGCACGTGGCCTGGCAATGGTTCGACCAGGGCCAGACGCTGGCGCTGCTGCCGCTCAACGGCCAGCGCAGCAATGTGGTGCTCACGCTCAAGCCCGAGGCCATGCAGGCCGAGCTGGCGCTGGACGATGCAGCCTTCTCCGCCAGCATCACGCGGCGCTTTGCGCACCGCCTGGGCGCAATGCACAAGGAGGGCGAGCCCCACACCTACCCGCTGGTGGGCGTGTACGCGCAGCGCTTTGTGGCGCCGCGTTTTGCGCTGATTGGCGATGCGGCCGTGGGCATGCACCCCATCACCGCGCACGGCTTCAACTTCGGCCTGCAAAGCCAGCAGCGCTTGGCCGAGCAGCTGTGGCTGGCCAAGCGCCGCAACCGCGATCTGGCCGATCAGGAGTTTCTCCAGGCTTACGAGCGCCGCCACCTGGCCGCCACCTGGCCGCTGTACCAGGCCACCAATGCCATCGCCCGGCTCTACACCAACGATGCCGCACCGGCCCAGTGGCTGCGCGGCGGCGCGCTGCGCATGGCCCAGGCCGTGCAGCCATTTCGCAAGGCCCTGGCGCGGCACCTGACGCAGACCTGAAAGGCCTGTTGGAAGGCCTGTTGGGGCATTTCAGCGCGCCATCACGCGGCGGATGGCAAAGGAGCTGCCATCGACCACGGCCACCAGCAGCAGCATGGCCAGCAGCACGGTGCCGGTCTCGCGCATGTGAAACAACCCCAGGTGGTAGCTGAGCATCTGGCCCAGGCCGCCCGCGCCGACAATGCCCAGCACGGTGGCGGCGCGGATGTTGTTCTCCCAGCGGTACAGGGTGTAGGACAGCAGCTGCGGCGCGATCTGCGGCCAGGTCGCCCAGGCGAAGGTCTGCAGCGCGCCTGCGCCGCGCAGGCGCAGGGCCTGCGCCACTTCCGGGGCGGCGCTTTCCAGGCTTTGCGCAAACAGCCGCCCGAGCACGCCGCTGGTGTGCAATGCCAGCGCCAGCGTGCCGGCCATGGGCCCCAGGCCGGCGGCGATGAGCAGCAGCACGGCCCAGATCAGCTCGGGCACGGCGCGCAATAGGTTCAAGATCGCCAGCGCCAGGCCGCGCAGGGCCATGCGGCCGCTGCGCTGGCCGCGAGCCTGGGCGGGCGCGCCGCTGGCCAGCAGCGCCAGGGCCAGCCCACCGACTGCGGCCAGGGCCGTGCCCAAGAGGGACATGGCCAGCGTCTCCAGCGCGGCGCGCGCCGTGAGCCACAAGAAGACCGGCCCTGTCTCGGGCGGGAAGAAGCCGCGCACGAATTGCGCCATCGCGCCCAGGCCCTGCGCCGAAAACAGATCGCGCCACTGCAAGTCCAGCGTCACAAAGCTGGCCATGACCAGGGCCGCCAGGGCCAGCAGCGCCAGGATCGTCCACAGGCTGCGCCGCGGCCGGGGCGGCAGCGGCAGTTCGGCGCCAGTCTGGCCCGGCGCGGCTGCGTCATGTGGTCTGGATGCAAAGCCCATGCGCCTGCCTCGATTCAAGCCAGCCGCCGGCGCAGCCAGGCGCTCAGGCCGTCGCTGAGCCAGACCAGCCCGATGAACACCAGCAGCGTGGCGCTGACCTCGTTGCCGGCAAACATCTTGGCGGCGCTGTCGAGCAACTGACCCAGGCCCCCGGCGCCGACAAAACCCAGCACGACGGACGAGCGCACGGCGCACTCCCAGCGGTAGACGGTGTAGCCGGCCAGCTCCTGCGCGCATTGCGGCAGCGTGCCGCAGAAAAACGCCTGCAGGCGCCCGCAGCCGGCGCGCAGCAGCGCCTGGGTCGGGGCCGGATCGGCGCTTTCCAGGATTTCCGCATAGACCTTGCCCAGCATGCCGCCGTAGGCAATGGCAATGGCCAGCACGCCGGCCGTAGGCCCCAGCCCGGTCACGCGCACCAGCAGCAAGGCATAGACCAGCTCGGGGATGGAGCGCAGGGCCACCAGCAGCCAGCGCAGCAGCTGGCGCAGCAACCGCGGCAGCGCGGCCATGCGGCCCGCGCCCTCGCTGGCGCTGATGGACAGGCTGGCGCTGGCCATCAGCGCCAGCGGCGCGCCGATGAGCCAGGCCAGCGCCAGGCCCGCCGTGGCGATGGCGATGGTGCGCCAGGCCTCCTTGGCCAGCAGCCAGACAAACGCCCAATCGTGGCGCGGCGGCACGAAGCTGGCCAAAAAGCTGGCCGTGGCCTGCAGGCTGTGCGCATCCAGCATCTGCCAGGGTCGAAATTCCGTCAGCCGCAGCACGGGCCAGAGCACGGCCAGCGCCAGCAGCAGCGCAGCCCAGCGCCGCAGCCAGGCCGGGTCGCGCCCGGCATCGGCAGCTGCCGGGGATGCGCCACGGGGCGCGGCCTGGGCAGCGCGGGCCGTGCGGGCAGTGTGGGCCTGCTCAGTCATCACGGGCTTTGCTGGCTCAACCACAGGGCGCAGGGCCGGCCCAGACGGATGCGGGCGAGGGCGCGGCTTGGGCCTGTACGGCGGCCTGCACATCGGCCGGGGCATCGTCCAGCGCCGTGCTGCCATAGAGTTGCAGCAGCAGCGCATCGCTCAGGCCGCTGCCTGGGCCATCGTAGGCAATGGCCCCATCCTTGAGGGCCAACACGCGCGCAAAGCGCCGCGCCGCGTCCACCTGGTGCAGGCTGCACAGCAGCGTATTGCCGCGCTGGCGGGCCGTCTGCCGCAGCACCTGCATGACCTGCTGCGCGCGGCTGGGGTCGAGCGCGGACAGTGGCTCATCGACCAGCCAGCAGCGCGCCTGCGATGCCAGCAGCCGCGCCAGCCCGACGCGCTGGCGCTCGCCGCCAGAGAGCCGGTCCACGCGCTGCCAGAGCTTGTCGGGCAGATCCAACGCCAGCAGCGCCTGCTGCGCCCATTGCGCATCGGCCCGGCGCGGGTGCCACAGCGTGCGCAAGCTGGCCGCCAGCCCCATGTGCGGCAGGCGCCCGGCCAGCACCGCTGCAACCACCCGCTGGCGCGGCGGCAGCGGCGGCACCTGGGGGGCATAAAACATCTCGCGCCGCAGCCGTTGCCGCTGGCTGCGCGGCAGCTGCCAGGGGTCTTGCCCATACCAGTGCAGCGCACCGGCCTGCAGTGGCCAAGCCCCTGCCAGCGCCAGCATCAGCGTGCTCTTGCCCGAGCCGCTGGCGCCAATCAGGGCCACCTGCTCGCCAGGCGCGATCTGCAGCCGCAGGCCGCACAGCAAGGGCTGGGCCGCGCCAGCGGGCGCAATGCTGGCATCGCGCAAGGCCAGGGCCGGGGCCTGTGCCTGTGCTGCTGGTGCCTGTGGGGCGGCGGTCATGGCAGCGGCAGTGGCAGCGTGCACGGCTCAGCGCAGCAGGCCGGCGCTTTGCGCTGCGGCGCGGATGCCGTCGTAATTGGCCGCTTCGGTGGGGATGAAGCGCGTGGCGCGCTGCAGCTCCAGGATGGCCTTGCCCGCCGGCTCGGCCGCATCGAGCTTGAGGAAGGCCTGGCGGATTTTTTCCTGCAACTCGGCCGGCATTTCGGCGTGCACCGTCCAGTTGTAGTCGTGGTAGGCGGGCGTGGTGTAGAGGACGCGCACCTGGTTGGCATCGACCCGGCCCTCGGCCACGAACTTCTCCCACACCGAAATGTTCAGCGCCCCGGCATCGACCTTGCCGCTGGCCACGGCGGCGATGGTGGCGTCGTGCGCGCCGGAGAAGCTCACGCGCTTGAGATCGGCATCGGGGTTGATGCCCTGCGCCAGCAGGTAGTGGCGCGGCATCAGATGGCCGGAGGTGGAGCTTTGCGAGCCAAAGGCCAGCGTGCGGCCCTTGAGATCGGCCAGCGACTCGATGCCGCTGCCCGCGCGCGTGATGAACACCGAGCGGAACTGCGCGTCCTCCTGGCGCTGCACCAGCGGCACGGCCTTGCCCTGCGAGCGCTGCTGCGCTTGCACGAAGGTAAAGCCGCCAAACCAGGCCAGATCCACCTTGCGATTGGCCAGCGTCTCCACGGCGGCGGCGTAATCGGTCACCGGCGTCCACTGCACCGCCATGCCCAGCTCCTGCTGCAGGTACTGGCCCAGGGGCTCGAACTTGCGCGCCAGCTCGGTGGGCGACTCGTCGGGGATGGCCGTCACGCGCAACACCTGCTGCGCATGTGCGCCCACTGCCGCCAAGCCCAGCACGGCCGCCAGGCCCAGGCCACGCACCCAGCCACCCAACGCACGACTGGTGCGACGCGCCAGGCCGGCACGGGTTGCGGAAAAGTGAAAAACAGACCCAGACGCAGCTGGGTTTGGCGCTTGCTCAGCCATCTGCACACCCCTTCAAAAATGGCAAGACAAGGCCGACACGAAACCACGCGGCGATCCGTGCAGCCCCTCCGAAAGGGCGCGATTGTAGCTGCGCCCTTTCGGCACTTTGGCACCTTCCACAGGGGCTGTGGCTGTGCGCTGGCCTGCGGGTTTTCGGCATTGGCAGCGCAGCGCGGACGGCGGCATGCTAGGCCCCCTTGTGAAGCACACACAGCCTGCCCATGCCCTACTACCTCTTGCTGTCGCTGGCCGCCGTGTTCTGGGGCGGCAACTACGTCGTGGGCCGGGTGCTGGTGGCGGGCATCGACCCCATGCTGCTCTCGGCCCTGCGCTGGGCTGGCACGGCGCTGCTGCTCAGCCTGGTGTTCGGGCGGCGCGTGCTGGCCGAGTGGCCGCGCAGCGCCAGCGATTGGGGGCGTCTGGCCTTTCTGGCGGCGCTGGGGCAGATCGCCTTTCCGGTCACGCTGTACCTGGCCTTGCAGACTGTGACCTCCGTGCGCAGCGCCATCTACATGGCCGCCTCGCCCTGCATCGTGATGCTGCTGGGCCGGCTGTTCTTCGGCGATGCATTGCGCCCGCGCGCGCTGCTGGGCATTGCCGTGAGCACGCTGGGCGTGCTGCTGATTCTCTCCAAAGGCCATCTGCCCAGCCTGCTGGCGCAAGGGGCGCTGGCGCGCGGCGACCTGTGGGCCATGGCGGCGGTGCTGAGCTGGGCGGTGTACTGCACCTTTTTGCGCATCCGGCCCAAGGCGCTGTCCAGCGAGAGCTTCGTCACCCTCTCGTCCTGGCTGGGGGCGCTGGCGCTGCTGCCCGCCGCCTGGCCCGCGCTGCTGGCGGCCTGGCAGCCCGGCGGCGGCTGGCCCTGGGGCGCGGCGCAGGCGCTGGGCCTGGCCTATCTGGTGGTCTTCCCCTCCTGGCTGGCCTATGTGTTCTGGAGCCGGGGCGTGGCCGCCGTGGGCGCAGCACGCGCCGACGTGTTCACGCACCTCATCCCCCTGAGCGGCGGCCTGATGGGCATCGCCCTCCTGAACGAGCCCTTCATGCACTACCACCTGGCCGCCGCGCTGTGCATCCTGGCCGGGCTTGCACTGTGCCAATGGAACAAGGCAAGGCACATGCCTTGAAAGCCAGCCAGCCAGACAGACAGCGCAGCGATGGCCCGCCGGACAGAGCCCCGCTTCTGCCTGTGCCGGCGCTGGGCCTGCGCACCGACCAAAAACACCCAAAGCAAAAGGCCCGCAGGGCTTGCCATACGGGCCTGTGCAAGCAACCAGAATCGACACTCAGTGCGAGACGATGTCGATCATCCCGCCGCCGGCCGCGCCCTGCTCGGCCGCCGCGCTGGCCGTGGCTGGCAATGCGGCGGCTGCGGCCACCTCGTCCTCGGACAGCGGCGTGGGCTGGCGCACCAGGGCGTGCTGCAACACCTGGTCGAACCATTTGACGGGGATGATCTCCAGGCCGTTCTTCACGTTCTCGGGGATTTCCTGCAAATCCTTGACGTTTTCCTCGGGGATCAGCACCGTCTTGATGCCGCCGCGCAGCGCAGCCAACAGCTTTTCCTTCAAGCCGCCGATGATGGTGACCTCGCCGCGCAGCGTGATCTCGCCAGTCATGGCCACGTCGGCGCGCACCGGGATGCCCGTCAGCGCCGAGACGAAGGCCGTGGCCATGGCCGCGCCAGCGCTGGGGCCATCCTTGGGCGTGGCGCCATCGGGCACGTGGATGTGGATGTCCTTTTTCTCGAACACCTGCGGCGCAATCCCCAGCTTCAGCGCGCGGCTGCGCACCACGGTGCGCGCGGCCTCGACCGATTCCTTCATCACGTCGCCCAGCGAGCCGGTGCGCGTGACGTTGCCCTTGCCGGGCATGGTCTGGGCCTCGATGGTCAGCAAGTCGCCGCCGACCTCGGTCCAGGCCAGGCCGACGACTTGGCCGATCTGGTCGTCCTTCTCGGCGCGGCCGTAGGTGAACTTGCGCACGCCCAGGAACTCGGCCAGGTTCTCCGCCGTGACCTGCACGGGCGCTTGCATCTGCTTGAGCTGGATGCCTTTGACGGCCTTGCGGCAAATGCGCGAGATTTCGCGCTCGAGCGAGCGCACGCCGGCCTCGCGCGTGTAGTAGCGCACGATGTCGCGGATGGCGGCTTCGCTCACCTCCAGCTCACCGGGTTGGATGCCGTTGTTCTTGACCTGCTTGGGCAGCAGGTAGCGCTGGGCGATGTGGAATTTCTCGTCCTCGGTGTAGCCCGAGAGGCGGATGACTTCCATGCGGTCGAGCAGCGCCGGCGGGATGTTCATGCTGTTGGAGGTGGCCACGAACATCACGTCCGAGAGGTCGAAATCGACCTCGGCGTAGTGGTCGGAGAAGCTGTTGTTCTGCTCCGGGTCGAGCACTTCCAGCAGCGCGCTGGACGGATCGCCGCGAAAATCAGCGCCGAGCTTGTCGATCTCGTCGAGCAAAAACAGCGGGTTGCGCGTGCCGACCTTGCTGAGGTTTTGCAGGATTTTGCCGGGCATGGCGCCGATGTAGGTGCGGCGGTGGCCGCGAATCTCGGCCTCGTCGCGCATGCCGCCCAGGGCCATGCGCACGTACTTGCGGCCCGTGGCCTTGGCGATGGACTGGCCCAGCGAGGTCTTGCCCACGCCAGGCGGGCCCACCAGGCAGAGAATGGGCGACTTGACCTTGTCCACGCGCTGCTGCACGGCCAGGTGCTCCAGGATGCGCTCCTTGACCTTCTCCAGGCCGTAGTGGTCCTCGTTGAGGATCTTCTCGGCCAGCTGCAGGTTTTTCTTGATCTTGGTCTTCTTGGACCAGGGCAGGCCGGCGAGCACGTCCAGGTAGTTGCGCACCACCGAGGCCTCGGCCGACATGGGAGACATGAGCTTGAGCTTTTTCAGCTCGGCCTCGGCCTTCTTGCGCGCCTCGGCGCTCATCTTGGCGCTGTCGAGCTTCTTCTCCAGCTCCTCGATGTCGGCGCCGTCCTCGCCCTCGCCCAGCTCCTTCTGGATGGCCTTGACCTGCTCGTTGAGGTAGAAGTCGCGCTGGTTTTTCTCCATCTGGCGCTTGACGCGGCTGCGGATGCGCTTGTCGATCTGCAGGATGTCCACCTCGGCGTTGAGCTGCTGCAGCAGCGCCTCCAGGCGCTGGCCCACGTCCAGGGTTTCGAGCAGGGCCTGCTTGGCCTCGAGCTTGGCCGGCAGGTGCGCCATGATGGTGTCGGCCAGGCGGCTGGCGTCGTCGATGCCGGCAATGGAGGCGGCAATGTCCTGCGGGATTTTCTTGTTGAGCTTGGCGTACTGCTCGAACTGCTGCATCACGGCGCGGCGCAGGGCTTCGAGCTCCTGCTGCGGCGCCTGGGGCGCATCGGCGCGCAGCACGCTGGCCTGGGCCTGGAAGTGCGATTCGAGCTCAGTCACATCGTGCAGGCGCACGCGCTCCTGCCCCTCGACCAGCACCTTCACGGTGCCATCGGGCAGCTTGAGCATTTGCACGATGCCCGCAGTGCAGCCAATCTCGAACAGGTCTTCGGCCTTGGGCTCATCCAGCGAGGCCGATTTCTGCGACACCAGCACGATGCGCCGCTGCTGGCCCATGGCCAGCTCCAGCGCCTTGATGCTCTTGGCCCGGCCAACGAACAGCGGCACCACCATGCCGGGGAACACGACCACGTCCCGCAGCGGCAGCAGCGGCAGGGTGTCTTCACCAGGGGTCTGGTCGTCAACGGACAGGGGATTGGTTTGGTCGGTCATGGCATTCCTTCACGCAGCCCAAAGGGCAAGTGGGCTGCACATAAGGGCATTGTGGCCTGTTTCAAGCGCCTTGCGGCGGCTGGCCCGGTGTCGGTTCAGCCTGGGGTCTGCGCGGCCTCGCAGCGCACCTGCAGCAGCTCGCGCTGCGCCAGGCTGGCGCCGCCAAAGCGCATGGCGCTCAGGCAGCCGCCCCAGACGCAGCCGGTATCCAGCGCCAGCACGTTGTCGCGGTCCTGCAGGCCCAGCGTGGACCAGTGGCCAAAGGCAATCATGGTGTCCGCGCTGGCGCGCCAGGGCACGTCGAACCAGGGCACGCAGCCCTCGGGCGCGTGGGCGGCGCTTTCGCTGCTGCTGAAGTCCATGCGCCCCTCGCGCAGCGTGCAAAAGCGCAGCCGCGTCAGCGCATTGACGATGGCGCGCAGCCGGTCGGTGCCTTGCAGGGCATCGTCCCACACATCGGGGGTGTTGCCGTACATGCTGTGCATGAAGTCGATGCAGCGGGGCTCATCGCGCAGCACGGCCTCGACCTCGGCGGCCAGCGCCAGCGCCTGCCGGGCCGTCCACTGCGGCAGCACGCCGGCGTGCACCAGCAGCAGCGGCTCGTCCAGGCCCTCCACCCAGCGCGCCAGCGGCTGATGGCGCAGCCAGTGCAGCATGGCCTGGGCATCGGGGGCCTTGAGCACCTGGCCCAGGGTGTCGCGCTTGTTTTTCTTGCGCGCCTTGTAGTGCCGCGCCAGCAGGTGCAGGTCGTGGTTGCCGAGGATGGCCGAGATGGCCCCATCGGTGGCCATGCAGCGGCGCAGCACGGCGGCCGATTCGGGGCCGCGGTTGACCAGATCGCCCAGCAGATAGGCATGGTCGCGGCTGGGGGAAAAGCCGGCCTGATCCAGCAGCCGCTGCAGGGCGCTGTCGCAGCCCTGGATGTCACCGATGCAATAAATCGCCATGGGCTCGTGTCCTTGGTGATTGAATTGGCAGAGTGGCTCTTCTCAGAGCCCGTTCAAGATCTCGGCATGAATGGCCAAGAAGGGGTGGACAGCAAGACCACCATGGAACACAAATAGCGCAGACGGCCCCGCAAGGCTTTACGAGCGCCACAGAAAGCCCAACTCCACTTCACTGCCTGCCGCTCAGAGATTTTGAACAGATTTTCAGGGCCTGCCTTCAAAGTCCCCGCCAATCACGCGCTGGTCCCAGGTCGGGGTGGGCTGCAAAGCCAGGGCCCACGGGGCGACAGAACCGAGCATGTCACTCAGCGCACCTCCCAGTGCATATAGTGAGGGCGAAGATGAACCCTGAACGTGGCTCAGCATCAGCCAGCGCCCACAAAGCCCTCTGAGCAGGCACGCGGCGCGGCCCCTGTGCAGCCCAAACGCATCGGTCAAACGCTGCGCACGCGCAACGGGCGTGCACTACGCAGCCTAGAGTCTGCGTGGCAGCGGAAATAAGGCGACCGGTGCGCAGCTTCAGGTGTTGAAGCGCAAACCCCTCTTTATCGCCTCATTAATGAGGCGATAAAGCCTAGAATACGCTTCATGCCATCCCCATCCCGCTGGATCTGGCAGTCGCCCCACTGGCCGGCGCTGCATTTCGACGCCCAGGCCGTACAGCCCGCGCTGGCCGCTGCGCGCCTGGCCCAGGGTCGCCTGCTCGGCTTGGCCAGCCACCTGCAATTGATCGATTTGGCCGAGCTGCAACTGAGCGAATGGACGCAAGAAGCCATTGCCACTGCGCAGATCGAGGGCGAGGTGCTGCAAGTCAACTCGGTGCGCGCTTCGGTGGCGCGCCGGCTCGGCCTGCCCGGTACCAGCGCCGCCGCGCGCGATGCGCGCACCGAGGCCACGCTCGACGTGCTGCAAGCTGCCGTCATCCAATGGCAGCGCCCGCTGACCGCGGCCGACCTGTTTGCCTGGCATGCGGCGCTGTTTCCCACCGGGCGCAGCGGCCTTGCGCCCATCGTCACCGGTGGCTGGCGCACGCACCCCGAGCCCATGCAAATCGTCACCCCCCGCCTGGGCCGGCCCGACCTGCTGCACTACCAGGCCCCCGCCTCGGCCGACGTGCCCGCGCACATGGCCGACTGGCTGGCGTGGTTCAACGCCAGCCAGGGCGCCATCGACGGCGTGGCGCGCGCCGCGCTGGCCCACCTGTGGATCGAGGCCATCCATCCGTTTGAAGACGGCAACGGCCGCATCGGCCGCGCCGTGGCCGAGCTGGCGCTGGCGCAAGACCTGCAAAGCCCGCAGCGGTTGATGAGCGTCTCCACCCAGCTGCTGGCCGCGCGCGCCGACTACTACGCGCAACTGCAGGCCGCCACCGGCCGGCCCGATCTGGACGTCACGCCCTGGGTGCAGTGGTTCGCCGCCTGCGTGCAGCGCGCCAGCGAGGCCGCGGCCGGCCACATCCAGGCCGCGCTCGGCAAAACCGCCTTCTGGTCCACCCTGCAGGCCGCCCACCCTGACCTGAGCCCCGCGCAGCGCAAAGCCCTGGGCCGCCTGTTCGACGCCGGCCCCGACGGTTTTGCTGGCGGCTTGAGTACGGAGAAATACGTCAACCTGACCGGCGTCTCACGCGCCACCGCCTGGCGCGAACTCAGCGACCTGGCCGGGCGCGGCCTGCTGCAGCGCACCGGCCAGGGCCGGGGCACGCGGTATCGGTTGATCGTGGCGCCACAAGACGGCGGTGCAGCGCCATCATGAATAAAACAAGAAGGCGCCAATGCCCGGCAGACAGGCGCAAACAGCTATCAGAATAGAAGCTAGAAGCGGTCATTACATCAAGGCCGACAAGGCTCGCGCCGTTGCTGCGGCGGCGGCCATCGGCAGTGTGGGATTGCTGCATGGAAAGTGGGCGCAGCCCCAGCCGCGCTGGCTGAAGTTGCGCGTGCCGCGCCCGGCCACCGTCACGACGCAACGGGCGCGGGCGGATCGCCAGTGCCTGCCTTCAAACACCAGCGCCAACAACGCGGCATGCTGACAAGGCGTGCAGGAAGGCCATCCGCTTCAGCAAGCCCGCGGCATCTTGTGCGTTGATGCCCCGTTGGCACAGAGGCCAGCGTATCGGCGGTGAAGCGTGAAGTGGCATCAGTGCCCCGCTTCAGGCCGTGCGAAGCCATCACGCCAAAAAATTCGCGCATGGCTGAAACCGGCGCAGCACCTGACAGAGCTTTGGCCGCTGGCGTGGTTTGTGGCGCCTTGCGCTGGCTGCGTCACAGGAGGCGTGTCATGACCGGCGCCGAGGCTCTGAAGCACACCGCACCAGGAAGGTGCGGTCCGGTCTTGAAGCCCCCGAAAGCGGGCTGGGCCGCCCGCTCTACCGGAATGGGCATCCGCTTAGCGCTTCGTCGTAACTGTGCGTGAGGGTCTGCGCGAGCTGGTGGCAACGGTGGGTACGGTTTGGCCAAAGGCATCGGCCAGGCGCTGCGCACGCTCGGCGGACTTCGCAGCGCGGCTTGGAGCTGGTGTGGCGGCGGAATCAGGCTTTCGGCTCTGCAGCTGTGGGGTTGATTCGTGCCCATGTCTGAGCGTCTTGGACGTGCAATTGCTTCTGACTGCATTTGGCGATCAGGCGCGCTTGGCCTTTGTGCGATTTTTGGAAAATACCCAATCATCGGCCAGTGGTGCGTAAAAATGCCCATCGAACCCCAATTCTGTATTGACCCAGTGAAAACCTGCACAGGAGTTAATGTTGAAGGAAACGACGATGAGCACCCTGATGGAAGACGACATCAAGCGCTGGACGGCCAAGCGTAAAACGGCCCTGGTCCTGGACATCATCCAGGGCAAGACGACAGTCTCGGAGGCTAGCCGGGCTTTCGATCTGAACCCCTGCGAGGTGGAGCAGTGGGTCGATGAAGGTAAGCGGGGCATGGAGAACGCCCTGCGTACCAAGCCGCTGGAAATCAAGGAGCAGTACGAGAAGCAACTGCGTGAGCTGCAGGAGGCCTACGGCCAAGCCATGCTGGAGCTGCGTGCCAGAAAAAAGCTGGCGTCCCTGCTGGGCAACGAGGACGAGAAATGATCCTCAGCCTTCCGTAGGGATTGGCTGAAGACGGGTTCAAGGTCAGCCTGGTCAAGCTGTGCCAGTGGTTCGAGATACCCCGACGCACGGTGTACTACCGCAGCACCAAAGCCGCGCCCAAGGTGCAGGAGCAGTTCGTCAAGCCGATCAAGGCGATGATCGAAGAGAACCCGTCGTTCGGCTACCGCACGGTAGCGCACCTGCTCGGGTTCAACAAGAACACCGTGCAGCGCATCTTCCAGATCTTGGGCTGGCAGGTGCGCAAGCGCCCGGTGGGCTTCAGGCCACGCATCCAGGCCTTGCCATCCGTGGCCAAAGCGCCTGATGAGCGTTGGTCGACTGACCTGTGCCGGGTGTGGACAGGCCGTGATGGCTGGGCCTGGCTGGCCCTGGTGATCGACTGCTACAGCCGCGAGCTGCTGGGCTGGCACCTCAGCCGCAGCGGCCGATCCAAGACCGCCGAGGCAGCGCTGGAGCAGGCGCTGATCGCCCGCTACGGCTGCCTGGGCAAGGTCAAGCACCCGTTCCTGCTGAGATCGGACAACGGCCTGGTGTTCACCAGCCGCAGCTACACAGCCCTGGTCAAGAGCTATGGCCTGCAGCAGGAGTTCATCACCCCATACAGCCCTGAGCAAAACGGCATGATCGAGCGCGTGATCCGCACGCTCAAAGACCAATGCGTGCACCGCCACCGATTCGAAACCCTGCAGCACGCCAACCGCGTGATCGGCGATTGGATCGGCTTTTACAACCACCAGCGTCCTCACCAGGCGCTGGGCATGAAGACGCCCGCTGAGGCTTATGCTTTAGCGGCCTGACCTGTGCAGGTTCTGCTGGGTCAATACAATTCTTGGCAGATCATTTTAGACTAATCTGCTACTGGATTTAGCCTAAACAATATTTTATCCATCATGTTTTGGCATTTTTTTGTATTTTTAAATAAAACCGCCAAATAGGCATCCGGATAATCCTCTGAGATTACATTTCTCAATTCGCTGTGGACCTTTGATATCGAATGACGGTCATGGGGGGCTGACACGTGCTTAATAAGAATATTTTCTATAAATCTATTTCCATGCACGAGAATTTGCTGATCCCTGCCTTTTTGATCTTTCGTATAATCATCAAGCATAATGCGAATTTTTCTTAAAATCTGTATTCTTTCCCATGCTTCAGAGGCTTTAGGGATTGATGCAAATAATTTCTGGTAGTGCGCTTTGGGATCAGTAAGAGCACCAAGATTTCGCTTCGCCATTACGACATCTGACATTGATTCGCTAGAAACAGCAAGCATCAATGCAAGCTCCTCAACATCCAAACCACTATCAGAACCCGTGGGTTTGTCACTTCGCCGAAAGCAGTACGTAACACCAATTTTTTGAAATGCCTCAGCCAGGCCATTCTGCGCTTCCTCCAAAGCAAGAAAATCTCTGGGCTCAACCTTATTCTGTGTGTTTGTTGCCGTTGTAATGCGATTTGAGAGCTCCAAGGGGGTTTCTTCCAACGAGACGATCTTTATCTGAACAAATGCCTGCGCTACCGCCTTGGGATTGCGTCTAGAAGCATTAAAAATAGAACTTGTCGTTTGCGCACCATTAACAATTTTAATGTTCTCGATGTTCCAGTATGAACTTTCTTTCAAGTCTCCCAAGGCTATTCTCTTTCTAGAAATCTTACTCGCTATCGCGGTGAGTCCGTTATTTAAATACCAAAAGTCTGCTGGACTCTCTACAAGAGATTTTTCAATCTGACTATTTATTTCACTTTCTGGAATTGCGTCGCGAATATTTTCTGTGAACAATGCTCTATCGTACTGGTTATACCATTCAGCCACATCGGCACAGGACACCTTTCCGTATATTGAGTAATAGGGCTCTTTGTGCTCTCCCCATTGCAAAAGATTTAGCTCAACATCGGTTGAGGCGCCAGACTTAGATCTCTTGATTGATCTAATAATTTTTGTTGTATTAAAAACATCAAATTTCACAACCTCTTCCGCGTCCGTATTGTTATCGGATAAAAATTTATTTACAATATCCTGACAATCCTTGCTGATTGGATTTTCGCTGTTATAGATGACTGCAGCGTATATTTGGGGATCTTTTTTAATACCCTGCTCAATCTCATGAGATATTGGCTTAAATCGCTCATTAAACTTTACCCAATCCACATTCAATACTTTATAGATTCCGGAAATGAATTTATGCATGTCCCCGGTTTCTATTGTTGATGTCCCCTTGTTTGACCATTTTGCCTGAATAAAAATTAATCGATTTTTATTCTTATCATAATAAACCCCATCTATTCCATTATCCCCAACTCCATCTACAATATATTGGCTTATACTCTGGTACGGGAGTGAACTCAATTCAGAAATCGCAATAGCCACAAGGCCGCGTGAATATATTTGCGAATCATCTTTTCCTTTTCGACAATCCAGGTAAATGTGATCCATTATATTGGCCTCAATAAAGTTTTTAATGCGTTGACTAAGAATGGTGCTCATATTTCATCCTTTTTGACCGATTTATCACTTACCCCACGAATCCTTCAACCCCGCCGTGCGGTTGAAGACCAGCGGCCCGCCCGGCTGGTGCTCGTGCCGGTCGGCCACGAAGAAGCCGTGGCGCTCGAACTGGAAGCGATCCTCGGGCTGCGCGTTGGCCAGTGACGGCTCGACCATGGCCTGCACGGTTTGCAGGCTATTGGGGTTGAGCACGCTGAGAAAGTCGCGCCCGCCCGCGTCCGGGTGTTCTTCGGTAAACAGGCGGTCGTACAGGCGCACTTCGGCGCGCTGGCCGTCGGCGGCTCCGACCCAGGTGATGACGCCTTTGACCTTTACGCTGTCGGCGCCGGGGGTGCCGCTCTTGGTGCCGGGGATGAGGCGGGCGTGCACCTGGGTGACGCGGCCTTGGGCATCCTTGTCGGCGCCGGTGCATTCGATGACGTAGCCGTATTTCAGGCGCACCTTGTTGCCCGGCGTCATGGCGCCGTCCGCCGCCTTCTGCGGCGGATAGAGCCTGAAAAAGCCTTTGGGCGGCGTTTCTTCGTAGTCGCTGCGCTCGATCCACACTTCGCGGCCGAGGTGAAAGCGGCGCTGGCCCATTTCCGGATGATGGGGGTGGGCGGGGGCTTCACAGGGTTCCAGGTGGTCTTCGCTGCCGAACACCTCGGCCCAGTTGCCGATGACGAGTTTCACCGGCGCCAGCACGGCCATGGCGCGCGGGGCGATGGGGTCGAGCGTGTCACGCAGGGCGGCGTCCAGCGCGGCGTAGTCGGTCCAGGCGTCGCCGGTCTTGGTGACGCCGCTGCGCTCGGCAAAGAGCTTGAGGCTCTCGGGCGTGTAGCCGCGCCGGCGCAGGCCGACGAGGGTGGGCATGCGCGGGTCGTCCCAGCCGGCCACGTGGCCTTGCTCCACCAGCTGGCGCAGCTTGCGCTTGCTGGTGACGACGTGGCCGACGTTGAGGCGGCCAAATTCGTACTGGCGCGGCGGCGGGCTGTGCAGCAGGCCGCCTTCGCCAAGGCGCGCCAGCAGCCAGTCGTAGAAGGGGCGCTGGTCTTCAAACTCCAGCGTGCAGATGCTGTGGGTGATTTGCTCCAGCGCGTCCTCGATGGGGTGGGCGAAGGTGTACATGGGATAGATGCACCATTTGTCGCCCGTGTTGTGGTGGGTGGCGCGGCGGATGCGGTAGATGGCCGGGTCGCGCATGTTGATGTTGGGGCTGGCCATGTCGATCTTGGCGCGCAGCACCATGCTGCCATCGGGGTGCTGGCCATCGCGCATCTCGCGAAAGCGCGCCAGGTTCTCGGCCGAGCTGCGGTCGCGCCAGGGGCTGTTGACGCCAGGCGTGCCAAAGTCGCCCCGGTTGGCGCGCATTTGCTCGGGCGTTTGCTCGTCCACGTAGGCGTGCCCGGCTTCGATCAGGTACTCGGCGGCGCGGTACATGAAGTCGAAATAATCGCTGGCGTAATACACATGCGGCTGCACCACGCCGGGCTGGCCGGGCACGTCGGCATAGCCGGTGTCGTAGCCCAGCCACTGCACCAGCTCGCGGATGGAATCGACGTATTCCTGCTCTTCCTTCTCGGGGTTGGTGTCGTCAAAGCGCAGGTGGCAAGCGCCGCCATAGGCTTGCGCCAGCGAGAAGTTCAACCAAATGCTTTTGGCGTGGCCCAGGTGCAAATAGCCGTTGGGCTCGGGCGGAAAGCGCATGCGCACCGGCGCGGGATCGGCCATGCCCGCCGCATGGTGCGCGGCATCGCCGGGGCTGCCGCCCCAGCGGCGCTGGGCGTAGGTGCCTTGCGCCAGATCGTGCTCGATGGCCTGGCGCAGAAAGTTGCTGGGTTTGGTCTCTGCGCCTTCGCCCTGCACGGGCGCAGCGCTTTCAGGGGTAGTGGATGTGTTCATAGGCGCCGATTGTAGGGACGGCGCCTGCGTTGCCGCGCCTGACACAGGGACGAAATTTCGCCAGGCTCCAGGCCGTGGCGCTGCTCGCAGCCAGGCGCCATGCCAGCTTTTCATGGCCCGCTGCCGGTCGTCCAGGCCACCAGCCGCACCACCAGCGGGCGCACCGCCAGCAGGCTGATGAAGGCAATCGGCCAGGTGATGAGGTAGGAGCGCCCCAGGCGCGTCAGATAGGCCGCATCCACGCCGGTGTTGAGCGCCACCAGCACGCCGCTGACGATCAGCACCATGATGGCCGAGGCGTAGAAGGAAAAGGCAATGCCAGCGTAATTCTTCGGCAATTTCTTCATGGCCGCCCCCGCTGCGCCAGCCAATCGTCATGCAGCCATTTTTCCGTTTGTCGCTTGCCGGGGAAATTCAGCCACACGATGTCGCGCTCGAACACGATGGGCCGGCCCTGCGCACCGACGATGACCCAGAACCAGCGCCCATCGCTGCGGTTGCGCATCTTCACCTTCATGCCGCGCAGCCTGTACGACCGGCCACCCTTGAGCACGGTTTCATCGTGCGGCCTGATCCAGTGCAGCTCGCGCTTGCCCAGCAAATCGGGGGCATGGGCGCGCAAAAAGGCGTCAGCCGCCGCCCGGGCCTCATCCTCGCCCGGCAAGGGGGCATCGGCGTCTAGCAGGCGCATGTCGGCAAAGCCTTGCAGATGACCCTTGGGCGACCACAGCAGGCTGACATGCTCGCCTCCCAGTGCAAGGGGCGGCTGTGCCTGCCAGCGAATGGGCTCAGCGCTTTCACCATCGACCGACACGCAGCGCCGCAGCACTTCGTGATGGCCCGCAGGCACGAAGGACGCCACAAACCCTTGCATGGCCGGTGTGTAGACATCGGGCACGGCGTGCAGGCCGCAAGCCACGGGGCTTGCGGGCGCATCTGCCGCCACTTGGCAGGCCAGGCACAGGCCTGCCGTCCAACAAAGCCAAGGTTTTTTCATTGTTCAGCCTCCGCAGTCATGAAACACGCAGGGCAGTGTGCAACGATCGTTTTTCAAATAAAACAAGTTAAATTGGCAATCGTTGATGATTTTTTCGCAATGAACCACATGCCCGCCGATTTGCGCGCCACCGGGCTGGACTGGAACGATGTCCGGCATTTCGTCACCCTGGTGGAGCAGGAAACCCTCACGGCCGCCGCAGAGGCCTTGGATGTGCAGCACAGCACGGTGTCGCGCCGGGTGGCGCAGCTGGAGGACTGCCTGGGCCTGCGCTTGTTCGACCGCATCGGCAAGCGCTATTGGCTCACCGAAGACGGCCAGCGCCTGTACGCCCATGCGCGGGAGCTGGCCAAGGACATGCGGGCCTTTCAGCGCCTGGCGCATGGGCAGCGGCAAGCCATCACCAAAGTGACCGTGACGGCGCCGCCGGTGGTGCTACGCTGGCTGCTGCTGCCAAGGCTGGCGCGCTTTTACGCCACGCAGCCAGGCATTGCCTTGCGGCTGCAAAGCAGCACCGAGCTGCACGATCTGCACCAGCGCCAGGCCGATATCGCGCTGCGCCTGCAACGCCCCGAAGCCCCTGACCTGGTGGTGCGCCGCCTGCGTCAGTTGCATTTCGGCTTTTACGCCGCAGCCGAGTACCTGCGCCAAACGGCGCGAAGCGATTGGCGCTTTCTCACGCTCTCCACCCACAACCCTTTGAGCCGCTGGGCGCAGGACACCATCGGCAACGGGCCAGTGCTGCTGGCCTGCAATGACTTCGAGCTCATACGGCAAGGCATTGCCGCGGGTCTGGGGGTTGGTCTGCTGCCCGTGGACAGCGTGGCCGCAGGCCAGGAGCTGACTGCCGTCACCCTGCATGGCGCGCAGCCAGAAAGGCACGAACAAGCCCTGTACCTCGTCATGCATGAGGATGTGCGCCGCTCGCCCAAGGTGCGTGCCGTGGCGGATTTTCTGGTGCAGGCGCTCTCCTCCAGCAGCAGCCTTGGGCAGTAAGCCATGAATGCAGGCCGTGGCGCGATCTCCTTACATGGTGTGAACAGGCCCTAAAGCGTGTTTTGCATCCGCGCCAGCCGCGCCAGCCGCGCAACGCTTCTGCCAGATAATGGCCGCTTTGCCAGATCAATGGCGGTTTTTCTTGATGAGGTAAGCCCTGTGCCCGTGAATTTGAATGTCCCCCAGGCCGATGATCTGTTGGCCATTGCCGGCGTGCGCATTGCCGTGACCGAGGCTGGCATCCGCAAGGCGCAGCGCAAGGATTTGACGGCCTTTGTGCTGCACGAGGCCAGCAGCGTGGCCGGCGTGTTCACGCAGAATCGCTACTGCGCCGCGCCGGTGCAGGTCTGCCAGCAGCACCTGGGGGCGGGCCAGCCAATTCGCGCCTTCATCATCAACACCGGCAATGCCAACGCCGGCACGGGCGCGCCCGGCCTCGCAGCGGCGCAGGCCACGGCGGCGGCGGCGGCGCAATTGCTGGGCGTCGCGCCCGAGCAGGTGCTGCCGTTTTCCACCGGCGTCATCATGGAGCCGCTGCCGCTGCCGCGCATTGAGGCCGCGCTGCCAGCGCTGCTGGAAAAAACCCGCCAGCCCGAGGCTGCCAGCCCCGCGGCCTGGCTGGAGGCGGCGCAAGGCATCATGACCACCGACACCGTGCCCAAGGCAGCCAGCGCCAAGGCCGTGGTGGGTGGCAAGACCATCCACG
Organism: Vandammella animalimorsus; assembly: GCF_002288875.1. Classification (NCBI taxonomy): domain Bacteria; kingdom Pseudomonadati; phylum Pseudomonadota; class Betaproteobacteria; order Burkholderiales; family Comamonadaceae; genus Vandammella; species Vandammella animalimorsus. The sequence continues at coordinate 235,622 of NZ_NTBH01000003.1, read as the reverse complement.
TCACCGGCATCAGCAAGGGCGCGGGCATGATCCGCCCGAACATGGCCACCATGCTGGGCTTCATCGCCACCGATGCCGCCATCGCCCCGGCGCTGCTGCAGCCGCTGGCGCGGCAGTTGGCCGACGAGTCATTCAACCGCATCACCGTCGATGGCGACACCTCCACCAACGACAGCATGATGCTGGTGGCCACGCACCAGGCGGACAACACGCCGGTGCAGACGCTGGACGACGCCGACGGCCAGGCCCTGTATGCAGCGCTGCGCAGCGTGGCCCAGCAGCTGGCGCAAGCCATCGTGCGCGATGGCGAGGGCGCCACCAAATTCATCACCGTGCGCGTGAGCGGCGGCAAGACCCGCGCCGAGTGCGCACAGGTGGCCTATGCCATTGCCCATTCGCCCCTGGTGAAGACGGCCTTCTTCGCCAGCGACCCGAACCTGGGTCGCATCCTGGCGGCAGTGGGCTACGCCGGCATTGCCGACCTGGATCAAAACCGCATCGCCATGCACCTGGGCGATGTGCACGTGGTGCAGGACGGCGGGCGCCGCGCCGAATACCGCGAGGAAGATGGCCAGCGCGTCATGCAGCAAAGCGACATCACCGTGCACGTGGATCTGGGTCGCGGCCAGGCCGAGGACACGGTCTGGACCTGCGACTTCAGTCACGACTACGTCAGCATCAACGCCGACTACCGCTCATGAACGAACAATTCCTGCACGTGCTGCAAAAGGCCGAGCGCTTGCTCGACCGGCTCGACGCCATCCTGCCCCGCCCGCTGCAAGCGCCCGAGGATTGGGGCAGCGCCCTGGCCTGGCGCTACCGCCGTCAGGCCAGCGGCGGCGGCGTGCTCGAAGCCGTGCAGCACCTGGCGCTGATGCGTTTTGACGATCTGCTGCAAGTGGGCGACCAGAAAGAGCGCCTGCTGGCCAACACGCGCCAGTTCATGGCCGGCCAGCCGGCCAACAACGTCTTGCTTACCGGCGCGCGCGGCACCGGCAAATCCTCGCTGGTGCGCGCCTGCCTGGCGCAATTTGCCCAGCAGGGGCTGCGCCTGGTCGAGGTGGACAAAAGCGATCTGGTCGATCTGCCCGACATCGTGGCCATCCTGGCTGCAGCGCCCTGGCGCTTCATCGTCTATTGCGACGACCTGAGCTTCGACGAAGGCGAGCGCGGCTACAAGGAGCTCAAGTCCATCCTGGACGGCTCCATCGCCGCAGCCACGCCCAATGTGCTGGTCTATGCCACCAGCAACCGCCGACACCTGCTGCCCGAAACCATGGCCGACAACCTGCACGGCCAACGCGGTGAGGACGGCGAAATCCACCCCGGCGAGGCCGTGGAGGAAAAAATCTCCCTCTCCGAGCGCTTTGGCCTGTGGCTGAGCTTCTACCCCTTCAGCCAGGACGAATACCTGGTCATTGCCGAGCTGTGGCTGCGCCAGCTGGGCTGCCCGGCCAAGCAACTGCCCCAGGCGCGCCAGCAGGCCCTGATCTGGGCGCTGGAGCGCGGCTCGCGCAGCGGCCGCGTGGCCTGGCAATTCGCCCGTGACTACGTTGGCCGCCACGGCCTGGCTAAGCCCCAGCGCAAAGCCGCTCCCAAAAGCCAAGGCGCCAAAGCTGGGCGCAGCGCCTCCAACACCCAGAGCGCGCCGAGCACCAAGCCGGCCCGGCGCGCCAGCAGCCAGAAGCCACGCTGATGCACGACGACCACCCAACACACAACCCTGCGCCTGCGCCCCAAGCTGCTGCCCGCGTCGAAGTGGCCGTCGGCATCCTGCTGCAAGGCCAGGGCGCCAACCAACGCTTTTTGCTCGGCACCCGCCCAGCCGGCAAGCCCTATGCCGGATATTGGGAATTCCCTGGCGGAAAAATCGAACCTGGCGAAAGCGTCGAACAGGCACTGCGGCGCGAGTTCGAGGAAGAGCTGGGCATTCACATCGGTCCGGTGCAAATCTGGCGCACCACCGAGCACGACTACGAACACGCGCAGGTGCGCCTGCACTGGTGCAAGGTGCGCCAATGGCGCGGCCAATTCCAGATGCGCGAAGGCCAGCAAATTGCCTGGCAATCGCTGCCGCCCAGCGTCGCACCCATCCTGCCCGGCGCCTATCCGGTGCTTGATGCGCTGGCGCAAGAAGCCAGCTGAACACCTGCAACGCCGCCACGCACCCGCAAGGCCATGGTCCGCATGCCCACCCAAAAGCCTCCACCAGAGCTCGGCAGGCCGCCGCGCAGCACCCGGGCGCGGCTGCGCCCTTGGATGATCTGGCTGACGTGGATGCTCGTCATCGGAGCCATGTACCTGTTGATGGACAGGCTGCTGGCGCCAGCCCCGGCCGTCCAGATCACCAACGCCGATGGCGGCGCTGCCCTGCAGCTGCCCCGGCACCGCGATGGCCACTTCTACGTACAAGGCTCCATCAACGGCGCGCCAGTCCAATTCATGGTCGATACCGGCGCCAGCCTGGTCTCAGTCAGCGACGCGCTGGCCGAAGCCGCCCAACTGCACGGCGGGCGCCAGACCACCTTCAGCACCGCCAACGGCACCCGGCAAGGGCGCGTGGTGCGCGCCGCCAGCCTGCGCCTGGGCCACTTCACGCTGGAAAACGTCGAAATCGGCACAGGCCTGAACATGGGCCGGGGCGAGCCCGCCCTGCTCGGCCAGAACGTGCTGCGGCATTTCCACGTCACCATGGAGGACAGCACCATGGTGCTGCGCCCGCGCCAGCCGGCGCCGTAGCAGCAGGCTTGCGTTGCAGTTTGCGCCCAGCAGGCTGGTATGTCACGCCGCTGGCGGCACCAGCAAAATCCGCTCTACCGCGCTGCGCCGCTCGGCCCGCACGCTTTCCGGAAGATTTGCGCCCACATTCGACTCGGCCAGGATATAGCTGTAGAGCATGAAGGCCCTGGCCTGGGCTTCATGCAGGCCGAACTGCAAGGCCACGAAACACTGGGCGATGTAGGACAGGCGATGCGCATCGACCGCAGCCACCGCCTGGTAGGCCAATTCGTCACGTCGCGCCCAGGCGCGAATGGCCAGTTCGATCGAGGCCGCGCGTTTGGCCGATTGGCCGCGTTGGGGCAGTGACAGCAACTCGGCAATCAACTCCTTGGGCGTAGCTCCTTGGCGCTCGAAGCGCACGATGACCTGGTGGGTCGAGGCATCGCGCCAGCTCTCCAACAGACGTGCCAGCAAGTCCTCCCGGTCGGTGAAGTGCCAATAAAAACTGCCACGGGTGATGCCCAGGCGCTTGGACAACGCATCCACATTCACGGCATCGATGCTTTTCTGCACCAGCAAATCCATGGCGGCGTCGATCCAGTCCTGAGGCGTGAGCTGGGCTCGCGCAGGGCGGGAAGCTTTCTTTTGCGCCTGCTTCTGCGCTCGGGCGGCGGTGCGTGACAAGGCCGGCTGAGGGGATGTGTCGGCGGGTTTGATACTGCGAGGCATGCGGAAATCCTGGAGACGGACGAAGAAGGAATCCAACATTCACATACGGATGTGAATTGGATAGTGGTAAATACTTAGGTACATTCCTCTATTAAAAATCGCTGGATCAAACAGCTTTTCCATCAATAAAATACACATACATATCTGTATGGAGAACAACATGAAGCACGATGGAATCGGCAAGACGCTGGTGGCTGCCGACCACCAGACCAATTATTTTGACGAGGGGCAAGGCAAGCCCTTGTTCCTGTTGCACGGCTCGGGGCCTGGCGTGTCCGGGTGGACGAACTGGAGCAAAGTCATGCCCGAGCTGGCGCGCCAGTTCCGCGTGGTAGTGCCCGACATCGCCGGCTTTGGCTTCACCGAATTCAAGGAAGGCAACCAGTACGACATCAAGCTGTGGACCAAGCACCTGCTGGGCATCATGGACGCGCTGCAAATCGAAAAGGCCTCGTTTGTTGGCAATTCCTTCGGCGGCGCGCTGGCCATCGGTCTGGCGCTGTTCAAGCCCGAGCGGGTGGACAAGCTGGTGCTGCTGGGCACGCCAGCGGGCGAATTCGAACAAACCCCCGGCCTGCGCTCGGCCTGGGAGTACGAGCCTTCGATGGAGAACATGGAGCGCACCATGCGCCTGTTCCCCTTCGATCAAAGCATCATCACCGAAGAAATGGTGCGCACCCGCTACGAGGCCAGCGCCCGCCCTGGCGCGCAGGACGCGCTGCGAAAGCTCATCCCCAAACCGCGAACCGAAGGGGTGACCATGGTCAAAGGCTTTCCCGAGGCGTCGCTGGCGCAAATCCAGGCGCCGACACTGGTGCTGCATGGACGTGAAGACCGCGTGGTGCCGCTGCAATGCGGCATGCTGCTGGGGCAAACCATTCCAGCGGCCGATCTGCACGTCTTCGGGCGCTGCGGGCACTGGGTGCAAACGGAGCGCCGCGCGGACTTCCTCCAACTCGTTGCCAACTTCTGCGAGTAATGCCATGAGCCGCAATGTCATTGAGAGGGTGTTGCACCAATTGACCGTAGACCGAAGCGCCAAGCAGCGCTTTCGCGAGGATGCGGATGGCTACCTGGCACGTTTTGCGCTGAGCGAGCACGAACGCAGCTTGCTCAAGGGCTTTGACGTGGCCGCGTTACAGCAAATGGGCGTCAATCCCATGCTGACCATGGGCTTCTGGCAAGAACTGGCGCCCACGCGTGACATGCGCCAGTACATGCGGGCTTTGCGCCCCGTGGCCGATGGCGAGGCCGTGCACGTCGCCGCCATCAAGCAGTAAGCCACCCCCCATTTTTGTATTGCTCAATGCCAGCAGCGCCCCAAAGGGCGCTGCAAGGCAGGGGCCACTGTACCGTAAAAAAGGTGTGAACCATGGGAAAAATCGTAGGCGGCTTTCTGGTGCCGCATGACCCGGTGATGTTTGTGGCGCCGCAAGCGCCCACGCAGGAAATCCGCGATCGCATGTGGGGCGCATTTGAGCAATGCGCGCAGCGTCTGGCCGCGCTCAAGGCCGATGCCGTCGTCGTGGTCGGCTCCGACCATTACATGTTGTTTGGCACTTCGTGCCTGCCGGCTTTTCTGATTGGCACGGGCGACGTGGATGGGCCGCTGGATCAACTCCCCGGCCTGCGCCGCGAAACCATCCCCGCGCACGAGGCGCTGGCGGGCTTCATCGCCTCGCATGGCCGCGCCAACGGTCTGGATTGGGCCGTGGCGCGCGCCCTGACGGTCGATCACGCCATCGCCATTCCAGAGCAAAAAATCATCAAGCCCGCGCGTGAGGCGGGCCAGAGCATCGGCACCGTGCCTGTTTATCTGGCCTCTGGCGTCGATCCCTACATCACGCTGGCGCGCGCGGCCCAGGTGGGGCGCGGCATTCGCCAGGCCGTGGAAGCCTTCGAGGAAGACGTGCGGGTGGCCGTCATCGGCAGCGGCGGTCTCAGCCACTGGGTCGGCACGGCAGAAATGGGCCGGGTCAGCGAGGCTTTTGACCGCCGCATTCTCGATTTCGCCCTGCGCGGCGATGTGGACGGCATGGCCGCGCTGACGGACGAATACATCCTGGCCGAAGGCGGCAACGGCGGCATGGAAATCCGCAATTGGCTGTGCGCCATGGCTGCCGCCGGCCCTTACACGGGCGAGCTGATCGACTACGCCCCCGTGCCGGAATGGGTCACTGGCCTGGGTTTTGTGCACATGCAAGCCCATTGATCAAGCATGCAAAGGAGAGCCAATCATGAGCCAAAAAGTGTTTCTGATGCGCCGTGACGAACTGGAAGACGGCCAGGTGCGCAAGGTCGTCAGCCCCAGCGGCTGCCCTATTGCCGTGTACCGCGTCGAAGGCCAGTTCTACGCCACGCACGACACCTGCACCCATGCCACGGCCTCGCTGTCCGAGGGCGAGATCGTCGATGGCGACCTGATCGCCTGCCCGGTGCATGACGGCATGTTCCACATCCCCACCGGGCAGGCCATGGGCTTTCCCTGCGAGGTGGATTTGCAGACCTACAAGATCATCGAAGAGGGCGACGAAATCCACGCCGATCTTTCCCAGCCTTCGGATGCCAGCCAGGCATCCATCTGACCCCAAAGACGGAGACACCACGATGAGCACCACCCACGACAAAGCTTGCAGCGGCAACTGCACGCACGACCGCCTGCTGCAACCGGCCTGCACGCCGCCGCTGCCCAACCTGGAGCAACTGGCCGATTTCGAGCGCGGCACCCTATCGCGGCGCGTGTACTGGGACGATCTGGTCTATCAGCAAGAGCTGGAGAAAATCTTTGGCCGCTGCTGGCTGTTCCTGGGCCATGAATCGCAACTGCCCAAGCCCGGCGACTTCCTCACCACCTACATGGCCGAAGACCACGTCATCCTGGTGCGCCAGCGCGATGGCAGCCTCAAGGCCTTTCTCAACACCTGCCCGCACCGAGGCAACCGCATCAGCTTCAGCGACTTTGGCAACGCCCGCAGCTTCGTGTGCAACTACCACGGCTGGAGCTTTGGCATCGACGGCGCGCTCAAAGGCATGGCCGGGCAAGAGCTGTTCGACGCCAGCGGCATGAAAAGCGCCGAGCACGGCCTGCACCCCGTGGCGCAAGTGGCCTCCTACAAGGGGCTGGTCTTCGGCAACATGGACCCGAACGCTCCGCCGCTGTCGGAATACCTGGGCGACTTCCGCTACTACCTGGATGTGATGCTGGACATGGACGGCCAGGGCACGGAGTTCGTCGGCGGCCCGGTCAAATCGGTCATCCACTGCAACTGGAAGGTACCCACCGAAAACTTCATTGGCGACATCTACCACGCGCTGTGGACGCACGACAGCGCCGCCCGCGCCGTGCTCGGCGGCGCCGTGGCCGAGGTGTACAAGGACGAGCACTCCTTCCACGTCAACCACAACGGCCACGGCTGGGAGTTCAACCTCGACACCGTGGGCAACTGCGCCACGCTGGGCGACAAGGAGCTGCGCAAATACCTCTACGGCATCCAGCCCACCGTGGCCGCGCGCCTGGGCGAGCTGCGCTCCAAGATGATTGGCGCCATCTCCTCGTGCAGCGTGTTTCCCAACATGTCGTTCCTGCCGGGGCAAAACACCTTCCGCGTCTGGCAACCGCGCGGGCCGGGCCGCATCGAATTGCACACCTGGACGCTGGTGAACAAATCCGCCCCGCAGGACATCAAGGAGCGCTGGCGCAAAGGGGCCATGCTGACCTTCTCGCCCAGCGGCATTTTCGAGATGGACGATGGCGAGAACTTCGAGTTCTCCACCCGCACCAACGCCGGCTTTCTCACCCGCCAGCAAAACCTGTACATGGGCCTGGGACTGGGCACGCGCCTGCAAGACACCGAGCTGCCCTGCAACGTCTATCGCAACCAGGTCAACGAAGCCAACCAGCGCGCCTTCTACCGCCGCTGGCTGGACTTGATGCAAGCGCAAAGCTGGGCCGACGTGCCCGTGCGCGACCCCAACCGCCTGGACGAATCCGCCTTCCACCACGACGCCCCGCAGGAGGCCGCATGAACAAGCCCGCCACCAACACCCCCGGCACAGCCGCTGCCGCCCCCGCCGAAATCCCCGTGGACGCCGAACTGGCGCGCCGCATTGAGCAACTGCTCTACCGCGAAGCGCGCCTGCTGGATGAGGAAAAGTGGGATCAATGGCTGGCCCTGATGGCCGAAGACATCCACTACTGGATGCCCGCCGTGGAAAACCGCCGCCGCGCCGACAAGCTCGGCGCCTGGGAGCCCGGGCGCGGCGCGTACTACGACGACAGCCTGCGCGAGCTGACCATCCGCGTCTCGCGCTTCAAGCAGCCATCGGCCTGGGCCGAAGACCCGGCCACGCGCTGCGTGCACGTCATCAGCAATGTGGAGTGCTTTCGCACCGAAGTCGAGGGCGAATACCGCGTGCATTCCAACTTCGTCAACTACCGCAGCCGGGGCGAGGCCGACAACGACATGCTGGTGGGCCGCCGCGAAGACCTCTGGCGCGAAACCGAGGACGGCTGGCGGCTGGCGCGGCGCACCATCCTCATCACGCAATCGCTGTTCATGTCCAAAAACCTCAACACCTTCTTGTAAGCGGAGGTCGGCATGCAATGGCTTCAAGATGATGTGGCCCTGGTCACAGGGGCTGGCTCAGGCATCGGGCGCGCCGTGCTCAAGCGATTTCTGGACGAAGGCGCGCGCGGCGTGGGCGCGCTGGTGCGCAGCGACGAGCACGTGGCCTCGCTCCAGCAGGAGTTTGGCGAGCGCGTCGTGGTCGTGCAGGGCGACGTGCGCAGCGGCAGCGACAACCAGAAGGCCGTGGACGCCACGCTGGCGCGCTTTGGCAAGCTCGACACCCTGGTGGCCAACGCCGGCGTGTGGGATTTTTTTGCCAGCCTGCAAAAGCTCTCGCTTGAGGAGCTGGATCGGGCCTTTAACGAAATCTTCGCTGTCAACGTCAAAGGCTATGTGCTGGCTGCACGCGCGGCCATGCAGGCACTGCGCGAAAGCCGCGGCAGCATGATCTTCACGCTCTCCAACGCGGCCTTCTACCCCGGCGGCGGCGGGCCGCTGTACGTGGCCTCCAAGCACGCGGGCGTCGGCCTGGTGCGCCAACTGGCCTACGAACTGGCGCCGCTGGTGCGCGTCAATGCCGTGGCTCCGGGCGGCACGCAAACGCCGCTGCGCGGCCCGGCCAGCCTGGGCAAGCACGACAAGCGCCTCTCGGCCCTGCCGGGCTTCGAGCAGGCCGTGGCCGATGCCATGCCGCTGGGCTTCATGGCCCAGCCGCAAGACCACACCGGGCACTACGTGCTGTTGGCCTCGCGCACCAACTCGCCAGCCACCACCGCCACCATCATCCACAGCGATGGCGGCTGGGAAATTCGCGGCACAGCCCGCGCCGGGAGTGCGCCATGACGATCCATTCCCCCGAACGCCTGCAAGCGCTCAGCGCGCCCCAGCGCCGCTTTCTGGAGCTGGTGCAAAGCTGGCGGCTGCCGCTGATGGCCGCGCCCATGTTCCTGGTCTCCGGCCCTGAGCTGGTCATCGCCTGCGCGCAAGCGGGCGTGGCCGGCAGCTTCCCGGCTGCCAACGCGCGCACCATTGCGCAACTGGACGAATGGATGGCGCGCACCGCCGCTGGCGTGGCCCAATGCGGCCCAGGCAGCGTGTTCTCCATGAACATGATCGTGCACCGCACTTACGACCGCTTCGAGCAGGAAATGGCCCTGGTGCAGCGCTACCAGCCCGCCATCGTCTCCACCGCGCTGGGCAGCCCCGCGCGCGTGCTCGATGCCGTGCATGGCTACGGCGGCATCGTCGCCGCCGATGTCATCAGCCCCAAGCTGGCGCGCAAGGCCGCCGAGGCGGGCGCCGATGTGCTCATCCTCGTGGCCCAGGGCGCGGGCGGCCACACCGGGCAGTACAACCCCTTTGCCTTCATCGCCGAAGTGCGCCAGTTCTGGCAAGGGCCGCTGGGCCTGGCCGGGGCCATCAGCTCCGGGCGCGACATCCGCGCCGCCCAGTTGCTGGGGGCGGACTTCGTGCTGGCGGGCACGCGTTTCATTGCCGCCACGGAAAGCTTGGTCGAGCCGGCCTACCGCGAGCTGCTGGCGCAAAGTGCCATGGAGGATCTGGTGCTCTCCAGCGCCGTCTCGGGCGTGCCCGCCAACTGGCTGCGCCAGACGCTTGAGAGCGCGGGCATCTCCAGCGAAGCAACTGAAGCGGCGCAAATCGACTCCGCCAGGATCGATTTCTCCGGCGACATCGCCGCAGGCAAAAAGGCCTGGAAGCACGTCTGGTCGGCCGGGCATGGCGTGGGCGCCGTGCAGCAGCCCCAACCTGCAGCGGCCATCGTGCAAGAGCTGCACGCGGGCTATCTGCACACGCTGGCGCAAGAGTGCGAGCAAGCCAGCGCGCTCTACCAAAAAATGCATTCCCATCAAGAGGCAACGGCATGAACACCTCCACGAATTCCCCCAACACGGCAATGGCTGCATCACCTGCGGCCATCACCCAGGCGGCCGACGCCTTGCACCAGGCGCGACAAACACGCACGCCCATTGAGCGCATCTCCGAGCAGTTCGGCATCCACAGCCTGCAAGACGCCTATGCCGTGGCGCGCCACAACACCCAGAGCGCCCTGACCGAAGGGCGGCGCATCGCGGGCTGCAAGGTCGGCCTGACCTCGCGCGCCGTGCAGCAGCAACTGGGCGTGGACCAGCCCGACTACGGCGTGCTGTTCACCGACATGGAATTGCTCGACGGCGACACGCTGGCGCTGGGCCGCCTCATCCAGCCCAAGGCCGAGGGCGAAATCGCCTTCGTCATGGGGCGCGATGCCAGTGGCGAACACCTGTCCTGGGGACAGTTTCTGCACTGCGTGGAATACGCCCTGCCCGCGCTGGAAATCGTCGACAGCGCCATCCGCGACTGGCGCATCACCTTGGTGGACACCGTGGCCGACAACGCCTCCTGCGGGCTGTACGTGCTGGGCACGCAGCCACGCGCGCTCACCGCGCTGGATTGGGCCAGCGCAGGCATGGAGCTACGCGCGGGCGCGCACACCGTCAGCGTCGGCAGCGGCGCGGCCTGCATGCAGCACCCGCTGCGCGCGGCCTACTGGCTGGCGCACACCATGGCCGCGCTGGGCCAGCCGCTCAAGGCGGGCGACGTGGTGCTCTCCGGCGCGCTGGGGCCGATGACGCCGCTGCAAGCGGGCCAGCACCTGGATCTGGACATCGGCGGCCTGGGCCGCGTGCGCTGTTACCTGGAATAAGCGCGCCCGCCGCCGGGGGCCAAGCCCCGAGAAATTACAAATCAAAAGGAAAACAAACAAGCCTTTTTCGGCAAGTCAGTCAAATGCCTGAATTTCCTTTGGTTTGTATTGAAAGCGCCTGAGACCCTTTCAGGCAACAACCTCTGAAAACCCCGCAGGAGACAACGATGAAACGTCGCACATGGATCGCGGCTGCGGCCGCCGCATGCCTGGCCGCTGGAGCAGCTTTGGCGCAAACCCCCGTCACCGTAGGCGTATCGGTCAGCAGCACCGGCCCGGCCGCCTCGCTGGGCATCCCGGAAAAACAAAGCATTGAGCTGCTGCCCGCCACCCTGGGCGGCCTGCCGGTGAAATACGTCGTGCTCGACGACGCCACCGACCCTTCTCAAGCAGCCAAAAACGCGCGCCGCCTGGTCGAAAGCGACAAGGCCGACGTCATCATCGGCTCTTCGGCCGTGCCGCCCTCGCTGGCCATTGCCGAAGTGGCCGCCCAAAGCCAGACGCCGCAAATCGCCCTGGCCCCCTTTGAACCCAAGGCCGCACAACTGCCCTGGGTATTTCCGCTACCGCAATCGGTGGACGTGATGGGCGGTGCCATCTTCGACGACATGAAAGCCAAGGGCGTGAAAACCGTCGCCTTCATCGGCTTTGCCGATGCCTGGGGTGAAGCCTGGCTCAAGGCGCTGCAAGCGCGCGAAAAAGCGGGCGACTTCAAAATCACCGCCAGCGAGCGCTATGGCCGCAACGACACCTCCGTGACCGCCCAGGCGCTCAAGATCAGCGCCGCGCGCCCCGATGCCGTGCTCATCGGTGCCAGCGGCAGCCCCGCCTCCCTGCCCATGCGCGCGCTGCATGAACGCGGCTACAAAGGGCAGATCTACCAGACCCACGGCATTGCCAACAACGACTACCTGCGCGTGGCAGGCAAATCCAGCCAGGGCGCCATCCTGCCCTCCGGCCCGGTGCTGGTGGTCGAGCAACTGGACGATGCCCATCCCAGCAAGGCCGCAGGCGCGGCTTACGTCAAGCTTTACGAGGACAAGCACGGCGCTGGCAGCCGCAACAACTTTGGCGCCTATGCCTGGGATGCCTATTTGCTGCTCGACCACGCCGTCGCCAAAGCCGCAGCCAACACCCAGCCTGGCACGCCCCAGTTCCGCCAGGCGCTGCGCGAGGCGCTGGAGCAAACCAGCGAGCTGCCCGTCACGCACGGCGTGATCAACATGTCCGAAGGCAACCACTCGGGCTTTGACGCGCGCTCGCGCGTGCTGCTGCAAGTCGATCAAGGCGCCTGGAAGCTGCTCAAGTAAAGGGGAAAACCATGCAAAACCCACCCGTTGCAGGGCGCGATTTTTTCGCCGCCCAGGGCCAACTCGCCCCTCAAAACGTGCATGTGCAGGCCAAAGGCGCCGGATCGTTCGTGCTGCGCTCGCCCATGTCGCTGGCCGAGCCAGCGCGCTGCATTGGCGATTGGCTTGAACACTGGGCCGCCCAGCGCCCCGAACACACTTTTCTGGCCGAGCGCGATGCCGATGGCCAATGGCGTCGCCTCAATTACCGCCAGGTGCGCCAAAGCGTAGGGGCCATTGCCCAGGCGCTGCTGGACATGGACTTGCCCGCAGGCCAACCCGTGGTGGCGCTGTCGGACAACAGCGTGGATCACGCCCTGCTGATGCTGGCAGCCATGCACATCGGCCGGCCGTTTTGCACCATCTCCAGCGCCTACACCAGGCTGGCCAAAGACGCCTCTCGCTTGCAGCAAATGCTGGCGCTGGTGCGCCCGGCGCTGATTTACGCCGCCGATGCCAGCGTGTACGGCCCCCGGTCGGTCGAGGCTGCACCCGATGTGCCCAAAGTCTTTACCACCGGCGCGGACGCCATTCCCGGCGCGCACAGCTTCCAGTCGCTGCTGGATACGCGCGAAACGCCCGCCGTGGCCGAGCACTTCGCACGCATCCGCCCCGAAGACCACGCCAAATACCTGCTGACTTCCGGCTCCACCGGCATCCCCAAGGCCGTCATCAACACCCACCGCATGCTGTGCGCCAACCAGGCGGCCATTGCCCAGGTCTGGCCGTTCCTGCACGAGCAGCCGCCGCTGGTGGTGGACTGGCTTCCCTGGAGCCACACCTTTGGCACCAACCACAACTTCAACATGGTGCTGGCGCATGGCGGCTCGCTCTACATCGATGAAGGCCGCCCGCTGCCGGGCCTGCTGGAGAAATCGGTGCGCAACCTCTGCGATGTGCAGCCCACCATGTACTTCAACGTGCCACGCGGCTTTGACGCCCTGGCGCCACTGCTGGAGCAAAACGAGGAGCTGGCGCGCCAGTTCTTCGAGCGGCTGCAAGTGATGTTCTACGCCGGTGCGGCGTTATCGGCCTCCACCTGGGAGCGCATCGAGGCCATCTCCCAGCGGGCTGTCGGGCGGCGCGTGTGGTTTACCTCTGCCTGGGGCGCGACCGAGACTGCCCCCGTCATCACCACACTGCATTGGCGCACCGAGCGCGCGGGCTGCATCGGCCTGCCCGTGCCCGGCATGGAGCTGAAGTTCGTGCCCAACGGCAAGAAGATGGAAATGCGCGTGCGCGGCGCATCGGTCTTCCCCGGCTATTTGCACGCCCCCGAGCTGACGCAGCAAGCCTTTGACGAAGAAGGCTTTTACAAAATCGGCGACGCCGGTTTGTTCGCCGAGCCGGGCAACCCCGCCAGCGGCATCGTGTTCGACGGGCGCGTAGCCGAAGACTTCAAGCTCTCCAGCGGCACCTGGGTTTCCGTCGGCCCCTTGCGCGTGCGCGCCATCGGCGCCATGGCCCCGCATGTGCAAGACGTGGTCGTCACCGGCCACAACCGCGAAGCCGTGGGGCTGATGGTCTTTCTCACCCCGGCTGCACACAACGTGCCGCGCGAAACACTGGAGCGCGATTTGCGCGCAGGCTTGCAACGCCTGCACGACGAAGGCGCAGGCAGCGCCCAGGCGCCCTCGCGGCTGTTGATCCTGGATGAGCCGCCCGATGTGGACGCGGGCGAGATCACCGACAAGGGCTATCTCAACCAGCGCGCCATCCTGGAGCGGCGCGCCAGCCAGGTAGAACGGTTGTACGCCGGCAAGGCCGATCCCGACATCCTCATCATTGAAAAGGCAAGCAAAGCATGAGCCACACCACATCCCCCACTGCACCGCGCCCGCGCAAGGCCGCCATCATCGGCAGCGGCAACATCGGCACGGATTTGATGATCAAGATCATGCGCCACGGTGGCCCCATTGAAATGGGCGTCATGGTGGGCATCGATCCCGCCTCCGACGGGCTGGCGCGCGCCGCGCGCATGGGCGTGGCCACCACGCACGAAGGCGTGCAGGGGCTGATCGCCCACCCGGACTTTGCCGACATCGACTTCGTCTTCGACGCCACCAGCGCCGCCGCCCATGTGGAAAACGATGCCGCGCTGCGCCGCGCCAAGCCGGGCATTCGCGTCATCGACCTCACGCCAGCGGCCATCGGGCCGTACTGCGTACCCGCCGTCAATGGCGATGCGCACCTGGACGCGCCCAACGTCAACATGGTCACCTGCGGCGGCCAGGCCACCATCCCCATGGTCGCCGCCGTCAGCCGCGTAGCCCGCGTGCATTACGGCGAGATCGTGGCCTCCATCGCCAGCAAGAGTGCTGGGCCAGGCACACGCGCCAACATCGACGAGTTCACCGAAACCACCTCCCGCGCCATCGAGGCCGTGGGCGGCGCGGCCAAGGGCAAGGCCATCATCATCCTCAACCCGGCCGAGCCGCCGTTGATCATGCGCGACACGGTTTACACCCTCAGCGACGAGGCCGATGAAGACCGCATCGCCGAATCGGTGCAGCAGCAGGTCGAGGCCATGCAGCAGTACGTGCCCGGCTACCGCCTCAAGCAGCGCGTGCAGTTCGACCGCGTCAAAGACCTGCGCATCCCCGGTGTGGGGCAGGCGCTCTCGGGCCTGAAAACCTCCATCTTTCTGGAAGTCGAGGGCGCAGCCCATTACCTGCCTGCCTACGCCGGCAACCTGGACATCATGACCAGCGCCGGGCTGAACATCGCCCAGCGCATGGCGCGGCAAATGGCCCGCGCCGCTTGAAGCCCGCGCAGCCTGAGCCGCCTCAACGGCTGAGCGCCCCCTCTGAACGACTGAAGGCCTGCCCCCACCCCTGCCGGCAGGCAGGCCTCCCCATCAGCCCCACATCATCAGGAGATCCGCCCCATGAACAGCGGCACGAAAATCTATATTTCCGACGTCACCTTGCGCGATGGCAGCCACGCCATCCGCCACCAATACAGCGTGGCGCAAGCCCAGCAAATCGCCCGCGCGCTGGATGCAGCCAAGGTCGATTCCATCGAAGTGGCCCACGGCGACGGCCTGCAAGGCGGCAGCTTCAATTACGGCTTTGGCGCGCACACCGATCTGGAATGGATCGAGGCCGTTGCCAGCGTGGTGCAACACGCCAAGATCGCCACTTTGCTGCTGCCGGGCATTGGCACCGTGCACGACCTCAAGGCCGCCTACGACGCGGGCGCGCGCATCGTGCGCGTGGCCACCCACTGCACCGAGGCCGACGTGGCGCGCCAGCACATCGAATACGCATGCCACCTGGGCATGGAGGCAGTGGGCTTTCTGATGATGAGCCACATGCAAACGCCCCAGGGTCTGGCCGAGCAGGCCAAGCTGATGGAGAGCTACGGCGCCACCGTGTGCTACGTGGTCGATTCCGGCGGCGCGCTGACCATGAACGGCGTGCGCGAGCGCATCCGCGCCTTCAAGGACACGCTCAAGCCAGAGACGCAAGTGGGCATCCACGCCCACCACAACCTCAGCCTGGGCGTGGCCAACTCCATCGTCGCCGTGGAAGAAGGCTGCGAGCGCGTGGACGCCAGCCTGGCGGGCATGGGCGCAGGCGCGGGCAATGCGCCGCTGGAAGTTTTCATCGCCGCTGCCGAGCGCATGGGCTGGCACCACGGCTGCGACCTGTACCGCCTGATGGATGCTGCCGACGACATCGTTCGCCCGCTGCAAGACCGCCCCGTGCGCGTGGACCGCGAAACCCTGGCGCTGGGCTACGCGGGCGTGTACAGCTCCTTTTTGCGCCACAGCGAAGCAGCCGCGGCCAAATACGGCCTCAAAACCGTGGACATCCTGGTGGAGCTGGGCCGCCGCCGCATGGTGGGCGGCCAGGAGGACATGATCGTGGATGTGGCGCTGGACTTGCTCAAGCAACAAGCCCATGACCGCGACCCCATCATCCCCGTCATGAGCGAAGCGGGGTAAGGCCATGAGCGAGGCACCCATCCACCACATCCGGCTGGAGCCAGCGGGCGGCCAGTTCAGCTGCCGCGCAGACCAAACCGTGCTGGAGGCCGCCGCCGAGGCGGGCTACTGGCTGCCCCATAGCTGCCGCACGGGCAGTTGCGGCAGTTGCGCCATGCCGGTGCTCGCCGGCCAGTTTCATTACCGCAGTGCGGACGAAGGCAAGGGCGAGGCCGACGCTGCCACCTTGCAAAGCCTGGCGCCCGGGCAGTTCCTGGCCTGCCAGGCCGTGCCCGATTCGGACATGACGCTGGACGCCCCTGGCGTGCCCGCCGAGCCGGGTCGGCGCATCGTCAAGGCGCTGGCGCGCGTGCAACAGGTCGAGCGCGTCAGCGCCGACGTGGTCGTCGTCAAGGCCCAGGTGCCCCCGGCCACGGGCTGGGGCTTTGAGGCCGGGCAGTACGCCGACCTCATCCTCAAGGACGGCAGCCGCCGCTGCTACTCCATGGCCAACGCGCCCAACGACAAGGGCGAGATCGAATGGCACATCCGCCGCATCGAGGGCGGACGCTTCTCGCCCCACGCCTACGACGCGCTCAAGCCCCGCGACATGCTGCGCATCGAGGGGCCGTTTGGCTCCTTCACGCTGCAAGGCGGCGACGCGCCCGTGCTGCTGCTGGCCTCCGGCACGGGCTATGCGCCCATTGCCTCTTTTCTGCACACCCACCTGGACGAGCTGGCCCGGCGCGGTGCCGTGCTGTATTGGGGCGGGCGCCAGCGCCAGGATTTGTACGCGCTGGGCGATGAGGCCAGTTGGCAGACGCGCTACCCCGGCGTGCGCGTGGTGCCCGTGTTCTCCGACGCGCCGCCGCAAGAGAGCGGCCGCCGCGGCCTGGTGCACCAGGCGGTGCTGGAGGATTGGCCTGACCTCTCGCGCTTTGAGGTCTATGCCTGCGGCAACCCCTTGATGGTCGAGGCCGCGCGCCAGAGCTTTGTGCAAGCCGGGCTGGCGCCAGAGCGCTTTTTCAGCGATGCCTTTGTTTTCCAGAAAGCCTGAGCGCAGGCGGCAAGGAGCACCGAATGGACTTTTCAATCGCATCCATTTTGTTGCAGGACGGCCTGACCAATGGCGCGGTGTATGCGCTGGTGGGCATGGCCTTGATCCTGATTTTTTCCGTCACCCGCGTCATCTTCGTGGCGCATGGCGAGCTGATTGCCTTTGCTGCCATTGCCATGGCGCAATTGCAGGAAGGCGTAGTGCCCGGCGTGCTGTGGCTGCTGCTGGGTCTGGGCATGCTGACCTTTGCCGTGGACGCCGCCGTCACCCTGTGGCGGCTGCGCGCAGGCACCCAGCGCAGCGCAGCCAACCTGGGCCGCAGCGCCGCCTTCAACCTCGGCCTGCCGCTGCTGGCCTGGGCGCTGCTGGCGCACACCAGCCTGGGCCAAAGCGGCCTGCCCGCGCAACTGCTGCTGACGGCGCTTTTGGTGGTGCCCATGGGGCCAATGCTGTACCGGCTGGCCTTCCAGCCGGCGGCCGAGGCCTCCACCCTGGTGCTGCTCATCATTGCCGTGGGCGTGCACTTCATGCTGCTGGGCCTGGGCCTGCTGGTGCTGGGCCCCGAGGGCGCGCGCAGCGAGGCGCTCAGCCAATGGCAATGGCAACTGGGCGCGGTGAGCATTTCCGGCCAGGGCCTGCTGGTGATTGCAGCTTCCATGACGATGATCGTGGCGCTGTACCTGATTTTCGAGCACACCCTCACCGGCAAGGCACTGCGCGCCACCGCCATCAACCGCACCGGCGCACGGCTGATGGGCATTGCCCCAGCGCAATCGGGCGCCATCGCCTTCACGCTGGCCACGCTGATGGCCGTGCTGGCGGGCGTGCTGGCCGGGCCGCTGACCACGATGCAATACGACACGGGCTTTCTCATCGCCCTCAAAGGCTTTGTGGCAGCCATGGTGGGCGCGCTCTCCAGCTATCCGCTGGCCTGGGTCGGCTCGGTGCTGGTAGGGCTGGTGGAGAGCTTTGGCTCATTCTGGGCCAGCGCGTACAAGGAGGTCATCGTCTTCACGCTGATCATTCCCGTGCTGGTCTGGCGCTCCCTGCAAAACCCGCATTCGGAGGAGCATTGAGATGGATCGCATGACCTCTTCCGCCCCCCCTGCTGTGCCACCTTCTACCCCCCTTTCAGCGCCGCAAAGCCCGGCGCGCAGCCTCCTGCGCATCGATCGCCTGGCCATCGCGGCTTTTTTCGGCTGGATTGCGCTGCTGCCCTGGCTGCCCGTGCCACCTTACTGGTACACCATCGGCGGCTACGTCGGCATCGCCGCCCTGGTCGTGCTGGGGCTGGTGCTGCTCACCGGCATGGCGGGCATGACCTCCTTCGGCCAGGCCGCGTTCGTGGGTATTGGCGCTTACACCACCGCCGTGCTGAGCACGCATTACGCCCTCTCGCCCTGGCTGGGCTTGCTGGCGGGCATGGCCATTGCAGGCGTATCGGCCATTGCCATTGGCGCGCTGACGGTGCGCCTCTCGGGCCACTTCCTGCCCATTGCCACCATTGCCTGGGCGCTGTCGATCTATTACCTGTTCGGCACACTGGAAATTCTGGGCAAGTACGACGGCATCAGCGGCATCCCCCCCATCGACCTGCTGGGCGTGGCGCTGGACTCGCCGCGCGCCATGCTCATCCCCATCTGGATGGTGGTGGCGCTGTTTTTGCTGCTGGTGAGCAACCTGCTCGATTCACGCCCCGGTCGCATCATCCGCGCCCTCAACGGCGGCGCAGGCATGGCCGAAGCCATGGGCGCCAACACGCCCAGCTACCGGCTGTGGACTTTTGTCTGCTCCGCCTTGATGGCCGCCATTGCCGGCTGGCTTTACGCCCATTTGCAGCGCGCCATCAACGCCACGCCATTCGGGCTGAACACCGGCATCGAGTACCTGTTCATGGCCGTGGTGGGCGGCCTCTCCAGCCTGTGGGGGGCTATCGTCGGGGCCACGGCGTTGACCATGCTCAAGAGCTTTTTGCAGGATTGGGCGCCCAAGCTCTTTGGCTCCGTGGGCAATCTGGAGCTGGTGGTCTTTGGCGCCATCATCGTGCTGGCGCTGCAACGCTCGGCGCGCGGCCTGTGGCCTGCGCTGGTGGGGCGGCTGCCCGCGCGCTGGCGGCCCGCCGCGCGCCTGGCGCACGCCATCGGCCCGGTGCAGACCGAGCCAGCCCTGCCCTCGCGCAGCAAGCCTGCCGCCGGGCAGCCGCTGCTGTCGGTGCAGCAGGCGCGCAAGCAGTTTGGCGGTCTGGTGGCCGTCAACGACATGAGCTTCGAGGTGCGCGCGGGCGAGCTGGTAGCCCTCATTGGCCCCAATGGCGCGGGCAAATCCACCATGTTCAACCTCATCACCGGCGTGCTGCCTGCCACCAGCGGCGAAATCCGCTTCCTGGGCCAGCGCATCGACGCCCTGCCCGCGCGTGAAATCGTGCGCCACGGCATTGGCCGCACCTTCCAGCACGTGCGCCTGATGCCGGAGATGAGCGTGCTGGAAAACGTCGCCATCGGCGCCTATCTGCGCGGCAAAACCAGCATGCTGGGCGCGTCCATCCGGGCCGATCGCCATGAGGAAGCCGCCCTGCTGGGCCTGGCCGCCTGGCAAATCCAGCGCGTGGGCCTGCAAGACGTGATGCACCAAAGCGCGGGCAGCCTGGCCCTGGGCCAGCAACGCATTGTGGAAATCGCCCGCGCCCTGTGCACCGACCCCATGCTGTTGCTGCTGGACGAGCCTGCCGCCGGCCTGCGCCTGCAAGAAAAGCAAGCCCTGGCGCGGCTGCTGACGCAATTGCGCAGCGAAGGCATGGCCGTGCTCATCGTCGAGCACGACATGGACTTCATCATGGGCCTGATGGACCGCATCGTCGTCATGGAATTCGGCAGCCGCATCGCCCAGGGCAAGCCCGAGGAGATCCGCAACGACCCCGCCGTGCTGCGCGCCTACCTCGGCGGCGTGGAGATCGACGGGGAAACCGCACCGGAAAGCCCCCAAGCCGACGCGGCAGACACAGCAACCGCCGCCACCCCAACCGCCAGCCGCCCAGAAGGAGCCAGCGCATGAGCCACGCCCACCAAGCCCCCACATCCGCCGCGCCAGCCGTATCCGCCGCGCCGTTGCTGGCCGTGGAGAACCTGCACGTGCGCTACGGCAAAAGCGCCGCCTTGCTGGGCGCCCAGCTGCAACTGGGCCAGGGCGAGCTGGTGTGTGTCATCGGCCCCAACGGCGCGGGCAAATCCTCGCTGCTCAACGCCCTCATGGGCTGCCTGCCCGCCAACGGCAACGCCAGCGGCACGGTGCGCATTGCCGGGCAGGATGTCTCGGCCCTGCCGCTGGAGCAGCGCGTCAAACGCGGCCTGGCGCTGGTGCCCGAGACGCGCGAGCTGTTTGCCAGCATGAGCGTGGAGGACAACCTCATCCTCGGCAGCTACCTGCTGCGCCACCAGGGCGCGGCCCAGCGCCAGGCCCTGCTGCAAGAGATCTTTGCCCTGTTCCCGCGCCTGAAAGAGCGGCGCAAGCAGCCTGCGGGCACCATGTCCGGCGGCGAGCGGCAAATGCTTGTCATCGGCCGCGCGCTCATGAGCCGCCCGCGCGCGCTCATGCTCGACGAGCCATCGCTGGGCCTGGCGCCCAAAATCATGAACGAAGTCTTTGCCATCATCGAAGACCTGCGCACCCAGGGCCTGGGCATCTTGCTGGTGGAGCAAAACTCCCGCGCCGCCCTGCGCGCCGCCCGCTACGCCTACGTGCTGGAGCTGGGCGCCATCACCCTGCACGGCCCGGCGCAGGAAGTGGCCAACCACCCGCAAGTCATCGAAGCCTATCTGGGCAAAAAGCAAGTCTCGGCCGCCAGCATCGGCCAGCCTGCCGCTCTTTGAATAGCGAGCGTGTGGGCCCGCCAAGCATGGCAAGCCACAACCGATCAGGACAAGAGCTACGCCCCAAAGAGCGCCCTTTGACTACAGCTCGTAATCGCTCTCGCGCCCACTCATGGCCAGCTGGACCTGCTCACGACTCAAGCGTGGGCTGATGAGCTCGGCAAAGCGATAAACGAATTGGCGCAAATATGCCCCCTTTTTGAATGCCACCCGCGCCATGTTCATGCCAAACAAATCCCCCATCGACCGGGCTTGCAGGTGTCCCAGCAACTCACCCTGTACGGCCATTTCTGCCACGATGCCCACGCCCAAACCCAGGCCAACATAGGTGCGAATCACATCCGAATCGATGGCCTCTAACACAATGTTGGGCTTGAGATTGCGGCGCGCAAATGCACGGTCAATGCGGCCGCGCCCGGTAAATGACGGGTGATAGGTAATCAATGGTTCACTGGCAATGTCTTCCAGCGTGATGCGCGGCTTATGCGCCAACGGGTGCTGGGGCGGAAAAATCAGCACGTGCTGCCACTCATAACAGGGCATAGTGACCAAATCTTCATAATCGGCCAGCGATTCGGTTGCCATGCCGATGTCCACCGCTTCATTCAAAATCAGGCTAGCCACTTCGTGCGGCGTAGCCTGGTGCAGACTGATGTTGACTTTGGGAAATTGCGCACGGAAGCGCGCCACTGGCTCAGGCAAGACATAGCGCGCCTGCGTATGGGTGGTGGCAATGCGCAGCGTGCCCGAGTCTTGCGTGCTGAAATCCTTACCGATACGTTTGAGATTGCCCACCTCACGCAAAATGATCTCGATGCTGGCAAGCACATGCCGGCCAGGCTCAGTCACACGCTTGAGTCGCTTGCCATGGCGCGCGAATATCTCAATCCCAAGTTCATCTTCCAACTCGATGATGGCCTTGGAAACACCGGGCTGCGAAGTGTGCAAAGCCTTGGCCGCTTCAGTCAGATTCAAATTGCGCCGAACCGCTTCTTGAACAAAACGAAATTGGTGGAGATTCATACGCAAGCCCTACACGTCGTGTGCCAAGAATGAAAGCTGTACTCAAAGCGCCCAATTCAAGCGAGGCACATGCGACTGATTTCAGGCTGTGCGCCGCGTGAAGACCATTTCAGGGCTTGTGACCTCAGTTTTTCAACAAAAATGGCAGACGCAGTGAACACAGACATCGGCTGCCAAGGCCGGCATGTATGACGGTCGCAATGCTTTGATTGAGAGATGCAATGGTAGTGCGTGCAAACCCTTGCCACAGACAGCGCAGGCACAAAAAAGCGCGCTCGAAAGCGCGCTACAACTGGAAAAGAAAAGGCTGCGAGGCTACCCAGGGTGAAGATAGAGAGTGAGGGAGGAGAAGCACCAAGGGAGTCGTCAGCCAGGCGTTGCCTGGAAGCCTCGCAGCCAAAAACAATCATCGAAAGCCTGCCACTTTCCATCGACTCCATACGGAACTCAAAGTTCCGCTACTGATGAGGGCAGATCAGACAAGCCTTCTCGATTCGTATCGAAGCGCCTTCTTAGCTAAGGAAACACACTTCAAACCCGTTTGAGCGATTCTTGCAGAACAACAACAAATTGTCAACTGTTCAACAAAATCCTTTTGTATGAGGATCACTGCATCGTGTTGAACACTTCGCCACTTCTTTGCTGCGCTTGGGTACCGACCGGGTTGCCGGGGTCGCTGCTTGGTTCATGCCGCCGGTTGGTGCGCAGCCATGCATCTATAACTTAGCTGTCGGCTAAGGCCTCTTCGTCTTAACGCGGCAGGTTCTGTCCGAGCCGGCGCGTCGCGCGTTGCTGCACGGCTTGCACATAGGCTGCGGCGTCGGGTGGGCGCTGATTGGTTTGGCTTTGCCAGAGCATGTCTTGCAAGCAGTCCATGACTTCGTGATGGGCTTCGTGCAAGGAGTCCATGCGGCTGGCCAGCAACTCCACGGCCTGGCGGATGCCTGCAGGCTGGTCGATGCTGCATTGCTCGCTGATGGACAGGTGCATGGACAAATGCAAAAAGGGGTTGCTGCGCCCATCGCGAGAGGCGTCGTAGCTGCGCGCGATGGCAGCTTCGACGTCGGCCAGGTCTGCGTGGTACTCAGGGTGCTCGGCGATCCACAGGGCGGCCAGGGTTTCGATGGCCTGCAAGGGCTCACCGGCCTGGCTTTTGGCGTACACGCCGCAAAAAAAGCGGCGCACCTGCTCCTGCGTAGGGTTGAACAGCATGGCAGCGCTCAGCTTTGCATTTGCATGGCGTCCGCATACTGCCCCACCAGGGCGAGCAGTTCGGCATCGGAGTAGGGCTTGCCCAGGTAGTGGTTGGCACCCAGCTCAATGGCGTGTTCGCGGTGTTTTTGTGCCGTGCGCGAGGTGATGATGATGACTGGCAGATCGGCAATGCGGGCGTCGGCGCGAATGTGCTCCAGCAGCTCGAAGCCGTCCATCTGTGGCATTTCAATGTCCGACAGCACGACGATGGGCCGCTCGCCTTGCAGCATTTCCAGCGCCTGCGCGCCATTGGCCGCCAGGGCCACGCGGTAGCCTTCGCGCTTGAGCAGGCGCTGGGTGACGCGGCGCACCGTGATGGAATCGTCCACCACCAGCACCAGCGGGGTTTGCGCCTCACCATCTTGCTCGCTGTGCAACAGGCCTGCGCCTGCCAGTTGCTGCTCGGCGGCTTGCGCATCCTCACGCTGCAGCGCTTGCGCAGCCGCGCCGTACACGCTGGCCAGGGCGATGAAGTTGTAGATCAGCAGCACCGCACCCGAGGCCAGCACCGACATGCCCGCCAAGCCCGGCAGGGCCGAAAGCTGCGGCCCCAAGTTCTTCACCACCACTTCCTGGTTGCCCAGCACCTCATCCACGTGCACGGCCACCACCTGCGCGGCGCTGCGCACCAGCACCACGGGGTAGACCTTGTTGTCCAGCTCCTTGGAGCGTGGGCTGTAATGCAGCATGGCGCCAGACCAGTAGAACTGCACGCGCTTGCCATCAATCTCGATCTTGCCGCGCTGGTAGCCGCGCATCAGTTCGTCGTGGCGCACGCGCTCGATGCCGTCCACCAGGTTGGCGGGCATGCCCACCGTCATCGTGCCAGCGCGTACCAGCATGACCTGGGTGACAGCGGTCGTCAGCGGCATGATCAGGCGGAAGGTCGTGCCCTGGCCTTGCTCGGTGCTGGTTTCGATGCGCCCCCCCAGGGAGCTGACATCCACACGCACCACGTCCATGCCGATGCCCCGGCCGGAAATGCCCGTCAGCCCTTGCGCCGTGGTCAGGCCGGGCATGAAGATCAGGCCGGCAATTTCCTTGTCCGAGATGATTTGGCCCTGGCCCAGCAGGCCGCGTTCAATGGCCTTGCGCTGAATGGCTTTCAGATCCAGGCCCGCGCCATCGTCCTTGAAGGTGATCGCCACGTCGTTGCCTTCGTGGCTGACCGTCAGGGTCACGCGCCCCATGCGCGCCTTGCCGCGCTGTTCACGCTCGGCTGGGGCCTCGATGCCGTGGTCCACGCAGTTGCGCAGAATGTGCTCGAAGCTGCCCATCATGCGCTCGAGCAGCACGCGGTCCATTTCAATGGAGCCGTTTTCAATCACTAGCTCAGCCTGTTTTCCGGTATCGGCGCTGGCCTGGCGCACCACGGCGTGCAGGCGTTCGGCCACGCTGTCGAACTCCACCATGCGCGTGTGCAGCAAGTCGCGCTGCAGCTCGCGGCCCTTGCGCTCTTGCGCCACCAGGTCGTCCTCGGTGCCGACCATGGCCGCCTGCAAAGTGCGCTGCACGGTGGCCACGTCGTTGACGGTTTCGGCCATCATGCGCGTGAGCTCCTGCACGCGGGTAAAGCGGTCAAGCTCCAGCGGGTCAAAGTTGGCGCTTTCCTTGCCCAGCGCCAGGCGCGATTGCATTTGCGACTCGGTCTGACCCTCAAGCTCACGCAACTGCTGGCGCAGGCGATCAAGATCCACCGTCATGCCTTCCAGCGCCGCGTTGAGTTGGCGCAGGCGCGATTCGGCCCGGCTGCGCGAAATCTGGATTTCGCCGGCTTGGTTGATGAGCCGGTCGATGTGCGTGCTGCGCACGCGCACCAGCTGATGGCGTTTGGTGTTGGGCTGAATGACCAGCGGCGTGGGCCCAGGCAGGCGATCACCGAAGGAGGCGCCCAGCGTCAGCGCATAGGGTGCCGCCAGGCGTTCGCTGGCAGCGGGCCGGCCCGCTGATGGCTGCCCTTTGGCCGTCGCCGCCACCTTGTCCTGCGCGCTTGCGGGCAGCGCGCCATGCTCCGAGGCCTGCCAGGAGGGGATTGCCGGGCTTTGAGGATCGGCAATGCGGTGCTCTGGTCCAGTCACATCCTCGACCTTGCCCGCTGCCGGTTGCGCCGGCTGGGCCACCACCGCAGCGGGCGTCCCATGCAGCTGGCCCATGGCCGACTGGCGCAGTACATCGAACGCGTCCTGCAATTCATCGTAGCGCGCCAGCAGCGCGACGATGGCCTCAGCGCTCTCAGCGCGGGCTTCCAGCACTTCGATTTCCGACTCGAATCGGTGCGCCATTTCACCGATCTGGCGCGCTCCGGCCAGGCGTGAGCTGCCTTTGAGGGTGTGCAGCACGCGCAAGGCCTCGCTGCGCGCCTCGAACGATTGCGGCTCGCCCGACCAACGGCGCAGCGCGCCAATCAGGCGCGGCAGCAATTCGATGGCTTCTTCCTCGAAGATCGGGAACAGGTCTGGATCCACGCGGTCGGCCGCTGGCGCTGGTGCCTCGGCCTGCTGCGGCGCGGGCTGCTGCGCGGCGACCGGCTCGGGCGCGGGGGCTGCGGCCAGCATCGTGCGCGCCGCGTCGCCGCCCCATTCCAATTCATTGAGCTGCTCGAACTCCTGCGGCGCAATTGTGCCGTTGCCCACGCCAGCGGCAATTTCATCGAGCGCCACCTGCACGGCCTGCAGGCTGTTGGAGAGCACGCTGCGCACCCACTCCCGGTTGGGGGCGCCATGCACGCTCAACTGGGCCAGATGCGACGCAATCTGCTGAAGCAGCTGGCCAAAGCTGGCATCGGTCTTGAACAGCGAGCCCGTGGCCGCCAAGCGGTTGCCTTTGCCCACCACGCGCGGCGACAGCAGGTGCTGCCCAGGGTGGCTGGCCCAGGCGGCCAACTCTGCATCCAGCTCTTGGGTCAGCTGCAGGGCCTGCAGCATCCAGTGCGTGGCCTCGTTCTGCTGGCCCAAGTCGATGTATTCCTTGGCGGTACGGGCCATTTGCTGCACCGAGGCCGCAGGCGCTGCGGCGGGCGGGGCCACCTCCTGGCTTTGCTCGGGTGCGTCCGACTCGCCAGGCTGCTGCAGCATCGGCTGCACCGGTTCCAGCTGCGGCAGATCCTGCATGGAGGTGACCAGGGCATCCAGATCACTCAGCAGTGCGGCATCGCCGCTGAAGTCAATGTGCTGCACGTGCTCATCGGCCTTTTCGTCGGCCAGGTTGCGCGCGTTCTGGACGGGATCGACGATCTCCGTGTCCTTGAAGCCAATGCCCCAGCGCTCGGCATCCTCCTGCGAGACGGAAATGCTGCTGTCGAGCTCATCAAGCAGGGTTTCCGTAGCCTGCAAGTCATCGGGCTGTTGCGCTGGCTCCTCGGTGGCTTCGCTGTCCTCCTCGCCGGCGGCGCTGCCGTCGGCCACGGGTTCGACGGAGGGCTCGGCAGCAGGGGTTTGCCAATCCAGCGGCGCATCGAACACCATGCTGGCCAACGATTCGGCCTGCGCCTCATCGGGAATGTCAAGCTCTGGCGCGTCTATCGCCCGCTGCGCCTCAAGCGGCGCATCCTGCTGCACCAGGGCCGCGAGCAAGGCTTCTTCGTCCTGGGCCAGCGACTCCTGCGCCGCTTGCTCCGGCTGTTGCAGTAGCTGCTCGATTTTCTCTTCTTCGAGTTCTGGCAAACCTTGCCGGCATGTTTCACTGCCGACCTGCTCTAGTGATGCCTCGTCGACATCCCGCGAGAGTTCTTCCGGCTGCGACGGCTCCACGCCATCCAAGGCCAGGATGGCGTTGACCAGGTGATTGTCGTCTTCGGCGCTGAAGTCCGGTGCGGCGCTGGCTTGCACAGCTTCGGCCTCTGGTTCGCCCTTGGGCTCCAGCGAAGCCCAATCCTTGTCCAGCTCCATGAAGGCCTCAGCCAAGCGGGAGTCACTGATTTCCTGGGCCACAGCAGCGTCTTCACCTGCATGAGCTTGGGGCGCCTGCGCATCGTCTGCCATCGGGCTGGCCTCGATAGGCTGCAGCTCGGATTGCAGGCCCGATGTCCAGTCGCCGTCTTCGGCGCCCACCTCTGTAAGCGCTGGGGCCTTGGCATCTCCCTGGGCGCTGTCAACAGCACTAGCGGCCGCATCATCAAAAGGTTGCAGATCCAGGGCCAGCGCATCCATGTCCCATTCCATGGTCTTGGCAGGCGCTTGAGCGTCCTCTGAAACAGCCTGCTGGGCTGGCTCAGCCTGGTCGGCCACAGCCTCTGGCTGGTCGGTCATCTCCATGGCTTCGGCCAGGCCCATGTCTGGCTGCGCCTGCAGCGCTTCAGCTGTGCTCGAATCGGCAGCAGTCAGCGCCTGGGCTTGTGTAGCGCCTTCCTGCGCCAGGCCGGCCGGCTGCAATGGGACGTAAGCGCCGGTGCTGCGCATGGCCTGGGCCGATTGCTCGAATGCCGTCGAATGCCATGCCGAGGTATCGGCGCGCGCGGCGATGGCCTGCACCCACTGGGCCATGACGTCCAACGCTTCGGAACAAAGCTGGTGCAGCTGCGGATTGAAGGGTTTTTGCTCGGCCAACCAGCCGTTCATCACCTGCTCCATGGCCCAGGCAGCTTCGCCAAAAGTCTCCAGCCCGACCATGCGCGAGCTGCCCTTGAGGGTGTGGAAGGCCCGGCGCAGAATGGTTTGCTGCTCCACGTCCTGCGGCGCATTGGCCAGTTGTGCCAACGATTGACGGCCGTTGTCCAGCACCTCGTGCGCTTCTTCCAGGAACACGTCCAACAGCTCGTCGTCAATGGCGTTGTCCGGCTGTGACTGAGCCGGGGCTGCCTGGGTGGCGCCCAGCCCCTCCAGAGGGGCATCCGTCAGCGGCTCGGGCTGCTGGGGCGCGGTGGACGCCTCTGGTGCTGCCTCGGGCATGGCCGAGGCCAGTTCAGTGGGGTGGGCAAAGGCATCGCGCAGATCCAACTCAGTGTCCGGGCCGGAGGAGGGGCCTTGCACCTGCTCCTCCTGCGGTGCATCGCCCTCGGTGGCCACGGTGCCCGCAGCGGCGGCGGCTCGGGCCGATTCCTGCACATGCTCGAAAATGTCGCGCCCGCCAATTTCGTACACCTTGAGGCGGCCCATGAGCGGTTGTAGGCGCTGGGCCTTCTCGTCGAAGACAAACAACTCCTTGGCCAACGTGGGCTGGTAGGCCAGCATGTCCACCTGCAGGCTCAAGGCCCCCAGATTGCTGCCGATTTTTTCGAAGCGCTCATCGGATGCGCTCAGCGCAGGCGCGCCTTCCTGATCTGCCGCCTCGATCAGCTGCTGAATGTCCTTGTTGATTTGCTGGATGGCCTTGGTCGCCGGCGTCAGCCCCAGCACGGCCAGCACCCCGCGGGCGCGCGAGAGAATGCCTGGCGCATCTTTGAGCGGGGTG
This sequence comes from Vandammella animalimorsus, assembly GCF_002288875.1. Classification (NCBI taxonomy): domain Bacteria; kingdom Pseudomonadati; phylum Pseudomonadota; class Betaproteobacteria; order Burkholderiales; family Comamonadaceae; genus Vandammella; species Vandammella animalimorsus. The sequence continues at coordinate 207,035 of NZ_NTBH01000003.1, read as the reverse complement.
GTGTTGCTGGGATCACGGAAGAATTGGTCAATGTAATTTTCAGCTTCCGTCAAGTGCGCGCGCAGCTCGCCCACGACGCTGCCGATGGTCTCGCCATCGCTGACGCGCGTGTACAAGTCCTCCATCCACGCCGGCAGGGGCTCGCTGTGGCCCTGGCTGGCCGCATTGCGCAGCCGCTGCGTCAGCTCCTGCATGCGCTCGGGCAGTTGCGTGGCGCGAATGCGCACGTCCTCCAGCATGGCCTGCAGGTAGAGGATGGTGGTGGCCACTTCCATGGCCAGCTCCGGCGCTGGCTTGCGCTGCTTGGCGATCAACGCTGCGACGATTTGCTGCAGCGTCTGCAGCAGGCCCGACATCTCCGGCAGGTGCTCAAGCATCTGCTGGCTGAAGGCCTGCAAATGGGCTGCGGTGGCCTGCAAGGGGTTGTCGCCGCCCTCGACCACGGCGCTCCAGTCCTCGGCCAGCGCCTTGAGCTGCTGCACTAAATCTTTTTTCTGTTGCGGTGACAACAGACTGAAGACGTTGTTGGCGTAATCCACATGCGCTTGCCCGGCCAGCCCAAAGGCCTCGCGCACGGCATACAGTACCGGAGATTTGTCTTGCTGCACGTTCTGCGCCTGGGCGCAGAAGAACAGCAGATCCTGCATCCAGCGCGCCGTGATCTGGGTATCGCTCTTGCTGGCCAGCGAAGCGTACTGCACCAGCACCCGGGTGGCTGCGCGGCGCACGTACACGTCGTTGTTGATCAGGCGCTGCTCCAGCCCCTCGAAAAAGCCTGCAGCCACCTTCCAGAAGGTGCGCTCGCGAAAATCGTGATTGTTCGCCGCCAGCCCCAGGCACAGCTGCACCAGATCATGGCCGCTTTGCCGCAGGCGCTGGTTCTGCACCAGCGACAAGATGGCGCGGTCCAAGCGCTGGCGCACCTGCGCGCTGGGCTCAATCGCCTTGGCGGGCAAGGGCAGCTCTGGCTCGCGCAGGTCGCCTTCCAGATGCCACAGGTCGGCCGGGCTGGCCGGCGGCGTGGCGCCGGTGAGTGCATGCACATCGCGATAGGCCGGAAACAGCAGCACAGGGGAAAGACTGGCATCGAGCAGCAGGCTTTCCAGATACTCGCCCACAGCCATGCCTGCGCGATGCAGTGCAGCCACGGCCTGCGGCGAGCACGATTCAGGGCGCTGCACCATCTTGGCCACGGCATATTCGCACTGGCGCAACACGAAGGCGGGGATAAAGGCGCCCACCATTTCCAGGGCGCCACAGGTTTGGTGAATCAGATTCTTGGCCTGCGCCAGATCGCCCACCTGCTCGGCCAAGGCCTCGCTCTGTGCCGGATCACCCACGCGCGTTGCAAAGCCCTGCAGGTATTCAATGGCCTGCCCATATGTTTGACGCAGCTCCGTCAGCACCCACGCCAATGGTCCCAGATCCTGCCCTTTGATGGCGGTATCGGTGTGTTGCGTTGTCGTGTTCATGGTCTGTCCCTAAATACTGATCTGCTATGCGGCCTGCGACGCATCAGCCCGGAGCCACTACCCTGCGGTGGTGTTCCGCCTCCCCCCAGTCCGCTGCGGCTAATACAGCGTCAACATGGATGTAGCCTGTGCACAGCATCCATGCTGATATGGCAAAGGTTTATTGAATTTTGAAGCGCGCAATGGACTGCAGCAGCTCCTGCGCCGTATGCGCCAATGCCCGCACCTGCTGGGCCGTGGAGCGCGTACCGTCACTGGTCTGCTCCGTCACGGCCAGAATGTGCTGGATGTTTTCGGTCACCTGGTTGGCCAGCGCCGCTTCTTGCAAGGCCGCGCTGGAGATTTCCTCCACCTTCATGGACAGCTGGCGAGAAACCTCGTCGATGGCCGTCAGCTGGGTACCGGCGCGGTCGGCCAGCATGGCCCCCTCGACCACCCCTTGCGTGGAGCGTTCCATGGCCGCCACCGCATCCTGAGTATCGCTCTGGATGGCGTGCACCAGCTCGGCGATCTTGCGCGTTGCATCGGCAGAGCGCTCGGCCAGGCGCTGCACCTCCTCGGCCACGATCGAGAAGCCTCGCCCGGCCTCGCCGGCCGAGGCAGCCTGAATAGCCGCATTGAGCGCCAGCACGTTGGTCTGCTCGGTAATGTCGGAAATCAGCTCAATGATCTCGCTGATCTCTTGCGAGGACTCGCCCAGACGCTTGATGCGTTTGGAGGATTCCTGAATCTGCGCCCGGATGGCGTTCATACCAGTGATCGAATCCTGCACGGCGCGCAGGCCCGATTCGGCCGCATTGCGCGACTGCAACGCCACCTGCGCCGAGTCTTGCGCATTGCCCGAGATGGTGTTGATACGCTGGGCCATCTCCAGCACGGCGCGTCCAGTCTCGCGGATTTCGCGCAACTGCTCAGTGGAAGCGGCCAACAGCTCGGTCGATGTGGCATCCACCGACAGCGTCGTCTTGGTCACCTTGTCGGCCGACTGATGCACGTTCTGCACCAGGTGGCGCAGCTCCTCAATGGTGTAGTTCACCGAGTCGGCAATGGCCCCGGTGATGTCCTCGGTCACTGTGGCTTCCTGAGTCAAGTCGCCCTCGGCCACCAACAGCAGCTCGTTCATCAGGCGCAAAATCGCCGCCTGGTTGGCATCGTTCAGACGCTTGGCATCCTGCTCGCTCAACAAGGTGGCCTCGTGCACGCGGGCCGCATCCAGCAAGCGCCGCCGGCCTGCGCGAATGTAGGCCAAGGCCATGGTCCAGCCGCCCAGGGCTGTCAACAGCCCCCCAAGCAGGATCAGTGCAATCTGCCACCACTGCCAGCCCACCTCGGCCGCCAGGCTGTTCTTGATGATCTCCAGCGGTTGCAACACCGCGTTGGACTGGTGATAAAGCTTGCGCAGCGAATCGCGCGCCGAGTTCACCGCCGGCAGCGCCTCCTGCAAGGACTGCAGCGCAGTCTGGCTGTCTTGCAGCTGGTAATTGAGCGTCTGCAGGATATTGCCCAGCTGCGCATTGCCTGTGGCGGCGCGCAGTTGTCGCGCATAGCTCTCGGCCATCACCAGGCTATGGCTCAACAATGCAAAATTCTCTGCATCGAGCACATCGGTGTCCTGCACGTCATGCGCCGTACCGGAGATGGCCTGTAACGCCAGCATCAGTTGCTGCGCCAGCTCACGCTCGCGCAGCGGCGTTTGCCCAGATTGGGCAACGGGCAGCAGCGCCCCCTGATTGCTGGTCGATAGCTTCACCATCGAATTGAATGCCGTATCGCGCGCGCGCAACACGGGGCGCCCTTCTTGCAGCAGCTCTGCCGAGGCGCGAATTTGCTCACCACGCTGGGCAATGGCCGGGAAAAAAGCGTATTTGTTGGCAACCCGGCTGCCGCCCATGATGCCGATCTGGTCAGCCAGCGATTGCGCACTGTTGACTGCATCTTGCAAGGCCGATGCCTCGCCAGTCAACGCCAGCGATGACACCATGCCCAGGCGCCTGGTCAGCTCCGTGGCGTCACTGCTGGTGCTATACAAAGAACCGGCGCGCTGCGAATGCCAGACCCCTTGCACAACGCCCAGCGTGAAGAGCAGCAACCCAAGGCCCAGCAGCAGGCGCGAATACAGCAGATGGCGCGCGAGCCTACCCTTGCCCAGCAAGGGCAACTCAATCGTCGGGTTGCCCAGCGGGCTGGTGTATTTCTTTTTCTTGGCCTGGTCTTTGCCCTTGGCGGCGCCATCGGCGCCCGCCTCACTGCCAGGGGCCTTGGTAGCCTGCTCCTCACTGCTGGGGACCGCCTCCATCACGGTGGAGCTCCACGCGGTTGAGGGCGCATTGGCGGTGTGCTGCTCAGCAGGCTCGCTCGTTGTTTGTTTGGTCATGGTGTCGTTGTACTGTGCACTCGGTCAAAGGCCCTGGTTCAAAGGCTTTCATTCAAAGGCCAATGGCAAGAAACTGGCTGTCCTGGGCCAGACGCTGCAGATTCAGCTCCTGCCAATGCCTGCCTTCTGCATCGGCATAAATATTGCCCAGGAATGGGGCGGCAGCGGTACTGCCCGGCGCCGGCGCATAGGCCGATGTGAAATCCGTCAGGCTTTTCAAACCGGCCATGTGATCAATCAATAAAGCGGTGTTGACTTCCAGCACCGGGTTGAGTGTCAACAGCATGCACTCCGCCAGCGCCTGCTCGCTGCGCGGCGCCGCATTGGCGTCCAGATAAGAGGCCACATCCACCACCCCGGACAGGGAGCCACGCCAGTTGATCACCCCGAGAAACCAGGGCTTGGTATAGGGCACTGGGGCCGGCCTTTGCCAAGGCAGAATCTCGAACGCGTGGCTCAGGGGGATCAGAAAAAAGCGTTCGCCGATCTGCACAGCCATCCAAGCCGACACCGCGCGCTCACCCGCATCCACCTGGCGCAAGCGCCGCGCCAAGCGAGCCTGCAAGTCATCCTGACCGACCTGCTCTTGTGCGGCGCTCATGAAACCTCCTTGCGCAAGGCATCGATGGCCTCTTCCAGCTCCTTGGGATCCACGGGCTTGACCAAATAAGCCCGTGCCCCCTGACGCAGGCCCCAGACCTTGTCGGTGCTCTGACCCTTGCTGGTGCACAAAATGATGGGCAAGTTGGCGTAGGCTGGATCCTTGGTGATGCTGCGGGTGAGTTGAAAGCCGTTCTTGCCGGGCATGACCACATCCATCAGGATCAGGTCGGGACGCTCCTCGGCCATTTTCTGCAATGCTTCATCGGCATTACTGGCGGTACGCACGGCAATGCCCTGCTTTTGCAGCAGATCCGACAGATAGGCTTGCTCCGTGCGCGAGTCGTCCACCACCAGCACTTTTTGAATCAACATGATCGCTTCCTCTTGTTCTGTTTGTTTTGTTTTGATTAATTTGCGGCGCTGAAATCTCGCACTGCCTTGAGCAACTGGTCCTTCGTGAATGGCTTGGTCAGATAGTCCTCACTGCCTACCATGCGCCCGCGCGCCTTGTCGAAAAAGCCGTCCTTGGAAGAGAGCATGATGACGGGCGTGGCCGTGAATTTGGGGTTGCGCTTGATGATTGCGCATGTTTGGTAGCCATCGAGCTTGGGCATCATGATGTCGCAGAAAATCAGATCCGGCTCGTAATCGTTGACCTTTGCGAGCGCATCAAAGCCATCTTCGGCCAACAGCACTTCATGGCCGCCCTGCTTGAGAAAAATCTCGGCGCTGCGTCGAATCGTGTTGCTGTCATCGACCACCAGCACTTTGGTCACACTTGCTTGATCGCTCATAGGTTCACCATTGTTTTGTCTGTTGCCTGAGGCACGCCCGCCTGTGTCATGCGATTGGGTATGTATGACCTGGCCACACATGCATGCTGGCAGGCCTCCAGCCAGAGGGTCTTCCCGCATGGCCGCAAAGCCCTTTTTTCGTGAAATGCGCCGCACCTCTAGGCTGCACGCACCACATTCCGCTATACGGTACGGGCGCGAAGCTGGCGGCCCACTGTGGGCCGCCTCGTCGTTGGGCCCGATTGTATTCATTTGTATCAGGAACAGCAGGCACAGAACCTTTTTTGCGTCTTTCACATCGCCGGGTGTGCCTTTTTTGCCGCGCTTCAAGCTGGGCCCAACCGGTGGCCGCACTCAAAATCCGCTAGTGTGCTGTGCATCAATCCATTGCCATCGAGCCGAGCCACAGCAGCGCACCACAGGTGTTGCCACGTGAAAATCGTGAAAAAAAACGAAAAATGGCCCCTTGCGCCCTCAATGCCAACAAGTTGTATTTCGGATTTCACGTAAATTCTGCATCGTAGCCACTTTTTCACCACTGACAGGAATTCCACCATGGCCCAATCGAGCTTCTTCGGCAAACGCAACAGCGACTCCGGCAAGACCGAACCCCCCGCCAGCACGCCTGCAGCGCCAGCTGCCAGCGCCCCTGCAGCAACACCGGCCGCGCGCCCGGCAGGCTTTTTCGGCAGCGCTCCTGGCGGCGCCAGCCCAGCCGTGGGGGCGCCCCCGTCCTTTGCCAGCAGCGAAAACCAGGACAGCGCAGGCGATGCCAAGGAAAGCAAGCTGACGGTGGGCCCCAACATCAAGCTCAAGGGTGTGGAAATCACCGACTGTGATGTGCTGTTCATCGACGGCGTGGTCGAAGCCACGCTGGACTCCAAGCTCATCCAGATCTCCGAGCAGGGCTCCTTCAATGGCACAGCCAACATCGACGTGGCCGAAATCCGCGGCACCTTCGACGGCGACCTGACTGTGCGCAACAAGCTCACGGTCTTCGCCACGGGCAAGGTCACCGGCAAGATCCGCTACGGCAAGCTGGTGGTCGAGGAAGGCGCCAACATCAGCGGCGAGATCCAGTCCATCGCCGCATCGTCCTGAAGGCCATGCCCGGCATCCAAAGGCATCCATAGGGCGCTGCCCAACGAAAAACGCTGCCATTGGGCAGCGTTTTTCGCTTTCAGGCATGCGGCCATGCGCAGTGCCCAAAGTGCGCGCATCAAAAATGCATTTCCACGCTGGCGCCAATCGCCCAGGAGCGCTCGCGCGAGTGTTTTTCCTCCTTGGGCCAGAAATGCCCCAGCGTGACCTTGCCAAACAGCCAATCCTTGTAGATGGGCTGGCGCCATGACGTTCTGACACCATAGTTCGAAAGCTTGACCGAGCTGGTGCGCCCTTGCAGCAAAGCCTCGACACTGGCGGTGCGAATGCCGGGCAACTCCTTGATCAAGCCCACGGAGCTCTGCCACTCAAAACCATCGCTGCGGCGCGTGATCTTGCCCACATTGCCCCAGCGCAGCATCAGGCTAGGGCTCAAGGCGTGCTCGTAATCGAGCACGGTGGTCGAGCCCAGGCTGTCCTCGGAAGACCAGTACAGGCTTTCGCGGAAATACACCACATCGCGCGGCGACAAGGCCCACTGCGTCTTGTAGCGCACCTGGGCATAGGGATTCAGGCCGCCGCGAAAGCCAATGCGGAAGTCCACATCGTCCATGAAGCCATAGCCCAGGCCGGCGAAGAACGACTGGTCATCGCGGCGGTTTTCACGCAGCAGCAACTCCTCGCGCGTGAAGCCCGCAGGCACGTCACTGACCACTTCATCACGGTTGTCCTGGCCGAAGAAGGCGTAGGCGCGCCGCTCCAGATTGGGCAGATCGGCGCGCAGCCGAAAACGCACATTGGCCTGCGTGCCAGCGTGTTGCTCCCACAATGTATTGATGCGCACGTAGCCCGAAATCTTGCCGCTGTTTTCAAACGGCTCGTCGCCAAACCAGCCATCGACGGTGCGCGCCAGCCAGTGCGAGGCGCGATAGGTGTAATCGCGCGTGCCATCCAACCAGGCAATGCGGCGCCCATCCTGCAAAGCGGGCGCGCCCGCCGGGGCCGATTGCTGCTGGGCATGCGCCAGACCAGCGCCCAGGCATAGGGCGCCCAGCCACACAACACGGCACGGGCGCCGAGCCGCACCCGCCTTCAAAGGGGAAGCAAACAACATATACGCTGCCATCACAAAAAGAATCCAAAGAGGCCGCAAGGATAAAGGAAGAACAGCCATCCAAGGCTTGGCAGCGAATGCGTGCAGCGCCGCTGCCCACTGTGCATCACGGCGATGACCGCGCCTGCTGTCCAGGCGGCTCGGCCGCAGCCAGCAGCCATTGCTGCAACAGCGCCGCCGTGGCCCCCACGCCTTGCTTCTTCAAGGCCGAGAACAGCTGCACCTGCCCACCGCCGGCATTGAGCCGCATGATTTGCAAGGCCTTTTGCTGCTCGGCGCGGTTGAGCTTGTCGGCCTTGGTCAGCAAGATGAGAAAGTCCAGACCTTGCTCTACGCGCGGGCGCAGCATCTCCAGCAATGCCTCGTCGAGCTCCGTCAGGCCCAGGCGCGCATCGCACAGCAGCACCACCGCGCGCAACGTATCGCGGCTGAGCAGGTAATTGGCCATGACGCGCTGCCAGCGCAGCTTGTCCTGCTGCGGCACAGCGGCATAGCCATAGCCGGGCAAATCGGCCAGCACCGCCTGCGGGCTTTGCTTGGGGCCCAGCACGAACAAGTTGATGTGCTGGGTACGGCCCGGCGTCTTGGAGGCAAACGCCAATTGACGCTGCTGCGTCAAGGTATTGATGCAGGTGGACTTGCCCGCATTGGAGCGCCCAACGAAGGCCACCTCCGGCAAGCCCGTTTGCGGCAGCTGATTGAGCTGCGCGGCCGTGCTCAGAAAACGCGCCGTATGCCACCAGCGCAAAGCCTGCTGGGCAGCGGCTTCGCCCTCGCTGGAAGGCCGCGCGCTGCAATCAGAAGAATGCATGGAATCAGAAGTCATGGTGGCGCAGTATGCCCTGCCAGCAGCGCGCCGATACACTATTAATTGTGTATGCAGTCTGCTCCCCGGCAAGGGCGCAGACTGCATCGCGCGCTCTGACTGGCCAGCCATGCCAACGCTCCCTGCCCCCCTGCCTTCCCCGCCTCCCGCCACGCCACGTCCCAGGCTTGCGCCGCTGCTGCAAGTGCTGGCCTGGCTGCTGCTGGGCGCGGTGCTGCTGCCATTGATCGGCATCGCTGCCTTGCTGGACAGGTGGCTGCCACAGCGCCTGCGCACGCTGCGCCAACGTCTTTGGGCCGAGCTGACCTCGATGCGCTTTGCCGTTGCACTGCTGCCTTTCATCGGCCTGGCCGCACTGCTGGGCACGCTGCTGCCGCAACGCGAATCGGCAGAACACTACCTGCACAGCTGGGGCCCCTTCTGGGGGACGCTGCTGATGCGCCTGCAATTGCACGACGTGTACGGCGCCTGGTGGTTCATGGGCTTGCTGGGCCTGCTGCTGCTCAGCACCAGCGCCTGCGTGCTGCGCAATGCCCGCCCTTACCTGGCCGCCATGGGCGACTACCGATTGCCGCTGCGTCCGCAACAACTGCGCAGCCTGCCCTGGAGCGCCCAAGCCATGTGCGCCGGCCATCCCAGCGATCTGGCACAGCACATGCGCAACAGCCTGCGCCAGCGCGGCTGGCAGGTGCAAGTGCAACAGCGCCCAGCCCAGCCACACCCACATCAGGCCGAGGCCCCGGCCGAAACCGACTACTGGCTGCTGGCAGCCAAGCAGGGCGCTGCAGGCCACCGGTTGGGTTACCTGGCCACACATTGCGCCATCGTGCTGATCTGCCTGGGCGCGCTGCAGGACAGCAGCCTGGCGCTGCGCACCCACGCCTGGCGGCAAGGCCAAAGCCCTTGGCCCGGCCCGGTAGGCCTGCAGCCCGAGCAGCTGCAGGCCATTGCCAGCCCGCACCGCCTGCCCGCCGCCAGCCATGCGTTTCGCGGCCATCTGCGCCTGGCCGAGGGCGAGCGCAGCGCGCTGGCCCTGCTCGAAAGGCAGGCCGCCGGTTATTTCGTGCAGCAACTGCCCTTTGCCATCGAGCTGGAGCATTTCGAGATCGCACGCCATGCCAACGGCCAGCCGAGCATGTTCAGCAGCCTGGTGCGCATCCACCGGCCAGGCAGCGCGGCCAGCAGCCAACATCGCATTGCCGTGAACCAGCCCTTGCGCCTGCAAGGCATCGACGTCTACCAGACCGGCTTTGAAGAACACCGCTCCGAGCTGCGCCTGCGCCCGCTGGGCCTGCAACGGCCCGTGCCCGCTGCCCCGCTCAACGCCCACAGCGGCGATGCCCTGGCGCTGCCAGCCTGGCCTGGGCTGGCTGGCTACCGCCTGGAGCAACTGCGGCTGCACACTGGCCTGGAGGACGAGCCAAACCAGCCCCAGACGCCACCCGGCCCGGCCATCCAATACCGCCTGCGCAATGCAGCAGGTCAGGCCATTGAAGGCCGAAACACCATGCAGGCCCTTGAACTGGACGATGGCGTACCGGTGTATCTGCTGGGCGTGCGCCGCGCTCCAGATCAGCCCTTTACCTACCTGCGCCTGCCACAGGACGAGCTGGGCGGCCTGGACAGCATCCTGGGTCTGTTACACGGCCTGCACGACCCCAAGCAGCGCCAGCGCGCCGCGCAGCGCCATGCCCAGCACCACCTGCCGCCCCAGGCCAGCGCCCAAACGCGCGCTGAGCTGCAGCGCTCTGCCAGTCATGTACTGGCCTTGTTTGCCGGGCAAAGCGCTGACGGCGCGACCAGCGTGGCCGGCCTGACCGCACTGGCCCAGCTGACGCAGCGCCAGACTGGGCCTGCGCAGCAAGAGGCTGCCAGCCAGGGCCTGCTGCAACTGCTGTCGCAACTGCTGTTGAGCATGCTGCAGCAGCAACGCCAGGCCGCAGGGCTGCCGCCCATGCCGCCTGACAGCGCCTATACCGACGCCTTTTTGCGCAGCGCCATACTGGCTCTGGACGCCGCCCAGGACTACCCCGCGCCGCTGTTCTTCATGCTGGAGGACTTCACGCCCCGATACGCCACCATCCTGCAGGTGAGCCAGGCGCCAGGCCGCGGCCTGGTCTACGCCGGCTGCCTGCTGCTGGTGCTGGGCCTGGGTCTGCTGCTGTTCGTGCACGAGCGGCGGCTGTGGATCTGGCTGCAGGCCGCGCCTGCAGGGTGCAGCCAGGCTACCCTGGGCATGAGCTGCCCGCGCGCCGGCCCAAGCACCGGGCAGGACTTCGACCAGCTGCGCCGCCTGCTGCTGCAAGCCTTTGCCGGCCCGACCACGACCAAACCCGAATGACCCCTGCCGACCCCACCCCCAATCGCCCATCCAGGCCGATGGCGCAGGCCCGCTGGCGCAGCGCCCTGTTCGCGCTGTGCGTGGGCGCAGCCTGCGCGGCCATCTGGCTGCAACACGGCCGCCAGATGGCGCTGGCCGGGCACGCCCTGCTGCTGGGCCTGGCAGTGCTGGTCTTTGCCCTGGGCCAGCACTGGCGCAGCTTGCAGGCTTTGGCGCTGGCCGTGGCCGTACTGGTTCTGCCAGCCATGGCCTTGCTGGGCAGCGACGATCCGCTGCTGCACCAACTGGCGGGCAACCAGCGCTACGTGGCCGGCATGTGCCTGCTGCTGGGTCTGGCCACGCTGCTGCACTGGCTGGCCCTGTGGGCGCGGCGCAGCAGCGCCGCGCTGCAGCGTTGGGGCTCGCGCCTGGCCTGGGGGGCGTGCGCCCTGGGCATGAGCGCCAGCCTGCTGCGCTGGCATGAAAGCCACGGCCTGGGCCCCGGCATGGGCCATCTGCCCATCGGCAACCTCTACGACGTGCTGCTGCTGTTTTGCTGGCTGACCACGGCGCTGTACCTCTATGGCGAAAGCCGCTGTCGCAGCCTGCGCCAGATCGGGGCCCTGGCGCTGGGCCTGGTCTGCGCCGCCGCCGGCCTGCTGCTGTGGCATGGCGCGGCCCATCAGGGCCATGCCATCGGCCCGCTGGTGCCGGCCCTGCAAAGCCATTGGATGGCCTTGCACGTGCCCACCAACTTCATCGGCTACGGCTGCTTCACGCTGGCCGCCGCGCTGGCTTTTGCCTGGCTGCTCAAACACCATGCCCAGCAGCGCATCAGCCCTGCGGCGCAAGCGTTGCTGTGGCTGCTGGGCATAGCCCTGTGCCTGGTGCCGCTGCTGCTGGGCAGCATGCGCTCCATGGGCTTTGACCAGCCCCACTTCTGGCTGCTGTGTCTGGGCTTGGCCATCGTGCCGGCCAGCGCCATCATGGCCTGGCGCGGCCCCGTGGCGCAGCGCCTGCCCAGCCTGGCCTTGCTGGACACTTTGCTCTATCAAAGCATTGCCTTGGGCTTTGCTTTCTTCACGCTGGCCACTGTGCTGGGCGCGATCTGGGCCGACCAGGCCTGGGGGCGCTACTGGAGCTGGGACCCCAAGGAAACCTGGGCGCTGATTGTCTGGCTCAACTACGCCAGCTGGCTGCACAGCCGCATGCTCAAAGGCTGGCGCGGCCCCTGGCTGGCCTGGTGGGCGCTGCTGAGCCTGGCGCTGACGGGCTTTGCCTTTCTGGGCGTCAACCTGCTCATGGGCGGGCTGCACAGCTACGGGCGGCTGTAGCGATCAGCAGGCGGCGCTACCCCGGCTGACCGCGCGCCACGAACAGCAGCGACACCCCCAGCAGCAACAGCAGTGCGCCGATCACGCCATCGACCCAGCGCTGGCGCGCCAGCAGCGCGCGGCGCATGGCTGGGGCGGAGAAAAACAGCGCCACCACGCTGAACCAGACGATGTGCGCCACATAGGAAGCTCCTTTCTATGATGGTACTTGTTGAGGGCCTTGAGAGACCTGCTCCGGTGAGTGCTTTCGGGGTGGACGATCAGGACGGCGGGGACAGCCGACACAAAGGGTTTTCGGCATGGAGACCACACGCGGAGCGCAGTCCGCAGGACGAGCGCCGAACAGGCGACACCCCCTTTGGGCTGACTGAAGCTGTCATACATTCCACAAAACCCGAAAGCAACCGGGGCAGGGCTAGCCTTTATCAAGTGGCACCACAGTAAGCCATGCACTGACACCGCGGCAGCCTCAGGCCCGCCAGGGCCGCAACCAGCAACCCAAAACTCTTTCTGGGCTGGCCTCTGCCCAGGCCAGCACTAACTGAGCAAGTAATGCCGCCAGGCGCCCCCCCAAGGCGGTGGGGAAAGGGCCTGCTCTCTCCCAGGAGGTCGAGTTCGAGCCGCGTAACGGCGGACAGGGGGCGGGCACGCCCCCGCGAATAAGGCCGAGGCATAGGCCATCTGTCACGAGAGGAAGCGACTTTGTGAATAAATCGAAGGGGATTTGTCACAGTGAGACTCCTATTTGTGGATAATTGCAGCGTTGTTCGCTCAGACCTTCATTCTTCATCGAGTTCTGGGCATCTTATCCACAAGAAAGTGTCTTTGGCTTCCTGTTGACTTTGACATATGATCTTGACTCCATTGAACCATCTAGGTCATCTGCCACATAACGAGTTGGTTTATGGGCAAGTGCTTTTGCCAGCATAATATTTGACCTATGTACTACGGTCGGGACTTTATTAAAAATAAAGAAAGCACTCGCCACCTGTCTGGGCACGTCAACACAGAGTGATAAATTTCCTAGAAAAACTTATCTAGACATCAATTATGCGCAACAGTTTTTCTTTCTGCGATGACATGCTCATTGCTCCATTTATTTCAACGGCGTTTATTGAGAAAAATGACCAAAAAATATGACATCATCATCGTAGGGGCTGGAGCGGCTGGGTTGATGGCAGCTCTTAAATTGAGTCAACTTGGCCTTTCTGTTGTTGTGTTAGAACAAAAGTCTTTACTTGCATCAGGCCCATCCACACGAAATGAAGGATGGTTACATAGAGGCTCTTATCACGCAATATCAATTCGCGATCGGATAAATGCGTTACAGGTTGCTCAGCGCTGTATATACGGACACGAGCAATTGAGAAGGTTTGCTCCAGAGGCCATTGAAGATGCTGATAAAAATCCTATAGCTTTACTCAGGGATGGAAATCGCTTAAATGATGTAATCAGCCGCTGGGAAGAAGCTGACGTCGCTTTCAAGCAAATATCTTCAGAAAAAGCAACACATCTTGTACCAAGCGGAGACTTTTCCAGAGCCGCTGCCTTATTCGAGGTGAAAGATGTTTCGATTAATACCAGACTTCTTTATAGAAAGCTATTCTCAATGGCTAAGGCCATAGGTTGCAAATTTCTTATAAACCATACAATAGTTCGAAGCGAGGGATTAACTCTTGACGTAGAAGACCCCTTCGGAGAACGCCTATCTTTAAGCGGTCAGCGTATCATTTATACAACAGGCGCAGGAACCAAGTCTATATATTCCAAACTTCATAATTTCGAGATACCAATGCGTTATTGGAAAAGTCATCTAGTAGTTACTAGGCGACTTGCTCCAATGGGCATTTTTTATCTTGACCCACAAGAAGCAGCAATGATGCACCATGGCGAATTTTCCGTCATAGGATTCAACGAGGACGCAATTCTCTGCGAAAGTCCTAGCTACGATGTTATTCTTAGTAGGGCAAAAAATTTGCGCCAAGGAATCAGCCGCATTTTCCCAAGTTGGAACGACCCATCATCAATGGATATATCCTGCGTCAAAGTTGACCTTCTCGATCATGAAAATACCGCTCGATCTTTAAATGTAGCGATTCAAGAGCCAATTCCAGGTCATATCATCGCATTACCCGGAAAGCTCACAGAAACACCGTATTTAACTGATGTTTTGGTTTCTATGATTCATCATGAAATAGATGATAACCAAATATCTCCGAGGCCTTGTGATAATTACTCCCAAACCACACCCTAGCATAGGAGTTTCATGATGGCTATTAATCTCCATATACTGGATAAGGCGCGGATAGCTTCTGGTTTGCTTTCATTTGATGAAATTATAGCCTTATCATCTCATAACACAATTTATGACCCATTCTCCACCCTGATATCTAAGGGGATTTCCATAGGAAGTGGCAATGTGATCTACCCTTCTACATGCCTCTTACTCGAAGGGGATGCCGTGTTTAAAGTAGGAGAGAAAAATATATTCTATCCAGGCACATCAATATCTGCCACTTATGGCGACATCATCATTGGGGACGGCAATCAGTTTGGTGAAGGTGGATTTGTTGCTAAAACGAATCGAGCAAAATCGCATATCACTATTGGATGCCATGGCCGCTATCTTGGCGGTGTATCCGTCTTTGGAGAGAGTCAGCTTGGAAATGGTTCACAAATACTCGGAGCCATTACCGTCGACAACTGTTATCTTGAGGCAGGAGGATCTTTTAATGACAAAAGGCCAGATCAACGTGCTGGTGTGCTGAAAGGCCAGGGTTATGCACGCAATTTATTCGTCCCCAAGGGGCATGTAATCTTTGCCCAAGGCGATTTCGAAGCCGCCTCAATGAAATCTCAACTTTTCTACCACCCAAACACAGCATGAGTCCGACAAGCATAGAGTTAGGGCTTGGGTTACTCTCTATAGGCCGTCATTGGGGGGTACGCAATGCACCTCCACCACCACATGAGGTAGCGCTACGGCTTCTACAGAGAGCCATAGCATCGAATATTCGCTATTTCGATACAGCTCCTGCTTATGGAGATAGTGAGAAGATTCTCGGCACATTTCTATCAGAGCTTCCCAAGAAAGAGCGTAATCAGATTATCATTTTAACCAAAGTTGGTGAACTATGGCAATCTGAAAACCGGACAACTCAGGTCTGTCACAAAGCAGATAAAATGCGCCGCAGCATCGACTTGAGTTTGGAACGACTAACGAAAATTGACGTCCTGCAAATTCACAAAACCAATCCTGAAGTTCTACGCTCAACGGATTTATTAAAATCTATACAATATGCAAAAGACCTTGGAATTTCATCGTTTGGAGCTTCCGTTTCAGATTTGCCAACTGCAGAACTAGCCATTCAGACTGGATTATTCGAATGGCTTCAATTTCCTTTTAACGCAAACAATATCATATTCTCAAACATCTTCCATAAACTCGCCAAGAACAATATGAAGGCATTGATAAATCGCCCGCTTGCCATGGGGCAATTAGCCGCCCCCGATCAAATTAAAAGAGCCTTCGCATTCATATTGAATTCACCCCTCCCTACAGGAAGCGTCATATTAACAGGAACAGGATCTCCTATGCATCTACAAGAAAATATAGATGCTTTTTCTCGTTTGACATCGTGAATTGGATAGGTTTTGGCATTCTCGCCGGCGTGGTTCTTGGTCTGTACGATTATTGGACAAAGAAAGCAATGACCGGAAATATGGTAATAACGATCGTTTTTTGGTCGTCACTATTCGGCGCGCTAGCTTGGCTAGTCGCATTTTTACCAATTACTGAAGGAACAAAATTCCATATCCTATTATCTGACACCAGCATAAATGATCAAATAATAATTCTTCTAAAAGGAATCATGATGACGGGTAGTTGGCTACTCGCTTACTATTCTGTACGTGAGCTGCCAATGTCTTTTTCAGGAGCGATGCGCGCCTCAGGCCCCTTATGGACAATGATAGGTGGAGCAATCGTCTTTCAAGAATTCTTGACGATTTTTCAGCTTTCTATTATCTCAATTACTATTGCAGCCTACTTTTTTCTTTCGCAGCTTGGCCAAGCTGAGGGCATTCGAATAATGCGTTCTGGGCCTGTGTTGATGATGCTTCTGGCCACAATACTCTCTGCAATGACGACAGTATATGACAAATTTATTATCCATGAACTTGGAATATCATCAGTAACCGTTCAAGCATGGTCTGCTATTCACCGCCTTCTTTTGTCGGGACTGCTTCTTGTATGGGCCGGCCATAATAACCCGGAAATTTATAATCCTAAATGGTCTTTTTGGATTCCACTCGTTGGCTTGTCATGGGTAGCTGCAGAGTGGATATACTTTTTAGCAATTAATGACCCAAACTCCAACGTCACCTATTTATCAGTTTTTCGCAGAATCAGCCTAGTTATTGGATTTCTGCTTTCCGCAATTCTAATTGGAGAAAAAAATGTAAAACAAAAATTTTTCGTTGTGGGGATTCTTTTTCTCTCCACTGTAGCCCTAGCTCTCCTGGCCTAAAATAATTATTCGCAAATTTGATTTGGTCATCTTTTGACAGAAACGCAACCTTGACAATCTGCGCTGCTTGCACCTCAGCGCATGCTTTTTAACGGTCTGCCACCAGCTTGAAGCTCTCGCATCCGTCGATCCGCACATCTCTTTGAACTTGTCAAGCTCCAATGGGAAAGGGTTACGGTGACTCGATGTAGTCAGCCTGGCGTCGCGCCACAAGAGAAAGATTGTGGTATGCATCCCATACGTGACTGGTAAAAGTGTTGCCTGCAAACAGCACAATCAGGCTCGGGTTAACCCAAACTCGATAGTTGTCGTATCCCGGACTCTTGGATGCTCTGGGTTGCCTGTGAAACAGCTCAGGCTCTTCACTGTACCAAGCCTTTATGGCCTACATGGGTGGCTCTTGAATGCAACGCCGACGCGGCAGCTGGTGGTTGTTCGATGCACATAGCGCTCAACCGACTGGAGCATGTCCTGTCCATCGGTGAAGCGGTGCTCCTGAATACATCCGAGATGCGTCCACCATCCCGTTGGTCTGAGGCGTTCTGGGCCTGCTCAGGCGGTACTCAATGCCCAGCTGCTTGTATTGACCCAGTGAAAACCTGCTCATGGGCGGGCTGCACAGCTACGGGCGGCTGTAGCGATCGGCTGGCTGCGCTAACCCGGCTGGCCACGCGCCACGAACAGCAGCGAAACGCCCAGCAGCAACAGCAGCGCGCCGATCACGCCATCGACCCAGCGCTGGCGCGCCAGCAGCGCGCGGCGCATGGCTGGGGCGGAGAAAAACAGCGCCACCACGCTGAACCAGACGATGTGCGCCAGCGACATGAACAGCCCATAGCCCAGGCTGCGCGCCAGCGGCGTATCGGCATGCACCACCTGGGTATAGACCGCCACGACGAACAGCATGGTCTTGGGGTTGAGGGCGTTGGTGAAAAAGCCCATGCGCCACGCTGCGACAGCGCTCAGCGCCTGATCGGCTGGGGCCTGGCGCTGCTCCTCGGCCGCCTGTGCTGGTGCCGCAGCGCGCCAACTGCTGCGCAGCGCCTGCAGCCCCATGAACACCAGATAGGCCGCGCCCAGCAGCTTCAGCAATGCAAACAGCCAGGGCGAGCGCAGCACCAGCAGCGCCACGCCCAACACCGTGTAACACACGTGCACCTGCACGCCAGCGCCAATGCCCAGCGCCCCGATCACGCCAGTGCGCGGGCCGAAGAGGTAGCTGGTGCGCGCAATCATGGCGAAGTCCGGCCCCGGGCTGATCACCGCCAGCACCGTGATGCCAATCACGGCCAACCATTCATGCATGGCTCGCCCCCTGCCCGCCGCAGCGCGGCGCGGCGTGCGGCGGCTGGCACAATCGCCGCCCGGGCAGCGCCCCAATCCGCTCTTTTTGCCCATTGGGCCGAGACTGTGAACAGGCTCTCATGCTTGCCTGCATTGCGATTCCTCCAGTGATACGAAGGCGCGCAGTATCTGCAGCCCGAGCGCGGAGGAAAAGCGATTTTTACGCCCCTTGATCCGTGCATTTTCATCGTGCTTGGCCCTGCAGACTCCCCGCTCTCGCGCATCCCTCTGGCGGCGCTGCGCTATTTCGATGCTGCCGCGCAGACCGGCAGCTTTGCCCAGGCCGCCCAGCGGCTGCACGTCACCCACAGCGCCGTCAGCCGGCAGATCCGCCAGCTGGAGCAGGCCCTGGGCGTGGCACTGTTCGAGCGGCGCAACCGGGCCGTGTTCCTCACCGCCCAGGGGCGCTTGTTGCATGCCACGACCTCAGCGGCCTTCGCGCAACTGGATGGCGCCTTGCAGCAGCTGCGGCAGCGCCCGGACAGCCAGCGCCTGGCGCTCTCCTGCGAGCCCACGCTGGCCATGAACTGGCTCATCCCCAGGCTGCCCTCGTTTCAGCGCCAATATCCGGACATCTCGCTGCATTTGCTGGCCGCTGGCGGGCCCATTGACCTGCAGCGCAGCGGAGTCGATCTGGCGCTGCGCCGCAACGACTTCGCGTGGGACAGCGCCAGCGTGCATGCCAGCAAGATCTGCGATGAGTGGATTGGCCCGGTCTGCCGCAACCGCCAATGGCCGCGCAGCGGCCTGGCCCAGGCGCGGCGCCTGCATACGGCCACGCGCCCCGATGCCTGGGCCGCCTGGCAGCGGCTGCACACCAGCGGCAGCCACGCGGCAAAGGCAGCACCAACAGTATCAGGGACGACACCCAGCACGCGCCGCGCGCTGCGCCAGGCTTCAAATCCAGCAGACCAAGCGGGCCAGGCGCAGCACTATGAACACTTTTATCTGAGCATCCAGGCCGCTGCAGCAGGCCTGGGGGTGGCCATGGCCTCGGTGCTGATGGTGCACGACGCGCTGGCCAGCGGGCAATTGCATGCGCCGCAAGGGTTTGTTCGCGATGGCTCCAGCTACCACCTGCTCAGCCGCGTGCCCTGGGCAGAGGCCAGCACGGCCTGCCTGCAATTGCGGCAATGGCTGCAGGCCGAGGCAGCCGCCTGCTGCCCACAGCCCACATGAGCGCCTGTTCACGCGCTCCGGCGCCAACCGAAAGCGCACGGCCACACGCGGATTCTGTACAGGCGCGCGCAGCGGCTTTCACGGCAAAGGCACGCCCTTGGGCCACAGCGCCCACAGGTAAAGATCTTGCTTGACGCGCCCGGCCAGCTCACCGGCCTCGGGGCCCCGGCCAGCGAAATAATCGGCGCGCACCGCACCGACGATGGCGCTGCCCGTATCCTGCGCCAGCACCAGGCGCTTTTCGTTGAGCACCGGCCCGGCCGTCATCAGCCAAACCGGCGTGCCATAAGGAATGCTGCGCTTGTCCACAGCGATGGAGCGCCCCGGCGTCAGCGGCACGCCCTGGGCGCCGCGCGGGCCCAGCTCCTGCGCCTCGGGCGGCAGCGGCTCTTCCTTGAAAAACACGTAGCGCGGGTTGCTCCAGAGCATCTCCTGCACCCGATGCGGGTTGGCCTGCACCCAGGCCTTGATGCCCGGCCAGCTGGCATCGCTGATCAGGCGGCGCTCGAGCAGCCAGCGGCCCACGCTCTTGTACGGATGGTTGTTCGTGCCCGCATAGGCCAGCCGCACATGGCGGATGGCGCCATCGGGCTCCTGCAGGATCAAACGGCCCGAGCCCTGGATGTGCAGCACCAGCGCATCCACCGGGTCTTCCAACCAGGCGATTTCGCGCCCGGCCAGGGCCGTGGCCGCGCCCGGGTGGCCCATCTCGATCTGCTGGCGGCTGAACCACGGCCCCTGATTGGCATAGCCTGAGGGCAAGGCATACAACGGCACGCCAAAGCCGCCGCCGGCCATGCGCCGCGCTCGCATCACGGGCTCGTAATAGGCCGTGAGCATGCCCCGGTCGCGCCCTTCAGGCGTGCGCACCAAATAGGGCTGCAAGCTGCGCCGCATCCAGGCGCGGCGCAGCGCATCGTCGGCCGTGCGCAGGGCCTGTACCTCGCCGCAGGCCTGGCGCCAACTGGGCGCAGGCGCACTGCAACTGTGCAGCCAGGCCGCCCAGGCCTGCTCCAGCGCATCCTGCTCAAAACCGGGCAAATCGCCCCATGGCACCGGCGTCCACAGTGCGCCAGGGCGATGCACGCTGGGGCCTATGGGATGGGGCATCAGCACTGGCAGCGCACTGGGCTGGGCCTGCGCGCCAGATTGGGCCGGCACCACCGGTGCCGGCGCCGGCTTCGGGGCGGCGCAGCCAGCCAGCCAGGCAGCCAGGCCCATTGCCAAAATGCCGGGAAAAAAACGTACGGACATGAACAACAACCTGGGCCATCAAGGCCCTCAAATAACGCATGAACTGTGCACCAGCAGCGCCACATCGCAATGCGCACCAGCCCAAAGTAACTTTTTTGCCCGCCGGGCAAAGATTTTGCACAGACTCTGACAACCGTTGACGACACTGGCGCGTTCACGGCATGCTGCGCATACTCAGCGCCCATGGCCTGGGGCCGCCAAATAGCAGGCGGATTATCCATAAGAGCCTGTTAACCATTTCGGCACAAACCAAAATTTGTGCCGCGCTGGGCAACAAGGCTTTATGGGCAAAGCCCATCCCCGGGCCGTTGCCCCTGCACCTAAGAACCTGTTCCAACCACACGCCAATCCGCATCACTTTCTCTGGAGGGAAGACATGACCCCAACCACCACCGCACTGCGCGCCACTCGCCCCCTGCTGGCTGCCGCCGCAGCCGCCAGCCTGCTGCTGGCTGGCTGCGCCAACATGAGCGACAACCAACGCTACACCGCCACCAGCGTCGGCATCGGCACCGCTGCGGGCGCCGTCGTCGGCGGCATTGCGGGCGATGGACGCGGCGCAGCCATCGGCGCCACGCTGGGGGGGCTGGGCGGCTATGTCTGGTCGCAACGCATGGAGCGCCAACGCGCCGAAATGGATCGCGCCATGGCCGACTCTGGCGTGGTCGTCACCCAGACGCAGGACAACCGGCTCAAGCTCAACATTCCCAGCGACATCTCGTTTGACACCAACCGCGCCGAGATCAAACCGCAGTTTGCCCCGCTGCTGGACCAATTCGCCTTCAGCCTGCAGAACAACCCAGGCACGGACATCGTCATCGTCGGCCACACCGACAGCACCGGCAACGACGCCATCAACAACCCGTTGTCGTTCAACCGCGCCGAAAGCACCCGGCAATACCTGATCGCGCGCGGCGTGGCGGCCCAGCGCATCCAGATCGATGGCCGCGGCTCGCACGAGCCAGTGGCCACCAACGCCACGGCCGAAGGCCGCTCGCGCAACCGCCGCGTGGAAATCTACGTCGGTGAGCCGGCCCAGGCCCAGCCCCAGCAGCCACAGCCGCCGCAGTATCAGCCGCAGCCCTACCCGCAACAGCCGCAATACCAGCAGCCGCCCCAGCAGTACCCGCAGTACCGCCGCTGATCGGCCTGCAGCCACCCCAAAGCCCGCCAGAGCCGCCTGGCGGGCTTTTTCATGGCTGTGTTTTTCGCACCTGCGCTCTGCCCGAGTGGTTCAGCGCTTGAGAAAGCAGCGCGCTGGCTGGCTCCGTGGACAGCAGCACCAGCGCCTGCCCTGCACGGGTCATGGCCATATAAAGCTTGCGCATGCGCTCTTCAGTTTCTGCCGCTTTTTGTTCATGGTCATCCGCTGTCCCGTTCTCTGCCGCCGTTGACAGCAAGCTCTCCATGCCCACAAGAAACACCACACCTGCCTCTAGACCTGTGGCCGACTCGACACTGCTCATGCGCAAATATTGCTTCTCATAACCTTTGGGGGGCCTGCGTCTGGTTTGCGTGTTGTTGAACCACCAGACGGCATCAGCGCCCAAACGCCGGCTCAGCTGCGCATACAACGAGGCTGCATGAACGCGGTCGCCATACACAACCAGCATGTCATTGAGCTGCACTCCGGCGCTGGAACATGCAGCATGGATTTCGTTGCCGAGCCTGTCGATCGCATCTTGCATGCTTGCGCAGTGCAGCCAGCGCGGCGGCAATCCCGGCTCCATGCCCGCCATATCAGGTTGTAAATAGTCATCTGGATCACCGCTTGCGCCATGCTGCAATAGCTGGTTGGCCGCACTCAAAATGGCCTGAGTCGTCCGATAGGATCGGCGCAGCTTTTTAGTACGCCCAGCCACCTCAAATCCCACGCTTTTCCAGCTCAAACGGCTTTTCATGAAACCCTGATTCGGATCAGCGCATAGGAACAAGCTGCCATGCTCCTGCAGACTCAAACGCACTGCCTGAAACCACGACGGGGCAAAAAATTGCGCCTCATCGATCAGTATGTGATCCGCCTTCTGCAGCCGATTGTGCTCAGGCGATAGGCAAATCGCCTTTGGCAGGGCGCTCCACAGCATGGCTTTCTCCCCGCAATGGCGCGTCACTGCCTGATGCAAGGCCCAAATAGCCAGCCGTTCCTTCTCGCGCAAACCAAAGCCACGACCGGCCCGATTGGCTTTGCAATAGGCCTGTTCGCTGGTCAACAACGACTCATTAATGAAGTCCAACTCTTGCAGCAGCAAAGAGTTGCTCTGCGTCAGCTCTGGCCAGCAACTGCGGTGTCGGGCAATCAGCATCAAAGCTTCATGAGATGACACACAATGTGGCTCGCCTTGGTACAAGCGCTTCCATTGCTTTCTGGCCCAGGCAAAAAAGGTGCTGATTTGCAAGTTGGCAGGTAACGCACGCCGCATACGTGCCAACTTGGCCTGAATATCAGCCACCACCGGGGCGTTATGGATCAGTAACAGCACCTGCTGCTGCGGGTGCATTTCAGCCAACAGCAATGCCCGCGAAACGGCAATCAATGTCTTGCCGCTGCCTGCAACGCCGTTGATCAGGCGCAGGGAAAAATCTTTGCTGCTGGCCTCTTGTTCCTTGGGCGGCTCCAAGTCCAGCTTGGCAGCCCACTCTTGGTCGTAATCCAGAAAATACTGCTCCAGCGCTGCTGAGTTGTCGCGGCAAAACAGACGTCGCGTTGTTGCAATGGGATGTATGTGCGCCTCTGGAAAATAACGCGCCAGTATGGCCTGTGACTGGCGTGCACTCAGAGGCTCAAGAATGCGCGCGATCAGTTGTGCGCCGCCTGCCTTGAAGGCATCGCGCGACAGAAAAATCACACCACATGACCTGCCCCAATGCGCCGTCAGGTGCTGCACCTGCTGCGTACTGCATTGCCACATCAGCACCAGCTTTTTCAAAGGCCTCTCATCGGGTTCCAACGCATCGTCGGCGAAAGCTTGCAGACCGGCCAGCAAAGTATCGAAAGCCTTGCGCTGTGCATCACCAAACAGCTGCTCTTCAGCCAAGGCGGAAAAGGGCACTTCAGAAATCGCGATGACCAACCAGTCCTGCCCTCGCTGCAGCAAAAAGTCCGGCAACCATTGTGAGCTGTGCTGGCGCGCCAGCGGCATGCGCACCACATGCGCGTCATCAAGCTGGCTCAGTACACGCTTGATTTGCAACGCTTTAGCGCCTGCCATGCCCAGCTTTTCCGGGATAAAGATGGCCATGGCTACAGCACTACCTTTTTGCATTGCGTGAGCAAGTCACGATATTGCTGCACCCACCGCGCAACAGCCGCACTGCTGCAATCGAACGCCCGCGATAGCTCTGGCCCTATCACGACCAGCTTGGTTCTGGCGCGGGTGATGGAAACATTCAACCGCTCGGGCTGGAAAAGAAACTCCGCCATCGTGGCAATGAACAGCGGATCACCACTGGTCAGAGACAGAATTACCACCTCACGCTCCTGCCCTTGCATGCGCTCGACAGTATCCACCACGATGGCACGCGCGGCCTCTGCGCCCCAATGGGCCTTCAACAGGCTGCGCACTGCACGCCCCTGGGCTCGGTAAGGGCTGATCACCGCAATATCTTCAAGGGCCAGCCCCGCCTGTACCAATGCTTTACACAGCTGCAGCACCAGCTGTGCATCACCCTGGTTGATTGTTCGCGCTCGCAGATCACGCGTAGGGATAAAAACCATGGATGCTTCATCGCCCAACACCGGCTGCCACTGCTGTGCAATGGCTGGCAGACTCAAGCAGCGCTGGGCATTCGGCCCGGCTGCACGCAAGCGGCCCGCGTAGTAGGTCGTGCTCGGCCATTGGGTCAACCATTGGTTCATGCGATAGGTTTCATCGAGCATGATCAGGTGATCGGCTTCAGTGGAGGCCAGCTTCGCAAAGACCGAGGCATCGCTTTTGTCGAGCACTGAGCGCGACAAAAGCACGGGCGGTAGCTGCTTTTGATCTCCCACGAACAGATAGCGCCGCCCCTTGCGCATGGCCATCAAAGCCAGCGGCAGTGTCACCTGGCTGGCCTCATCGAAAATGACAGTATCGAAGCTGTAATTTGCCAAGCGCGCTGAGCAAGTGGCAAAAGGTGTCGCACCCACCACGTAGCCCGCTCCCGGCTCTTGTGGCCGCTCAGACCAATCATCCAAACCTTCAACACACTCAATGGCCCTATTCAGCGCTTTACATTGCGTGGCCCGGCCTACTTTGACGACAGGCACACCTTGAGCATGAATGGCATTGAGTGCATTGTTGATGGCCATGTGCGTGTGCGATGTCACCAGCACCCGCTCACCACGCTCCACAGCCATGCGAGCAATCAAACCCAACACCCGAGTCTTGCCTGTGCCTGGCGGCCCTTGGATACAGGCCACATGGTGCGCCGCATGCGCCCAAGACACCGCCTCGGCCTGCTGGCTGTTGAAGCCCTCGCTGTAGGCCACACACAAGCCTTCTTCCATGTCGGCCTCATCAAAGCCGGGCAGCAGTTCACCGGACAGTAAGGGCAAGATCGTCTCCTGCCCCAGCGTCGAAGCCACGATATCTTGCAAAGCCTGCTCGTAATAGGGCGTCAAATCAATGGCATCGGGATCTGCAAAACAACGTCCACCGCTGTAAGCAGCCCAGGCAGCGCCAGCGAATTTGCCACGCAGCAGCCAGCGCTCATCGTCTTCGAGCTCAAAAATCAACCGACTGCAAAGTGGCTCCAGTGCATCGCCTTCATGCAGGCACAGCAGATCGCCTTCGCGAAAGCGCGACTCTGAGGCATCAGGGTAGGCCCACAACGAGCCCGCATCCGGGCCTTGCTCCAGCTTTGCAAAACCCTGCGTCCAGCCCTGTTGCAGCTTTTGCGCCAACGGCCGCTCCCAGATGCGATAAAGCCGCTCATAGGCCACTGTCTGCTCATCCTTGATCAGATGGCGAAGATCGGCAATCAGCGTGTTCGTACCCAAGCAAGTCTCCAGAAGATCGATACTCCCGTCACAAGTGAGACATTATGTAAGAGCCGCGCACCGCTTCGCGCCAAGCCCATCACGGCGCATCGCCCGACTCGGGCTGTGGCTGCGCCGCAGCAGCCGGGCGGGCCAGGCGCTCGACCTGGGGCTCGCTCCAGGTGCCGTGAATGTGAAACTGCCGCGCAGCCGATTCGGCCAGCGGCTTGCTCAGGAAGAACTGCGCCAGGAAGGTGCCTGCGCCCACGGCTGGGTTGATGGCCGTGGCCACGAGCGAGGCAGTCATGGCGTCGAGCTCGGGCACGACCACGACCTGGATGTCCTGCGTTTCGGCCACGAGGTCGGCCACGCCCTCGAGCAGCACGCCGGCATTGACGCCCTTCATCTGCAGGTTGTTGGTGCGCGCCTGGCCGCCCTCCAGCCGCACGTCGCCCTGTATGAAGTCGAAAGCGAAGCCGCTGCTGAACACGTCTCGGAAGTCCAGACTCAAGCGCCGCGGCAAGGCCTGCAGGCTGAGCACGCCCAGCAGCCGCGCCGCGCCGGCGCTGGCCTGCAGGAACTGCCCACGACGCACCTGCAGGTGCAGCGCGCCGCCCAGGCTGGGCAGATCCAGTTTCAGCGGCGAGCCGCTCCAGGAGAGCCGGCCGTCGAGCTGGCCCTGTCCGCCTTGCAGCACGCCAGGCATGCCCAGGCGCGCCAGCAGGCCGCCGGCGTCGAACATCTCCAGCGTGAAGCGCATGTCCATTTGCTTGCGGCCGCTGAGCAAGGCGCTGGGCTGGCCCTGGCGCGTTGCATCGCGCCAGCTGCCCTTGGCGGTCAGCCGCGCCTGGGGGGTGGTCATGGTCAGGTAGTTGATGCGCCATTCACTGGGCGCTCCGGCCTGTACTTGGTTGACAGCCTGCAGGGCTACGCGGCCCCAGTCGCGCCGGGCAAACAACAGGCGTTCGATTTCCAAATCCACGGTCGGCAGGTGCGTCACATCGGCCCAGTTGGGCGTTGCGCCGCTGGGCTGCGTGGGCTGAGGGGCCTGCAGCGTGGCGGGCTTGCCATCGCCCTGCTGCTCGGCCAGCGTGGCGGGCAGCTCCAGATAGGCCACTTTGCCACGCAGCAGGCCGGTGCCTTCAAGGTAGTCCGGGTGGTATTCCAGCGTGCCCTGGGCCTGGCGCGCCTTGAGTCTGGCCACCCAGTGGCGGCGCTCGCCATCGCTGCGGTAGACCTGCGCCTGCACGGCGTCAAAGCCCACCGCCCCCAATTGCAGGCGTGGCAGCTTGGCATACCAAACGTCGGGCACGAAGGCCTGCCAGGCTGGTGGCGTAGATGGCGCGGATGGCGCCATGGCTACGGCGTCAAGGCCAGGCGGCGGCGCATTGGCAGGCGCGGCCTGCGGCTGCGTCAGCGCATGCAGCCAGGGCAGCCAGGCCGAGGCATTCCACTGCGACCAGGCAATGGTGGCGCGCACCCGTGGGCTGATGGGTGCAGGCGCGAAGCTGTTGGGGATGAAGGCCGCCAGGCGGCGTTCATCGGCACTGAAGGCGCCGATCAGCACCTCGCCGCCCAGCACGCGCCAAGCGCTGGCCTCGCTGGTGCTGGCCGGGCTGGCGTCCTTGGCCGCTGGCGCGCTGGCGGCATCGGCCGCACTGGCTGGGGCCGCCAGGCGGTAGCGGGCGTACAGGCGCTGGCCCCATTGCAGTTGCAGGGTTTCCTCGCCCTGCGCCTGCGCCGCTGGCGCATGCCACAGGCGCAGCGGCTCAGCGCTGGCGGCGGGCTTGTCCAGCGGCGCAGGCAAATGGCTGCCCAGGCCTTGCAGATCGCTGGACAGGTCAATGTAGGCGCGCTCGCCCACGGTCTGCACCTGCAACTGGTAGCTGCTCTGGCCGTGCAGGGGCGCCAGCCAGGCCTGGGCCGCGCCCTGGCCCAGCGCCTGGGCGGCGTACTGGCGCAGGCCGTCGGCGCTGAGCTGCCCTTGCGCCTCAATGCGTGTGCGAAAGGGCTGACCGGGCTGCAGCGGCTGTGAGGCCAGCGTCAGCCGCAGCGGCCCGCCCAAAGCCTGGGCCTGCAAATCCTGTGCCGCAAAGCCCTGGTGGGAAAACTGCACGCTGCCTTGCACCTGTTGCAGCTGCGGCACCTGGGGCCACCAGCGCAGCTGGTTGCCCTGCAGGTGCACACGGCCTTGCACGCTGGGCTGCGCCCCGGCCCGCGTTGCCGCGGCCTCCAGCGGGATGTCCAGCTGCAGCTCCAGGCGCGCCGCGCCATCGCCTTGCAGCGTGTCCAGCACATGGCCGGTCATGCGCGCCGCCGGGGTGCTGGCCAGCACGTTGAGCTGGGCCTGCAGCGGCCCTTGGGCCCGCGCCTGCACCTGCAGATGGGCATGCGTCAAGTCATCGATGCGCGCCTGGCCTTCGATCAAGCGCACCTGTGGCGCAGCCTGCAGCTGGCCTTGCCGAACCTGCAGTCGCATTTGCTGGCCTTCGAACACCAGCGTGCCGGCCAGGGCCTGCAAATCCGGCCAGGCCAGCGGCAGCGTGCCCGGCGGCAACAGCGCGTGGGGCAGGTAGCGCAGGGCCACGTCTTCCAGCTCGGCCTGGATGCGAAACAGCGCACCGTCGGCCCTGGCGGCGGTGACCGACCTTGATGCGGCAGCCGCGAAGGGGAATTCGTGCAGCGGGCCGCGCACCTCGAACTGCACCTGGCGCGATCGGCCCTGGCGCACGGCATCGCGCACATAGTGGCGCACGGGCTGCGGGATGCTGCGCGGCAGGTAGCGCCACACGGCGGTGGCATCGGCCTGGCTGAGGCTGGCGCGCAGGTCCAGATGCCCGGGCCAGGGCCCCGGCTGGCGGCCTTTGCGCGGTTTCATCCGGGCCACCTCCTGCGCCGTGGAGTTGCGCCAGTGCAGGTGCAGTTGGCCGCGGGCATGGGCATTGGCCAGCTGCGGCGCTTGCAGCTGCAGCTGCCACAGGCCCTGTGCGTCGCGCTGCCAGTGCAGCTGCGCCTGCAGTTGCTCAATGGGGATGTGGGGCGGCTCAAACAGCCTGGGCAGGCGCACAGCGCCCGAGGCCATGCTCAAGGTGGCCTGGCCTTGCCGGGCATCGGCCTGCAGCGTGCCGCTCAGGCCGGCCACTGCGGCCGGCAGGCGCTCGTCCTGCATGCCCAGCTGCAGCTGCTGCCATTGCGCGCGCAGTTGCCAGTGCCGGGGCCAGTGCTGGGGCGCATTTGCCAGCCAGGCTGGCGCTGCTGGCGGGGATAGCTGTTGGGACTGCTGTTGGGGTGTGGATTGCGCTGCGTTGCCTTGCCAGCTCAGCTCCAGCTCTTGCAGCCGGCCTGTGGGCTGCCAGCGCGCCAGCGCATGCTGCATGGCCTGCCAGCGCTGCCGCCAGGCCGGCGCGGTACGCGCGGCTGTGGGCTGCGGCGGCTGCAGCAGGGCCGCCAGCGGCGCCAGATCCACTTCAGACCATTGCAGCTGGCCCTGGGCGCTGCGCCAGTCCGACCAGTGCTGCCCGGGCGCCAGCTGCAGCGACAGCTGCATGGGGCCGCTGCGCCACTGCCAGCGGCCGCGCGCCAGTTGCATGGGCTCCAGCGTCACATGCCATTGCGTGCCCGGCCCGCCATCCTGGCGCAGCAGCGTCAAGCTGGCCTGGGCCTGCTCCCAATGCAGCCACGGCGGCGCGGCAGGCGCGTCGGCATCGCGCAACTGCCACTGGCCAAGCTGTACGCTGGCATCGGCGCGCGCCAGCTGGCCCTGGCGCAAGCGCAACTGCAGCTGTGCATTGATCTGGCCGCTGACGGCCTGCGGTTGCGCCAGGGCAGACCAGCCCTGCGGCCAAGGCCTGCCCGTTTGCTGGGCCCATTGTTCGGCCCACTGCAAGGCAGTCTGCAAGATGGGTTGCAACTGCTGCACCGGCACGGCCTGCAATTGCAGCTGCCAGCGCCCATCGGGCAGGCCGGGCTGCGCGCCGCCCCAGCTGCCACGCCACTGGCCCTCAATGCGCACGGTCGCCGCGGGCGCATCTTCGGCAGCGTCATGCTCTGCGGGCTGCGGGGCCAGCGACAGTTGCAGCTGGTGCCTGCCCAGCGCCGTGTGACGCAGCTGCCAGTCGATGTGGTGCAGCGCCCAGAGTACCTGGGCCGGGCCAACCTGGCCTGCGGGTTGCTGCTGCCAGATCAGGCTGCCCTGCTCAACGCGCAATTCGGGCTGGCGCTGCAGCCAGCGCCACACAGCCGTCCCAGCCGCCCCGCCAGCAGAAGAGCTGGGCGCGGGCTGCGCCGCCGTGGCGACGTCATCGGGGGCCAGCGCCGGGGCCGCCGCGCTGGCCGGGCTGGCGGCCGCGCTCAGGTACAGCGTCGGGCGGTGCAGCACCAGCGCCGCCACACCCTGACGCCACAGCATCTGCCAGGACAGCTCCACCCTGGCCTGGGGCACATGCAACGCCATGCGGCCGTCGCGCGCGCGGGCCTGCACGTCCCACGCCACCAGGCTGGGCAGCAGCCCGCCGGTCTGGGCCTGCAAGCGGCCCAGTTGCAGCTGCAGGCCGGTGGCCTGGCTGGCGTAGCGCTCCAGCGCCGGGCGCCATTGGTCGATGCGCGGCAGCAGCCACCAGTGCAGCAAGGCCAATGTCAACGCCAGGCTCAATAACAGCCCCAGCAAGGCCCACCGCAGCCAGCGCAAACCCTGGCGCCAGAGCCTACGCCCGCCCCGTTGGGCCGGGCCGGGCGCGCCGGGGCTGGTCGCATCCAAGGGGGGACGATTCATGGGGGCGATTATCAGCCCAGGTCCTGGGCGCGCCAGTGCACCAGTGCGTCGGTGCGCTGGCCGACAATACGGACCATCTTCCGCACCCATCTGCACGATCGCCATGAATCTCTGCACCACGCCGCCGCCCAACCCCAGCAGCCCCGCCTGGCAAGGCCTGCCCGGCGGGGCGGGCCATTCGCGCTTCGTGCAACGCATCCGGCGCCGCTACGCGCAGGAGCTGCCCTGCCTGCCGCCGGGCCAGGTCACGCGTGCGGGCATGCAGCAGGCCCTGCAGGCGCTGCTGCACACTCAGCCGCTGGGCGCGGCGCTGCGCATCCTGCGCCAGTTGGCGCTGCTGCGGCTGGTCGAGCGCGATGTGGAGCAGGCCGCTCCGATGCAGGAGATCACCCAGGCCATGACGGAGCTGGCCGAGCTGGCGCTGGACCAAGCCTTCGGCCACGCCCAAGCGCAGCTGCAGCAGCGCCACGGCCAGCCGCTGGACGCTCAGGGCCAGGCAGTGCAGTTCTGGATCGTGGGCATGGGCAAGCTGGGCGCGCGCGAGCTCAACGTCTCCAGCGACATCGACCTGATCTACGTGTACGAGCGCGATGGCGAGACCAGCGGCGACGCAGCCGGGCGCGGCGTCATCAGCAACCACGAGTACTTCAGCCGGCTGGCGCGCCAGCTGCAAACCCTGGTGGGCGAGACCACCGAGCACGGCCTGGTTTTTCGCATGGATCTGGCGTTGCGCCCGCACGGCAAGTCCGGCCCGCCGGTGAGTTCGCTGCCTGCGCTGCACCAGTACTTCCTGACCCACGGCCGCGAATGGGAGCGCTTTGCCTGGCTCAAAAGCCGCGTCGTCGCGCCTGCGGCGGCCGTGCGCTCGCCCAACGTGCGCAAGCTGCGCGAGGCGGTACTGCCGTTCGTGTTCCGCCGCTACCTGGACTATCCGGTGTTCGATGCCTTGCGCGAGCTGCATTGCCAGATCCGCGAACATGCCAATGCGCGCTGCGCAGGCCGCCCCGAGCGCGCCAATGATGTCAAGATCGCGCGCGGCGGCATCCGCGAGATCGAATTCACCGTACAGCTGCTGCAAGTGGTGCGCGGCGGCAGCTTCCCCGAGCTGCGCTGCCGCCCTACGCTGGAGGCATTGCATCGCCTCAGCCGCGCCGAGCTGATGGCGCCACAGACAGCCCAGCGGCTGCACGATGCCTACGTATTCCTGCGCCAGAGCGAGCACCGCATCCAGTACCTGGACGATCAGCAGACCCATGTACTGCCCACCGATGCAGTGGATCTGCAATGGATTGCCCACAGCATGGGCTTTGAGGGCAGCGACAGCTACCTGCAAGCGCTGGCCGCGCACCGCGAGTGCGTGGCGCAGGAGTTCGAGGCGCTTCTGGGCACGAACAAAAAGTCGCGCCGGCGGCTCGGCCCTGCGGGCAACGCGCAGGCCAAGCCCGCCCCCGATGCCGCCAACGACCCGCCGCCGCTGCATGGCAGCCAGGCCAACGCCGCGCCCAGCTCCTGGCCCCAGCTGCTGCGCCAGCTGCCCCCAGCCATGGCAGAGCACCTCGCATCCTGGCCAGAGCTGCCGCGCTTTGAGGCGCTGCGCCATGGCTCCATGACCCGGGTGCTGGCACTGCTGC
This sequence comes from Vandammella animalimorsus, assembly GCF_002288875.1. Classification (NCBI taxonomy): domain Bacteria; kingdom Pseudomonadati; phylum Pseudomonadota; class Betaproteobacteria; order Burkholderiales; family Comamonadaceae; genus Vandammella; species Vandammella animalimorsus. The sequence continues at coordinate 175,432 of NZ_NTBH01000003.1, read as the reverse complement.
ACGCCACCGGCGAACAATTGGCCAGCGGCGCCATCACGCAGGATGCGGCGCTGCGCTTTTGCGACTGGATGGAGTCGCTGCTCGGGCGCGACAGCTACTTTGCGCTGCTGATGGAATGCCCCGGCATCCACAACCGCCTGCTGCAGCTGCTGGGCTCGACCAAATGGCCATTGCGCTACATGCTGCGCCACCCTGGCGTGGTCGATGAGCTGGCCAGCGGCACCATGCTCAGCGAACGCTTCGACGCAGACTACTTCGCCAAAGAGCTGCAATGGCGCCACGATGCGCTGCGCAGCACGGGCGAGGACGACGACGAGGCCCTGATGGACGTGCTGCGCCGTGGCATGCACGCCGAAACCTTCCGCACCCTGGCGCGCGACGTGGAGCAGCGCATCTCGGTCGAGGCCGTGGCCGACGATCTCAGCGCGCTGGCCGACACCATCTTGCAAGTCACCACCGACTGGTGCTGGCAGCGGCTGCGCAAAAAGCACCGCGACACGCCGCAATTTGCCATCATCGGCTACGGCAAGCTCGGCGGCAAAGAGCTGGGCTACGGCAGCGACCTGGACATCGTCTTCGTCTACGACGACGAGCACGAGGACGCCCCGCTGGTCTACGCCAACCTGGTGCGCAAGCTCATCGCCTGGCTCAGCAGCAAGACCGCCGAAGGCGACCTCTACGCCATCGACACCGCGCTGCGCCCCAACGGCAACTCCGGCCTGCTGGTCACCAGCTTCAAAGCCTATGCCGACTACCAGCAGCAGCGCGGCAGCAACACCGCCTGGACCTGGGAGCACCAGGCCATGACGCGCGCGCGCTTCGTGCTCGGCTCGCCCGCGCTGCGCGCGCGCTTTGACGAAGTGCGCCGCGCCGTCATCCAGGCCCCGCGCGAGCACGCCGCGCTGCGCGCGCAAATCCTGGCCATGCGCGAGAAAATGCGCCAGGCCCACCCCATCGCCAGCGACTGCTTCGACCTCAAGCACAGCCCCGGCGGCATGATCGACATCGAATTCGCCACCCAGTACCTGGTGCTGGCGCATTCCGGCCAGCACCCCGAGCTGGTGCGCAATGCCGGCAACATCGCCCTGCTGCAAATTGCCCAGGAGCAAGGCCTGCTGCCCGCCCCCATGGGCCAGGCCGCAGCCGATGCCTACCGCACCATGCGGCGCAGCCAGCACATAGCCCGTCTCAACGAAGAACACGGCCACATGCCGCTGCCGCAGGCCCAGGCCATGCAGCAGGTCGGCCTGGCGCTGTGGCAGCATCTGTTCGGCTCAGACGAGCAAGCACAGGCGCAGGCCACGCGCCTGCATTAGAGCGTGTTATGCACTTTGCGCCCGGTGGGCAAAAAGAACGCGGCCATGGGTTTTGCCCATGGCCGCGTTCTTCGTTCTTATTTGAACTGGCTAGCTGCCAGTCGGTGCCTTATTGCAGAGCCTGCAGGCCAGCGACCAGCCAGCCCGAGCCGCCGTTCTTGGGCTTGGTCATGTTCCAGACCTCACGGAACGGATTCGGGCCTGCGGCCGCATCCTCGCGGATCATGCCGGAGAACTCGACGCTGGCCATGTAGACATCGTCCAGCTCTTCAATGCCCAGCAGCTGGGCGTCGAGGGTGATGACCTCGGTGTGGTTGGGCTTGCCACCGCTGTTGGCATCGCGCTCGGCCAGTTGCTGGCGGATCTCGGCCAGCATCTCGTCGGTCATCATGGCGCGCAGCGCCAGCAGGTCGCTGTCGTCCCAGGCCTTTTGCAGGCTGACGAAATTGCGCTTGGCCGCGCTCAGAAAGCCCTCGGTGTCAAAACCTTGCGGAATGCCCCAGGTCTGCGAGCCGGCCAGCGCCGAGCCGATCATCGAGCCGCCTTGCTCAAACGGGCGGGCCGAGGCGTCGTTGCCGACGTTGCGCGGGTTGTAGGGCTGGGCGCTGCGCTGGCTGGCATTGCCGGCCATGCCGGCAAACGGGTTGCCGCCGGCGGCCGCGCCCTGCATGGCTGGGCGGTTGCGCGAACGCATGATGGCGCCGATCACAGCCATGGCCAGCAGGCCCAGCAGCAGCAACATCAGCACCGTGCCGAATTCCTCACCCAGGCCCAGGGCGCTGGCCAGCCAGGCCAGACCCAGGCCAGCGGCCAGACCGCCAAGCAAGCCCATCATGGGGCTGCGCGGGCGCGCCTGGGCATTGGCTGCAGCGCCACGCTGCGCCGCTGGCGGCGTGGTGGCCTGGCGCTGCGTCACATTGCTGGATTGGCGCCCGATGGAGCTGCCGCCGCCCATGCGGCGCGCTTCGGCATCGGCGTGCACCAGCATCAGCAGGGCGAGAAAAAAGGCTGCCAGCACGGAGCCGAGCTTTTTCATCGTCAAGGTCATTGTTTCTCCTGAATCATTGAATGGCAGGCGCATGGCCGCCGTTGGGATTTACCTGGGCGCGATTCTTCCAAATTGCGAATACCCTTTCCCGTTTTCGGTTTCCTGCCGCAGTGGGAGCGCTGCATCCATTGAACGAAAAGCGAACGCTTGGATGCCTACGGCCCTTGCCAAGCCCCTGCCAGCGCAGCAGCGCATCAAACGCGCCATGGCGATAATGCCCCGGCATCTGCGGCCTTGGGCCGCTGCCGACCTGGCTTGGGCCAACACAAAGGAGCTTCCACATGCCGCATTCCCCTCTTCACCCAGCGCCTGGTCTGCAACACACGCTGACCAGGGCATGGCCCCAGGTATTGACCCGAGCATTGGCCACAGGGGCATTGCTGGGCGCTGCCAGCTGGGCCATGGCCCAGAGCCCGACCAGCGCGGCCAGCGCGGAGCAGCTGTGCGACACCACCGCCTCGCCACTGGACCCGCAGCGCCCGCCCGAGGTCAAGCCCCGGACGTTCACAGCCGGGCGGGAACTGCAGGACACGATCGCCGCCTGCCTCAAGGCCATCGAAAAGCACCCGAAGCAGGCGCGCTATGCCTACCAGCTGGGCAATGCCTACTTCCTGCAATTGCAGGAGTACGAGCTGCAAAACCTGTTCAACCACAAAGGCCAGGGCGCATCGCGCCGTGACATGGCCAAGGCATGGCAGCTCAAGGCCCTGGCCAGCGGCGCGCGCCAGCAATACCGCCGCGCCGCCGATGCGGGCTATCTGGCCGGGCACTACGGACTGGCGCTCATGCAGCTCCACGAGCTGCAGCCAGTGCCATGGCCTGCCCTGCAGGAGCACCACCAGGCCCTGCAGGCCAAGGCCCCGGCGCTGGCCCATGTGCTGCAGGGCCGCTGGCACAGCCACCAATTCCTGGAGGCGCATGACAAACCGCAAGCCCAGGAGCACCTGGCCCAGTCCCGCCAGCATTACCAGCAGGCCATCGACCTGGGCCTGCCCCAGGCTTTGCTGGCCCTGGCCAGCAGCTACCAGCAGCCCAACAAGGGCCAGGATGGCGAAAAATACCTGCAGACATTGGCCAAGGCTGCGCAGCTGGACATTGGCATGGCCCGCAGCCTATATGCCCGTGCGCTGTACCGGCTGGGCCGCAATGAGGAGGCCGACGCCCTGCTGGCCGATCTGGAGCAGGCCGCAGCCACCGATGCCGATGCCCGTGTGGAAATGCACTATCTGCAGGCGCAGCGCCTGATCAATGGCCACAGTGGCGTGCGCGTGAACATACCGCAGGCCATGGAGTTGCTCAAGCAGGCCGCACAAGCGGGGCATGTGCTGGCCAGGCACGAGTTGCTGGACCTGCACGGGCGCTGGCAGTGAGATCCCCCTGGCTGGGGCAGGCACGCACACGCCACCAGCGCACGCTGGGCCATGGGATAAGCCCACGGATGGATCTCTGAAAGGCTGCTGCAAAGGCCTCTGGATTCGCGCAGACCTGCCCTGGCAGGCAGTTGGCCGATAATTGGCCGTTTCGATTGCAGCGCGGCCTGCCACCGCGCCCTGACACTGCACCCATGAGCAAACCTTTTTCCACCCTGATGCTGGCCGAGCCGATTCAGCGCGCCATCGCGCAGATGGGCTACCAGGACATGACGCCGATCCAGGAGCAGGCCATCCCCGTGGTGCTGGCCGGCCAGGACGTCATGGGCGCGGCGCAGACCGGCACCGGCAAAACCGCCGCCTTTTCGCTGCCGCTGCTGCAGCGCATGCTGCGGCATGAGAACAGCTCGGCCTCGCCCGCGCGCCACCCGACCCGGGCGCTGGTGCTTCTGCCCACGCGCGAGCTGGCCGACCAGGTGGCCAGCCAGATCGCCCAGTTTGCCCAGCACACCCAGCTGCGCAGCGCCGTGGTCTTCGGCGGCATGGACATGAAGCCCCAGGTGGCCGAGCTGAAAAAAGGCGTGGAAATCCTCGTGGCCACCCCCGGGCGCCTGCTGGACCATCTGGAGGCGCGCTCGGTCTCGCTGGGCCAGGTCGAGTACGTGGTGCTCGACGAGGCCGACCGCATGCTGGACATCGGCTTTCTGCCCGATCTGCAGCGCATCCTCTCGCACCTGCCGGCCAAGCGCACCACCTTGCTCTTCTCGGCCACTTTCTCACCAGAAATCAAACGCCTGGCCGAGAGCTACCTGCAAAACCCGGTGCTGATTGAGGTCGCGCGCCCCAATGCCACGGCTTCGAGCATCGAACAGCAATTCTTCCACCTGGCCGAAGCCGACAAACGCCGCGCACTGCTGCACCTGTTCCGTGAGAACGGCAAGCAGCAGGCCTTCGTGTTCGTCAACAGCCGCCTGGGCTGCGCCCGCCTGGCGCGCGCGCTGGAGCGAGACGGCGTGCGCACCGCCGCCCTGCATGGCGACAAGAGCCAGGACGAGCGCCTCAAGGCGCTGGACGCCTTCAAGGCCGGCGAGGTCGATCTGCTGGTTTGCACCGACGTGGCCGCACGCGGGTTGGACATCAAGAACGTGCCGGCGGTGTTCAACTTCGACGTGCCCTTCCACGCCGAGGACTACGTGCACCGCATCGGCCGCACGGGCCGCGGCGGCGCCTCGGGCCTGGCCATGACGCTGGTCACGCCCGAGCAGGATCGCCAGCTGGCCGAGATCGGCAAGCTCATCGGCAAGAAAATCAGCGCCGAGCCGCTGCCGCTGCCGCGCGGCATGGAGCGCAGCGAACGGCGCAACCGCCGCGACGAAGCGCTGGAGCGCCGCAGCGCGCGCGAAGCCCGTGAGGACCGCCCGGCCCGCCACGGCAGCAGGCCCGCCGCGCCGCAGGACCCGCTGTTCGACACGCCCTATCTGCCGCCCGAAGGCGATGCGCGCCCAGCCTGGGAGCCCAGCGCCAAGCCCGCTGGCGGCCATCGCCGCTCGGCCAACATCAAGCCCAAGGCCAAGGTCGCCGCGCTGCTCAGAGCCAGCCCGCAAAGTTCTCGTGAATAGCAATCGCCGCCGCCCATCCGATGCTCAGTCAGATCAGCGCGGCGCGAGGACTTCCATCAAAAGACAAACCCTCAGGGCCACGAAGCACCAAGAGCCTGTGCGCGATCTCCATGAAGGCGATTGCGCACAGGCTCTTGGCATTGGCGGCGGCCAGATTCGGCAGCCGCTTTTTTGTCGGGCATCAGCCCATCTGCTTGCGCTCCTGCTCAACCAGATAGTCGACCACTTCCAGCGCGCGCGGCAGGCTGCTGGACATGGTGCCATCGGTGTAGTACTTGCCAGCCACGCCCAGCGAGGGCACACCTTGCACGCCAAAGTCGTTTTGCAGCTGCGTGGCGCGGCGCACGGCGCTGGCCACCGAGAAGGAGCCGTAGAGCTTCTTGAACTCCTCCAGATCGACGCCCGATTGCGCTTTGACCCATTCAAACACGGCCTCATCGGAAGTCAGGCGGCGGCGTTCGTTCTGGATGGCGCCAAACACCGCCACGTGCAGCTTGTCCAGCAGCTTCATGCCCTCCAGGGCGTAGAACAGCTTTTGCTGCGGCACGAAGTTACCGTTTTGCTGGAAGGCAATGGGTACGCGGCGCACCAATACGTGCTCGGGCTGGGCCTTGACCCAGTTGGCGAACATGGGCTCGAAGGTGAAGCAGTGCGGGCAGGAATACCAGAAGAACTCCAGCACTTCCACCTTGCCCGGGGGGGTGTCCAGATTCACCGGCGTGCCCAGCTTCACGTAGTCCTTGCCCTCCTGGGGCGGCGTCTTGGCCTGCTGCGCCCAGGCAGGCAGGCTGCCCAGCGCGCCGGCTGTGCCCAGCAGTGCGGTGGTCAGGGAAAAATCACGGCGATTCATGGACACCTTGTGGCTCCTCATTCAATGGACAAATCAAAACGGGGTGGGATCGACCGCCCTTGATAGGGCGGCATGGGGATGCATCAATCAGCGATGCCTGTGAATCAGACCGCGCAGCGAAAGTTCCCACAGGCGTCCCAAGCGGCGCGCCATTGTCCCACCAAATGCCATCATCGCCCTGGCAACGGGCGAAGGCTGATTTACCATCGCGCCCTCGCGACCCAGAGCGGCCGCACTGTCCACAAGACGACGTTCCCCCGCCAGCGCATGCCCCTACGCCCATGAACAGCAACCTGACACCCCATCACGACACCCCGGCCGCGCGCAATGTCAGCGCCGCTTTGCTCGATGCCCTGCGCCAGCGCTTTGGCGAGCAATTGAGCACGGCCAGCGCCGTGCGCGAACAGCACGGCCGTGACGAAGGCTCGATCCAGGCGCCGCCGCCCGATGCGGTGGTGTTCGCACAAAGCCGCCAGGACGTGGCCGATGCCGTGCGTCTGGCCCATGCGCACGACACGCCCGTGATCGCCTATGGCGCAGGCTCTTCGCTGGAAGGCCATTTGCTGGCCGTGCAGGGCGGCATCAGTATCGATGTGAGCCGCATGAACCAGATCGTCTCGATCGACGCCGAGGACCTGACCGTCACCGTGCAGCCAGGCATCACACGCAAGCAGCTCAACGAGGCCATCAAGCACACCGGGCTGTTCTTCCCGATCGACCCCGGCGCCGACGCCAGCATCGGCGGCATGGCCGCCACGCGCGCCTCGGGCACGAATGCGGTGCGTTACGGCACGCTGCGCGAAAACGTGCTGGCGCTGGAGGTGGTGCTGGCCAACGGCGAGATCATCCGCACCGGCACGCGCGCCAAGAAGTCCAGCGCCGGATACGACCTCACGCGGCTGTTCGTCGGCAGCGAAGGCACGCTGGGCATCTTCACCGAGGTCACGCTCAAGCTCTACCCACTGCCCGAGGCGGTCTCCGCCGCCATCTGCTCCTTCCCGGGCATCGAGCAGGCCGTGCGCACCGTCATCAGCACCATCCAGCTGGGCGTGCCGATCGCGCGCGTGGAGCTGCTCGACGGCCCTACCGTGGCCCTGGTCAACCAGCACAGCAAGCTGACATTGCGCGAAGAGCCCATGCTGTTGATGGAATTCCACGGCTCGCCCGGCAGCGTGCAGGAGCAGGCGCAGACGGTGCAGGAGATCGCTCAGGAATATGGCGGCCAGGCCTTCGAATGGGCCAACACGCCCGAAGAACGCACCCGGCTGTGGACTGCGCGGCACAACGCCTATTTCGCAGGCGTGCAATCGCGCCCTGGCTGCCGCGTCATCACCACCGATGCCTGCGTGCCCATCAGTCGCCTGGCCGATTGCCTGCTGGCCTCCGTGCAAGAGGCCCAGGAATCGGGCATGCGCTACTTCCTGGTCGGCCACGTGGGCGATGGCAACTTCCACTTCGGCTACCTGATCGACCCCAACGACCCCGAGGAGCGCGCCCGTGGCGAAGCCCTGAACCACAAGCTGGTGGCGCGCGCCCTGTCCATGGATGGCACCTGCACCGGCGAGCACGGCATTGGCATCCACAAGATGGACTTTCTGAGCGAGGAGACTGGCGCCGGCGCCGTGGCCGTGATGCGCAGCATCAAGCAGGCACTGGATCCGAAGAACATCCTCAACCCCGGCAAGATCTTCCCATGGCAAGCGTGATGCAAGGCGACCCAACAACGGCTGGCGCAGCCGCCATGCGCCCGCTGGCCGATTGGCCGCAACCGGCGCGCCACGGCATTCGCGGCGTCATGACCGACATCGACGACACGCTCACCGCCGATGGCCACATCGTGCCCGCCGCGCTGCACGCCCTGCATGCGCTGCACGCCCACGGCTACCGCCTCATCGCGATCACCGGCCGGCCCGCCGGCTGGTGCGAGCCTTACGCGGCGCACTGGCCAGTGGATGCCATCGTGGCCGAGAACGGCGCCATGGCCTTCGTGCGTCAGGCCGGCGATGCCCCGCCCGCGCGCCTTTACCAGCAGCCACAGGCACAGCGCGAGGCCAACTACCAGAAGATGCAGACCGTGGCCCAGCACATCCTGCAGCAGGTGCCGCGCGCGCGGCTGGCCAGCGACTCAGCCGGGCGCGAGTGCGACATCGCCATCGACCACAGCGAGCATCACCAGCTTGATGCGGCCGAAATCGCCCAAGTCGTGGCCTGCATGCGCCAGGCCGGCATGCAGGCCACGGTCAGCTCCATCCACATCAATGGCTGGTATGGCGAGCACAACAAGTGGCAAGGGGCCAACTGGATCGTGCACACGCTGCTGCAGCGCAGCCTGCAAGACGAACTCGATCAATGGGTCTACGTGGGCGACTCCACCAATGATGAGCGCATGTTCGAGCACTTCAAGCACTCCGTGGGCGTGGCCAACATCGCCCGCTTTGCCCCGCAGCTCAAGCATTTGCCGCAGTACGTGGCCGAGCGCGAGCGCGGCGCCGGCTTTGCGGAAATGGCGCAGGCCCTGCTGGATGCAGCGCCGCAGCGCGTCTGATGATCTGCGCTGATCGCCTGCGCTCAGCGCAGACCTAGCACGTCGAACATGTCGAACAAGCCCGTCTGCCGTGTGGCCAGGAACTCGGCCGCCCGCAGGCTGCCTTGTGCATAGCCGGCGCGGCTGGTGGCGCGGTGGCTGATCTCGATGCGCTCGCCCGTGCCGGCAAACAGCACCGTGTGCTCGCCCACGATGTCGCCGCCGCGCACCGTGGCAAAGCCGATGCTGGACGGATCGCGCTCGCCGGTGTGGCCCTCGCGCGCATAGACGGCGCAATCGGCCAGCTCGCGCCCCAGCGCCTGGGCCACGACCTCGCCCATCTTCAGCGCCGTGCCGCTGGGAGCATCGACCTTGTGGCGGTGGTGCGCCTCAATGATCTCGATGTCGTAGCCCGTGGCCAGCGCCCTGGCGGCCATCTCCAGCAGCTTGAAGGTCACGTTCACGCCCACGCTCATGTTGGGCGAGAACACCATCGCATGGCGGCTGGCGTACTGCGCCAGCTGGGCCTTCTGCGCCGCATCGAAGCCCGTGGTGCCGATCACCGTTTTGACACCACGGGCATCGCATTCGGCCAGGTGCGTCAGCGTGCCCTCTGGACGGGTGAAATCGATCAGCACATCAGCGCCCTGCAGGCCCTCGGCCACGCTGTCGGTGATGCGCACGCCGGTGGCATGGCCTGCAAAGGCGCCTGCATCTTGGCCGATGCCAGCGCTGCCCGGGCGATCGAATGCGCCGCTGAGGCGGTGCCGCCCATCGCGCACGATGGCATCAATCAGCATCTGGCCCATGCGCCCACCGGCGCCGGCAACGGCAATGTGAAGAGCTTGTTCAGCAAACATTGAAAAGTCGGGACAGCAAAGAGGAATGAAAGCGGCCTGCCAAAGGCAGGCCAGGGTCAGCAGGCGCCTTTTGCCTCTGTTCTCTGTTTATTGCTCCAGGGCGGGGTAGCTGCCGCGCGGCCGGGGTTGCGGCTTCGCATCGCCAGCGCCTTGTGCTCCATCGTCGGCGCTTTGCGCCGCATCGGCCTGCTCAGCGGCTGCCGGGCGCTTGGGGGCATAGCGTTCGAGTTGCTCGGGCGTTGCCTCCAGCTTGGGCACGCGCGGCTTGCGGTTGCCCTGGGCCAGCATGGCAACAAACTCGTTCTCACTGGGCATCTCATCGCCCTCGACGCGCTCGAGCACAAAACCGCTGAAGAACACCGTCAGCTTTTTTTCCTCAAACGCCAGGCCCCGGCGCTTGATGCTGAACACGTAATCCCAGCGGTCGGCGTGGAACACACTGGCCAGCAATGGCGAGCCCAGAATGTCGCGCACCTGCTCGCGCGACATGCCCGGGCGCAGCGCCTGCACCTGCTCGCGTGAGACGAAGTTGCCCTGAACCACCTCGATGCGGTAGGGTGTGATCGCCTCCACCATGCGGTGGCTGGTGCGGTTGATGCTGCCGCAGCCGCCCAATGCCACGGCCATCAGCACACCCAGCAGCAGGGCGCGCAGCGGCAGCGGGAGGGGGGGACTTTGGTACATTGCTCGGGTCATCGCCGCGATAAAAAGTTATGATCGGCGCATTGTATAGCGGCAGTGCATGCAGCCAGATTGGGCCGCCTGGGAAGGCTCTGCACGAATCGCAGCGCCGTATGTCTCTGTGGATTCATACAGACCTTGCCCAGGGGTTGTTGAGATTAGTGTTGCGGCGGTGTTTTCGGTCAAAACTGCAGCAACAGCTGCGTTGAAAATGCCTTGCAGGGCATACGACCTTGCGCACATTTTCGCCTTGCATCTGCGGCTTTTGCCTCGAAAAAACCGCTTCGCAAACCCGGGCTCAACAACCGCTGCCCTCTTGAGGATGGACAAACCATGACCAACAACATCGAAGAACTCAAAAGCACAGGCCTCAAGGCCACCCTGCCACGCCTGAAGATTTTGGAGATCTTTCAAAAGGCCAAAGAGCGTCACATGACCGCTGAGGATGTATATCGGGTCTTGTTGGACGAACGCTCGGACATTGGCCTGGCCACGGTGTACCGCGTGCTGACCCAGTTCGAGCAGGCCGGCATTCTCGATCGCCGCAATTTCGAGAGTGGCAAGGCCGTCTATGAGCTCAATGAAGGCCAGCCGCACGACCACATGGTCTGCACCGCCACCGGCAAGGTGGAAGAGTTCTACGATGCCGAGATCGAAAAGCGTCTGAAGAAAATCGCCGCCGAACGTGGCTGGACCATCCACGACCATGCCATCACGGTCTATGGCCTCAGCCCCGCCGCAGGCCAAGGCCACAAATAAGGCCCAGCGCTCGCGGCGGCCCGTCGCCCGGCAGCGCAATCGGCCCACAATTGCCCATATGCCAACGGCTGGTGGATGTGACTCCACCAGCCGTTTTTTTCGTCCGCGTCATCAGCTGCGGCAGCTGCGCCGGCCATCAGCAGGGCTGCAGGCTGCGGCCGCCCATGTGACGTCCCATGTCGCGGCGCACAACTTCCCGGATGGCGTTGTAGTCCGGGAACTCGATGGTGTAGACCGTGGCCGGCTGGCGCTCGACCAGCACCTGCGTGCCGCCGATGCCGCGCTGCTCCAGATTGCGCTTTTGCTGCTCGGCGGCGCCCTCGGTGGAAAAACGCCCCAGCGAGAAGCCAGGCCCGGCAGAGGTGCTGCGCAGTCGCTCGTAAGAGACACCCTTGTTCTGCAGCTCACTGCGGCGCGCGCTGAGCACCAGCTCATCATTGACGCCGCCCCAGAACACCATCCAGCGCCCGCTTTGCGTGCTTTGCGTCAGCCGCCAATAACTTTGCGGCCAGCGCGCCAGCACGCCGCGCACAGGCTCAAGCTGCTCACTGCTGAACGGCCCCAGCGCCATGCATTGCTTGGGCGGCGGGGGCTCGGCTGGTTTGTCCTGAGGCCGCTCTGGTGGTTTTTCTGGCGGCTTTTCCTGGGCGGGCTCGGCGGGCGGCTCAGGGGTCTGCGCAGGAGCATCTGCCTGCGCTGCAGGCTCGGCAGCGGCGGGCTGCGGCTCAGCCTGGGCCACGGTCAGGGCCGGCGCCGGTTGAGGTTCAACGGCAGGCTTCTTCGGCGGCGGCGCCTGCAGCAACGCCACCGCATCGGCCCGGACTGTGGCGGCGGGCCCGGCGACGCCATCCTCTGCCACAGGCTTGGGCCGATGGAGTTGCGCCCAGCCAAAGTAGGTCAGGTTGGCCACAAGCAAAAAAACGATCAATGCGCGCAACATGGTCTCAGCGGCCAGCACAGGGCCGGCCCGGGGTGTCAGTGGGATTGGAAACGGGGGGCGCAGACAGGCCTTGAGCCTGTGCCGGCACGGGGCGCACGCTGACTTCGCCGCTGCCCACTTCGAGCACCTGGCCCTGGCAATCGAGCAGCAGTTCGCCGGTGGCGCTCACACCCAAGCAAGTGCCGCTGCGGCCATCGCTGAGCGCCACCTGCCGCCCGGCCAGCAAGTCCCAGGCGGCAAAGGCCTGCCAGAAAGCGCCAAAGCCCTGCTGGTTGAATTGCTGCACCGCCGCCAGCAGCGCCGGCAGCAGCTGGCACAGCAGCGCCGGGCCATGCGCAATCGGGCCCAGCCCAGGCAGCCATTGCGCCACGCCCACGGGGGGCACGGCGGCCTCTGGCACGGGCGGCGCCTGCAGATTCAGGCCGATGCCGATCACGGCGTAGCGCGCGCCAGGCACAGTCGTCGCGCCAGACGCAGCGCCGCCAGCCTGGGCGGCGGTTTCAATCAGAATGCCTGCCATCTTGCTACCCTGGCCAGCGGCATCGAGCAGCCAGACGTCGTTGGGCCACTTCAAGCCCAGGCGCAGTTGTGGCGCTGGCGGCGCGCCGTTTTGGCGCGCCCAATCGCTCAAGGCCGAGACCACGGCAATGCCCACGGCCAGCGACAGGCCCGACCAATCGCGCGGCGCCAACGGCAGGCCCAGGCTGAAGGTCAGCGCAGCGCCGGCCTGCGCCCCATCCTGCGGGGTGTGCCAGCGCTTGCCCATGCGACCGCGCCCAGCAGTTTGCTGCCCGGCCACCAGCACGCAAGGTGTGTGTTGGCCTTGCGCAGCGCGGCGCATCAGTTCGGAATTGGTGGAATCGATGCTGGGCAACCACTGCAGCTGCAGACCCGGCCAAGCGGCCTGGGCCACGTTGCGGGCATGGGCCAAGCTGCGGGCATCCCAGTCGCGCAATGCAACAGCTGGCGTGGCCGCGGCAGAGGCGGGGCTGCTCTGGCTCATGCGCTGGCCTCCGTGCTGCGGCGCTGCGGCTGCGGCTTGGGCTTTGCCTTTGCGCGCGGGCGGCGCGTCTTGAGCAGCGTGCCCCGGCACTGGGCGCTGCCGCACAGGCAGGCGTAGTCTTTCTTCAGCTCGGCCGTGAGCGGCTCGTCGATCTCCAACGCGTAGTCGTAGAACAGTTCCTGCCCGGCCTCGATGGGCACGATGGCGACGATGAACACCCGACCCTGCTCGTCCTCCTCGGTCTCGCAGTTGGGCTCGCAGGAGTGGTTGATCCAGCGCGCCGAGTTGCCCTGCACGCCGCCGTCGATGACCGGGCCTTGCTCGGTCTGGAAGTAAAAAGTGTGGCAGGGGTCGCCATCCTTGCGCGCATGGCGGCGCTGGGCTTCGCGCCAGCTGATGCGCTCGCCCTTGTATTCGAGGATGCGCTCGCCCGGCTCCAGATCGCGCAGCGCGTACACGCCCTTGCCATGAATGCCCGAGCGGCGCACCTGAGTTTTGCGCCCGCTGTGGCGGGGCGCGCCAGCGGCGGCCGCAGCACTGGCAGCGGCTGCAACGTCAGCACGGGCGCGGCGCGGCGCGCGCGCCTGTGGGGCATGGGGCGCCGGGCCTGGCGCGGATTGGGCCATGGTGCGTAAAAACTCTGTTACCGTATAAAAAAGATCGGGCGATGCAGCAGCATTGCCGGCTTGGCTGCCCGCCATGGGCGCTACGCCGCAGCCATTGCCCGCCGACTCCGACGCGCGATTGTAGAGGGGCTGGGCTGGTGCCAGCCAAGGCACAGATCCTAGGGGTTGTTGACATTGAGTGTCGTGGCGGTGTTTTCGGTCAAAAGCCGCTTCGCAGACCCCATCTCAACACCCGCCTAAGCTCCATGCCGCCATACTTATGCTGCATGCCGCGCTCGCCTCTCATGCGCGCCGTCGCCCTCTGACCCGCACTGCCTGCCCACCGATACCAAAGCCCCAGATGTCCAAGTCCCTGGTCATTGCCGAGAAACCTTCCGTCGCCCAAGACATCGTGCGCGCCCTCACCCCGGTGGCGGGCGCTTTTGCCAAGCACGAGGACTATTTCGAGAACGATCGCTACATCGTCACCAGCGCCGTGGGCCATCTGGTGGAAATCCAGGCGCCCGAGGAGTACGACGTCAAGCGCGGCAAGTGGAGCTTTGCCCACCTGCCGGTGATTCCGCCGCACTTTGACCTCAAGCCGGTGGAAAAGACCAAGGCGCGCCTGAACGCCGTCACCCGCCTGGCCAAGCGCGCCGACGTCACCGAGCTGATCAACGCCTGCGACGCGGGCCGCGAGGGCGAGCTGATCTTTCGCCTCATCGAGCAATACGCCGGCCCCGTCAAGGGCGGGCAGCGCCAAAGCCTGGGCAAGCCGGTGCAGCGCCTGTGGCTGCAATCGATGACGCCGCAGGCGATCCGCGAGGGCTTTCAGAACCTGCGCAGCGACGCGCAAATGCGCGGCCTGGCCGATGCGGCGCGCAGCCGCTCCGAGGCCGATTGGCTGGTGGGCATCAACGGCACGCGCGCCATGACGGCCTTCAACTCGCGCGATGGCGGCTTCTTCCTCACCACCGTGGGCCGGGTGCAAACGCCCACGCTGTCGCTGGTGGTCGAGCGCGAGGAGCAAATCCGCAAATTCATCAGCCGCGACTATTGGGAAATCCACGGCGACTTCGCCGCTCAGGCCGGGCACTACCTGGGCAAATGGTTCGACCCGCAATTCAAGAAAAGCGCCGACGAGCACGCCCGCGCCGACCGCCTGTGGGACGAAGCCCGCGCACGCGCCATCGCCGATGCCGTGCGCGGCCAAAGCGCCACGGTGCAGGAGCAAAGCAAGCCCACCACCCAGGCCAGCCCGCTGCTGTTTGACCTCACCAGCCTGCAACGCGAGGCCAACGGCAAGTTCGGCTTCTCGGCCAAGACCACGCTGGCGCTGGCCCAGGCCCTGTACGAGCGCCACAAGGCGCTGACCTACCCGCGTACCGACTCGCGCTACCTGCCGCAGGACTACCTGAACGTGGCGCGCGACACCTTCCAGGCGCTGGCCGGCAGTCGCCTCTCGCACCTGGCGCCGCACGCCGCGCATGCGCTGGAGCAAGGCTACGTCAAGCCCAGCCGCCGCATCTTTGACGACAGCAAGGTCAGCGACCACTTCGCCATCATCCCCACCACGCAGCCGCCCTCGGGCCTGTCCGAAGCCGAGCAGAAAATCTACGATCTGGTGGCGCGCCGCTTCATGGCCGTGTTCTACCCCAGCGCCGAATACCTGGTGACCACCCGCATCAGCACAGTGGCCACCCCCGCGCTGCCCGAGCCTGCGCAGCACTTCAAATCCGAAGGCCGCGTGCTGGTCAACCCCGGCTGGCTGGCCATCTACGGCAAAGAGGCCGACAGCGAGCTGGGCGCAGAAGGCAAAAAAGACGGCAAGGACGAAGGCAAAGGCGGCGAGAGCAAATCCCTCGTGCCCGTGCAACCGGGCGAGACCGTGCGCGTCGACGAAGCCGACATCAAAGCCCTCAAAACCAAGCCCCCCGCGCGCTACAGCGAAGCCACGCTGCTCTCGGCCATGGAAAGTGCGGGCAAGCAGGTCGAGGACGAAGAACTGCGCGCCGCCATGCAGGAAAAAGGCCTGGGCACGCCCGCCACGCGCGCGGCCATCATCGAAGGCCTGCTGACCGAGAAATACATGCTGCGCGAAGGGCGCGAACTCATCCCCACCGCCAAAGCCTTCCAGCTCATGACCCTGCTGCGCGGCCTGCAAGTGCAGGAACTCTCGCGCGCCGAACTCACCGGCGATTGGGAATACAAACTCAGCCAGATCGAAAAAGGCGAACTCTCGCGCGCCCAATTCATGGCCGACATCGCCGCCATGACCGAGCGCATCGTCAAAAAAGCCAAGGAATACGACCGCGACACCATCCCCGGCGACTACGCCACCCTCGCCGCGCCCTGCCCGCACTGCGGCGGCGTGGTCAAGGAAAACTACCGCCGCTTCGCCTGCACCGGCAAAGGCAATGGCGCAGGCGGCCAGGGCGAAGGCTGCGGCTTCTCCTTTGGCAAATCACCCGGCGGGCGCACCTTCGAGCTGGCCGAAGCCGAGCAACTGCTGCGCGAGCGCCGCATCGGCCCGCTGGAGGGCTTTCGCTCCAAGGCGGGCTGGCCCTTCACCGCCGAACTGGCCCTGGTGCCCGACACCGAGCGCAACACCCTCAAGCTGGAATTCGACTTCGGCAACGACGCCCAGGACGAAGCCGACGGCGAACTGGCCGACTTCAGCGGCCAGCAGCCCCTGGGCCCCTCGCCTGCCGACGCAGGCCAGGTCTATGAATGGGGCAACCAATACGTCAGCGAACTGGCCGTGCCCACGGCGCAAAACCCCAAGCCCAGCAGCCGCTTCAAAGTCGGCAAGATCATCCTGCAACAGCCCATCGAGCCCGAACAAATGCGCAAGCTGCTGCATGAGGGCCAAACCGACGTGCTGGACAAATTCATCTCCAACCGCACGCGCCGCCCCTTCAAAGCCCGCCTGGTGTGGGACGCCGCCGCCGGCAAAGTCGGCTTCGCCTTCGAGCCGCGCGAAGGCGGCAAGGGCGGCGGCGCAGCGGCCAAAACGGGCTTAAGAGCCGCCGCAAAAACCGCGACCAAGGCCGCCGCTGCAAAAACCACGGCCAAAAAAGCGGCAACCAAAACCCCGCGCAAAACCGCCGCAGGCAAGCCCCCCAGCCCTGCCCTGGCCGCCCTCATCGGCCCCGAGCCCGTCTCCCGCCCCGAGGCGCTGAAAAAACTCTGGGACTACATCAAGGCCCACAACCTGCAAGACCCGCAGGACAAGCGCACCATCGTCGCCGACGACAAACTGCGCGCCGTGCTCGGCCAGGACCGCATCGGCATGTTCGAGCTCACCGGCAAGCTGGGGCCGCATTTGGGTTGAAGCGCGCTGACACCGCAGCCATCAACCCGCCATGCAACGCCGCTGCCCGTGCTTGCCAACACCCAGGGATCCCGCTAAAGCACATCTTGCTGCACAGCCGCCACCGGCCCTTCGTGTGCGGACACTGCCGGAGCTCTGTGAGCATCACCCACAGCACGGCTTTTGAACTACTGCAGCAACTCTTGTGATCCCCGTGTATTTGGCCGCACTGGCGGTGGCGGCATTGACGGCTCTGGGCGGTCACCTTCTTCAAGGGCTGGGGATATTCATGGCCAGCAGCCTGTTGATCGGCGCAACACTGCTGCTGGAAGCATGCCTTGCGCCGATCAAGCCCATGCCCCCTTCTAAATGTCCTGGGGGAAGATGAGAAATGTGGGGAAATGGAGCGGGCGATGGGAATCGAACCCACGTCTTGAGCTTGGGAAGCTCAGGTCCTACCATTGAACGACGCCCGCATGAGCCGCCCTGCGCGGGCGGCAAAGAATTGCGCTTTGTGGTTTACGGCCCGGCTTGGGCCCAAAGCGATCTGGCCGCCGTGGCAGCGGCCAGCACGGCGCGCATTATAGATAGAGTGCGCGGCAAAGCAGGCCAATCTTGCACCTGCCCACAGGCGCTGCGCACAAGCTGGGGCTGGCTGCTGGGGCCGCGCAACGCACACTGTGGGCCTGGGGTAACCGGACTCGTACAGGCATGCCCTGGGCGCCACAGGCTAAAATCTGGTCGATTCAACCAGTCTTCAGGAGCTTTGCCATGACCGCCGCCGTTGGCCTGTTCGAGGCCAAGACCCACCTGAGCGAATACGTCGCCCGCGCCGAGCGGGGCGAGGAAGTCATCATCACCCGCCACAACAAGCCCGTGGCCAAGCTGGTGCCGCTGCACGCCCCGGCGCAGGCTGCCGCGCCCGAGGCGCCGCCCTTCGTGCAGCGCACCTTCCACACCGGCGTGCCGCTGGTGGATCTGACCAAGGCCAACCAGCTCGCTGGCGAGCTGGAGGACGAGGAGCTGATCGAAAAAATGCGCCGCATCGAGCAGGCATACCAGGAGCGCCATGCTGCTTCCTGACACCAATGTGCTGCTCAACGCCGTTCATGCCGACAGCCCCCAGCACGCACAGGCCAAGCAGGCGCTGGAGGCCGCGATGCTGGACACGCGCGGCATGGCGCTGGTCTGGGTGGTGCTGATCGGCTTTGTGCGCCTGTCCACCAAGCGCGGCATCCTGCCTGCGCCGCTGGACGTGGCCGATGCGCTGGGCGTGGTCGATGAATGGCTGGCCCATCCGCGCACCCGCGTGCTGGAGCCTGGGCCGCTGCACGCGGGCATCTTTGGCCGCCTGCTGCTCTCGGCCGGCACGGCGGGCAACCTCGCGAGCGAAGCCCACATCGCCGCACTGGCCATCGAGCACCAGGCCGAGGTGCTGACTTTCGACAAGGATTTCGCCCGCTTCAGCGGGCTGCGCTATCAACTGCTTGCATGAAACGGCTTGCATGACACCGACCGCGCCGGCCCTGGGGCCGCGCTTGCTTTTCACACCATGACCACCGACAAACCCTCCACCCCCACCTCCGTCGCCGAAATCCGCCAGAGCTTTCTGGACTTCTTCGCCGCCAAGGGCCACACCATCGTGCCCTCGTCCTCGCTCGTGCCTGCCAATGACCCCACGCTGATGTTCACCAACAGCGGCATGGTGCAGTTCAAGGACGTGTTCCTGGGCACTGACAAGCGCCCCTACGTGCGCGCCACCAGCGTGCAGGCCAGCCTGCGCGCCGGCGGCAAACACAACGATCTGGAAAACGTGGGCTACACCGCGCGCCACCACACCTTCTTCGAGATGTTGGGCAACTGGAGCTTTGGCGACTACTTCAAGAAGGAATCCATCCTCTGGGGCTGGGAGCTGTTGACCAAGGTCTATGGTCTGCCGCCCGAAAAGCTCTTGGCCACCGTCTATCACGAGGACGACGAGGCCTACGACATCTGGACGCAAGTCATCGGCCTGCCGCCCGAGCGCGTGATCCGCATCGGCGACAACAAGGGCGGCAAATACAAGAGCGACAACTTCTGGATGATGGCCGATACCGGCCCCTGCGGCCCCTGCTCGGAAATCTTTTACGACCACGGCCCGCACATCCCCGGCGGCCCTCCAGGCAGCCCCGATGAAGACGGCGACCGCTTCATCGAAATCTGGAACCATGTGTTCATGCAGTTCGAGATGCACGAGGATGGCAGCGTCACCCGCCTGCCCGCGCCTTGCGTCGATACCGGCATGGGCCTGGAGCGCCTGGCCGCCATCCTGCAAGGCGTGCACAGCAATTACGAGATTGATTTGTTCCAGGCGCTCATCAAGGCGGCCGCGCGTGAAACCGGCTGCACCGATCTGGACAACCCTTCGCTCAAGGTGATTGCCGACCACATCCGCGCCACCGCGTTTCTGGTCAGCGACGGCGTGATTCCAAGCAACGAAGGCCGCGGCTATGTGCAGCGCCGCATCATCCGCCGCGCCATCCGCCACGGCTACAAGCTGGGGCAGAAAAAGCCCTTCTTCCACAAGCTGGTGCGCGACCTGGTGCAGCAAATGGGCGCGGCCTACCCGCGCCTGGCCGAGCAGGAAGCACGCATCACCGAAGCGCTCAAGGTTGAAGAAATCCGATTCTTGGAGACACTGGGAACTGGGTTGCGATTCTTCGAGGAAATTATTGACTTTGAATTGTTCAAAAAACGCCTAAAAGAAAAAAACTCCTCAGATTTTTTTGATGAGCAGAGAATTGGAAAAATCATAGTAGATGGAGAGGAATTTATTATTGTTGCACTAACGGAAAAGGGAGTTAAAGAGGGTTTCTTGCCATTGATTGCAAAAATTTATGCAAATCATTTAGAATATCTCTCACATCGCCAAAAAATAGAGGGTATTTTCAATAAAAACTTCCCTTTACATGAGCTTATCTCAATCATTAAATTCAACGAACAGAAATCACTTATCCTTCCAGGTAAAGATGTTTTTAAATTACATGATGCCTACGGCTTTCCGCTCGACCTCACGCAGGACGTGTGCCGCGAGCGCGGCGTGACGGTGGACGTGGCCGGCTTCGACGCCGCCATGCAGCACCAGAAAGACACGGCCCGCGCCGCCGGCAAGTTCAAGATGGACAAGCAGCTCGCCTACGACGGCGTGCCCAGCCGCTTCACCGGCTATACCAGCATGAATGAAAGCGCCACCGTGCTCGCGCTCTATGCCGACGGCGCGCCCGTGCAGCAACTGCAAGCCGGGCAGCACGGCGTGGTCGTGCTCGACACCACGCCCTTCTACGCCGAAAGCGGCGGCCAGGTGGGCGATCGCGGCCAAATCACCACCGCCAGCGGCGCGGTGTTTGATGTGCAGGACACGCAAAAAATCAAGGCCGACGTGTTCGGCCAGCACGGCGTGCTGCAAAGCGGCAACCTCAAGGTGGGCGATGCGGTGCAGGCCGCGGTCAATGCCGAGCTGCGCGCCGCCACCACACGCAACCACAGCGTGACGCACCTGATGCACAAGGCCTTGCGCGAAACCCTGGGCGAGCACGTGCAGCAAAAAGGCTCGCTGGTCGATGAGGACAAAACCCGCTTCGATTTCGTGCAAAACGCCCCCGTCACGCAAGAGCAATTGCACCGCATCGAGCAATTGGTCAACGCCGAAATCGTGGCCGATGCGCCCACCGTCATCCGCGAAATGGGCATTGAAGATGCCAAAGCCAGCGGCGCCATGATGCTGTTTGGCGAGAAATACGGCGACGTGGTGCGCGTGGTCGATATTGGCGAGAGCCGCGAACTCTGCGGCGGCACGCACGTGCAGCGCGCCGGGGAAATCGGCCTGTTCAAGCTCGTCATGGAAGGCGGCGTGGCCGCTGGCGTGCGCCGCGTGGAAGCCATCACTGGCGCCAAGGCGCTGGCCTATGTGCAGCAGCTCGAAACCACCGTGGCCCAGGCCGCCCGCACCCTCAAGGCCCCCGTGCACGAGCTGCAAGCCAAGCTGGAGCAGCAGCTCGAACATGCCAAGGCGCTGGAAAAGGAAATCGCCGCCCTCAAGGGCAAGCTTGCCTCATCCCAAGGCGACGAGCTGGCCGCCCAGGCCATCGACGTGGGCGGCTTGAAAGTGCTGGCCGCCCAGCTCGACGGTGCTGACGCCAAAACCCTGCGCGACACGCTGGACAAGCTCAAGGACAAACTCAAGAGCGCCGCCATCGTGCTCGCCGCTGTGGACGGCGGCAAGGTGCAACTGGCTGCAGGCGTGACCAAGGACAGCGTGGGCCAGCTCAAGGCCGGCGAGCTCGTCAACTTCGTCGCCCAACAAGTGGGCGGCAAAGGCGGCGGCAAGCCCGACATGGCCATGGCCGGCGGCACCGACGCCACCGCCCTGCCCGCTGCGCTGCACAGCGTGCAGGGCTGGGTGGCGGAGAAGTTGGCCTGAGCCTGCACGGCTTGAAGCGGCCAAGCCGTGCACCCCATGGCTTGGCAGCGCTGTTCGCACTGCCCACTTCCAGCCCCGCCCACGCATGACTGCTGTGCCCGCCACCGCCGCAGCCTGCCCCCTGCCGCCCGGCTGCGGCGGCCAGGCCGTGGCCCTGCTCTACCAGCAGCACCAGCGCTGGCTGCAAAACTGGCTGCGCCTGCGGCTGGGCCATGACGGCGACGCCGCCGACCTGGCGCAAGACGTGTTCGTTCGCCTGCTGCGCAAGAGCGAGCCGCCCGCCCTCGAAGGCCCGGCCCAGGCCCGCGCCTACCTGGGCAAGATTGCCAGCGACCTGTGCGCCAATCTCTGGCGCCGCCGCGCGCTGGAGCAGGCCTGGCTCGACGCCCTGGCCGCCCAGCCGCCCGCGCTGGCGCCCTCACCCGAGCAACAGGCCATCGTGCTCGAAACCTTGCGTGAAATCGGCAGCGCCATCCTCAGCCTGCCGGGCCGGGGCGCGCCCGCCTTCATCCTGGCCTGCGTGCACGGCATGAGCGAGCAGGAGGCCGCCCAGGCGCTGGGCCTGTCCACCCGCACCGTGCGCAAGCACGTCGCGCGCGGCGTGCTCGCCTGCATGCAACTCAAAGCCCGCTACCACGCCCAGGGGCTGTGGCCGGGCGTTTGAGCGCCCACACCGCCGCCGCTGGCACAGCCCATGAACGCCCGCGACCTGCCCCCTGCCAATGCCGCCGCGCCGCCCTGCCCGGCGGCGATGGAGCAGGCCGCCCAATGGTTTGCCCTGTTGCAATCGGGCCAGGCCAGCGCAGCGGATCGCCAACGCTGGCAGGACTGGCTGGCCGCCAACGCCGAGCACCGCCGCGCCTGGGCCTATGCCGAGGCCGTGGGGCAAGACTTGGCCCAGCTGCGCGCCAGCGCCCACCCGCCCACGCTGGCCGAGCACCTGCTGAGCGCCCAACGCCGCCTGGCGCGCCGCCGCACTCTGCTGGGCCTAGCCCTGATGGCTGGCAGCGGCAGCCTGGGCTGGGCGCTGTGGCGCCACACCAGCCTGCCGCAAACCGTACTGGCCTGGCAGGCCGACGAACGCACGGCCACCGGCCAAATCCGCGCCCTGACCTTGCCCGATGGCTCCCGCCTGTGGCTCAACACCGCCAGCGCCGTCAACCTGCGCTACGGCCCGGCCGAGCGCCGCGTCGAACTGCTGCGCGGCGAAGTGCTGATCGCCACCGCGCCCGATGCCGCCCCGGCACAGGCCTCAGCCCGCGCGCGGCCATTTGTGCTCGACACCCCCCACGGCCGCCTGCACGCGCTGGGCACGCGCTTTGCCGCCCGCTTGCTGGATGACGACGCTCAGACTTTGGCCAGCGTCAGCGAAGGCGCGGTGCAGCTGCTGGCCCCTGGCGCAACGCCAGCGGATGCCACCGCCGTTGCGCCCGCCCCCATCCTGCGCGCCGGGCAGCAGGCCCGCCTGGGGCCACAGGGCGTGCAGCACATCGCCACAGCCGACCCGCTGGCGCAAAGCTGGGCCAGCGGCACGCTGCAAGCGCAAGGCATGGCCTTGCAAGCCCTGGCCGATGAGCTGGGCCGCTACTGGAGCGGCCACATCAGCGTGCATGAGGCCGTGGCCCAGCGCACCGTTTTCGGCAGCTTCGATGTGCGTGATGTGCCACGCTCGCTGCACGCGCTGCAGGCAGCCCTGCCCGTGCGCGTCAGCCAGCCGCTGCCGTGGTGGATTCGCATCCAGCCGCGCTGAGCATTTACGCGCACCGCGCTGAGCAACCGCTACCGCTCTTGGGCAATGCATGGTCGCCTTGTTGCAAAAAATTACAAACAAAGTGTGGCCCAGGCTTCCGGTTTGCCCCCTCTGGCGTGGTTGACCGAATGAGAGACAGATCAACGACAGCGGTGCGATGCACACGCGCCGCTCACGTTCCGCGCCTCCCCCAGCCAGCCGCCAAGCCAGCCAGTCCGCCGCCCTCGTGGCGCAAGGGCAGGACCCGGTCTCTCGTCCCTTCGTCCGGGCAGATGCCGAATGCGCATGCCCGGTGTTCTGATTGGTCGAAACAAGAGGCTTTTTCCTATGAACCGACACCCCTGCCCCCTCCAAGCCCGCAGTGCGCGGGCCACTGCCCTGGCGCCTTGCTACCTGTCCGCTGGCGCTTTACCCGCCGTGCTGCCGCGCGTGCATGCACTGGCCTGGGCCGCTGCACTGGCCAGCGGCCTGCTGCTGGCCGCCGGGCCGCAAACGGGCTGGGCGCAAGCCCATCCTGGCACGGCCCAAAGTGCAGCGCGCAGCTACCAAATACCGGCCGGGCCGCTGGGCGCGGCGCTGGCGCGCTTCGGGGCCGAGGCCGGGCTGATCCTGGCCGCTGACGGCCAACTCGTGCAAGGTAGGCAAAGCCCTGGCCTGAACGGCCGCTTTGATGCCGCCAGCGGCCTGGCCGAGCTGTTGCGTGGCACTGGCCTGCATGCCGTGCGCCGCGCCGATGGCAGCTACGCCATTGCGCCCGCATCGGCGCAGGCCCAAGCGCCGGCAGCACCGGCTCGGCCAGCCGCCCCCGCCAGCGCCCAAACCCTACCGGCCGTCACCGTCACCGCCGCGCCCGACTTGAGCGGCACCACCGAGGGCACGCGCTCCTTCACCACCCGCGCCATGGCCAGCGCCACCGGCCTGGCGCTGTCGCCGCGCCAGACGCCGCAGTCGGTCAGCGTCATCACGCGCGAGCGCATCGAGGCGCAGGGCATGAGCAGCCTGAGCGACGCCGTGGCGGCCACGCCAGGCGTCTATACCGCGCCGTATGACGGACGCGGCGAGGAGTTCAGCGCGCGCGGTTTCGTCATCCGCAACATCCAGCTGGACGGCATTTCCATGCCGTGGGAGGAAGGCTGGGATTCGGGCGAAACCCGCAGCGCCCTGGCCATGTACGACCGGGTGGAAGTGGTGCGCGGCGCGGCGGGCCTGCTGACAGGCGCGGGCGAGCCAGCGGCCAGCATCAACCTGGTGCGCAAGCGTGCCGATTCGGACGTGTTCACCGGCCAGGTACGCGGCGAGCTGGGCTCTTGGCAACACCGCAGCGGCATGGTGGATGTGTCCGCCCCGCTCAATGCCAGCCGCAGCCTGCGCGCCCGCGTGGTGGCGCAGGCCACCGGCCGCGACACCTTCATTGACCGCGAGCATTTCAGCAGCAGCCTGTTCTATGGCACGGTGGAGGCCGATCTTTCCGACGCCACCCGCCTGACCGTGGGCGCGGATTGGCAACGCAACCGCCCGCAGCGCATTTCCTGGGGCGGGCTGATCCCGTGGTACAGCGACGGCAGCCGCATCGACTGGCCACGCGGCTACAGTCTGGCGCCCAACTGGTCGCAGTGGCATTCCTCGCAAAACACGGTGTTCGCCAAGCTCAGCCACCAGCTCAATAGCCGCTGGACGCTGGAGGCCGACGTGCAAGGCAGCCGCCACACGGCCAACGCCAAGCTGCTGTGGGCCGATGGCCTGCCCGAGCGCGCCACCGGTCTGGGGCTGGAGACCGAGCGCAACCAGTACGACGCCAAGCGCCGCCAGAGCGACCTGAGCCTGCGCGCTCACGGCGGCTTTGACGCCTGGGGGCGGCAGCATGAGATCACGGCGGGTATCTCCAGCGCCCGGCAAAAGCTCACCGGCGCGCGCACCACGCCGGGCGAGCCCCTGCCGCTGGGCAACATCTGGGGCTTCGATGGCCAGCACCCCGCGCCCGATCCAACCAAGGGCACCGAGCCGCTGCGCGATGAAACCACGCGCCAGCGGGCCATCCACGCCGCCACGCGCCTGCACCTGGCCGAGCCACTCAAACTCATCGTCGGCGCTCGCCTGACGAGCTGGGAGCGCCAGGGCGAGGACACCACCTTCGAGCCCGCCTTCCACCAGCGCCACAGCGCGGTGATGACGCCCTACATCGGCGCGGTGTACGACATCAATGACAGCTACTCGGCCTACGCCAGCGCCACGCGCATCTTCAACCCGCAGAAAAAGCGCGACCGCCACGGCGGCTACCTCGACCCGCTCAAGGGCCAGAACCTGGAAGCGGGCCTGAAGGCCGAATGGCTGGACGGCCAGCTCAACGGCAGCCTGGCCGTGTTTCAGACCACGCAAGACAACTTCGGCGTGGAAGACGGCAACCTGCGCGTGCCCGGCAGCGCCGGCGAGCAAGCCTGGCGCGCCGCCAAGGGCGTGAAAACGCGCGGCTACGAGCTGGAGCTGGCCGGCCGCCTGGCCCCCGGCTGGGACGTGGGCCTGGGCTGGACGCAGTTCAGCAGCAAGGACGCGAGCGGCGAGCGCGTAGGCACCACCCGCCCCGGCCGCATGCTCAAGCTGCACACGCAATACCGCCTGGACGGCGCGTGGAGCAAGCTCACGCTCGGCGGCGGCCTGCACTGGCAGGGCCGCATCTACAAGGACGTGCAAAACCCCGCCACCGGCGCGCCCGAGCAATTGCGCCAGAACGCCTACGCACTGCTGAACCTGAGCGCGCGCTACCAGTTCACCCCGCAACTGGCCGCGCGCCTGGCCGTGAACAACGTGCTGGACAAGAAGTACTGGGCCAACGTGGGCTTTTTCGACCGCATGACCTACGGCGCGCCGCGCAGCGTGCTGCTGACGGTGGATTACCGCTGGTAAAGCCCCAGGGCCGTGCGCGCCACGGCCCCTTCACAAAAACAGCCCATGGCCTGCATCCCTTGCAGGCCATGGGCTGTGTTGGTTTTCAAGCCGCCCGCGGGGCTTGGGCTCAACCCTTGCGGCGGTTCTTGGCGCCGCCTTGGCGGGCCTTGAAGCGCGGATTGCTCTTGCAGATGACGTAGATGCGGCCACGGCGGCGCACGACCTGACAGTCGCGGCTGCGCTTTTTGGCTTCCTTGAGCGATGACAGTACTTGCATGGTGTTTCCTGGTGGTGTGAAAAAGCGGCTCGGGGCAGCGGCAAAGGCGGGCTGCATACCGCGCCCAAAACCGAGACGAGAATCATTCTAGATGATATTTGTTTATTGAAAAGACTGCGGCCTGCTGCGCCTGGGGCCAGCAGCAATGCATCTGGGCTGCACCTACAATGCTTGGCCGTTGTTTCTGCGCCGCAGGCGCTGGCTGCCATGCGGCTTGCCTGCGGCGCAATTGTTGGATTGCTGGATTTCTGGAGCTTTGATGCCTGACCACCCTGTTGCCCCGCCCGCTGGGGCCCCTGCCGACAAGCGCGCGCTGCTGCGCGAGGCGGCGCTCGAATACCACGAGAAGCCCGTGCCGGGCAAGATTTCCGTCACGCCGACCAAGCAGCTGATGAACCAGTACGAGCTGTCGCTGGCCTATTCGCCCGGCGTGGCCGCGCCCTGCGAGGAAATCCAGAAAGACCCGGCCGCCGCTGCGCGCTACACCAGCCGCGCCAATTTGGTGGGCGTCATCAGCAATGGCACGGCGGTGCTGGGCCTGGGCGATATTGGCGCGCTGGCCTCCAAGCCGGTGATGGAAGGCAAGGGGGTGCTGTTCAAGAAGTTCTCGGGCATCGACGTGTTCGACATCGAGATCGACGAGAAGGACCCGCAAAAGCTGGTGGACATCATCGCCGCGCTGGAGCCGACCTTTGGCGGCATCAATCTGGAGGACATCAAGGCGCCCGAGTGCTTCTTCGTCGAGCGCGAGCTGCGCAAGCGCATGAAGATCCCGGTGTTCCATGACGACCAGCACGGCACGGCCATCGTGGTGGGCGCGGCCGTGATCGGCGGGCTGAAGGTGCTGGGCAAGCGCATTGAGGAGGTCAAGCTGGTCACTTCGGGCGCGGGCGCGGCGGCGCTGGCTTGCCTGGGGCTATTGCTCAAGCTGGGGCTGAAGAAAGAAAACGTCTGGGTCACCGATATTGAAGGCCTGGTCTATGAAGGCAGAACGGTGCTGATGGACGAGATCAAGGCCCAGTACGCGCAGCAGACAGACAAGCGCACGCTGGCCGAAGCGATCGAGGGCGCGGACGTGTTCCTGGGGCTGTCGGCCGGCGGCGTGCTCAAGCCCGAGATGGTGGCGCGCATGGCCGACAAGCCGCTGGTGCTGGCGCTGGCCAACCCGACGCCGGAAATCCTGCCCGATGAGGTCAAGGCCGTGCGCAGCGATGCAGTGATTGCCACGGGGCGCAGCGATTACCCCAACCAGGTCAACAACGTGCTGTGCTTCCCGTACCTGTTCCGTGGCGCGCTGGACTGCGGCGCCACGGCCATCACCGATGAGATGGAGGTGGCCGCCGTACATGCCATTGCCGAGCTGGCCCAGGCCGAGCAAAGCGAGGAGGTGGCGCGCGCCTATGTGGGCGAAAAGCTGATGTTCGGGCCAGAGTACGTCATCCCCAAGCCGTTCGACCCCCGCCTGATGATCAAGATCGCGCCGGCCGTGGCGCGCGCGGCCCAGGCCAGCGGCGTGGCCTCGCGCCCGATCGAGGACATGGACGCCTACGTGCATCGGCTGCAGAACTTCGTCTACACCTCGGGCACGATGATGAAGCCCATCATCCTGGCGGCCAAGGCGGCGCAGAAAAAGCGCATCGCCTACAGCGAGGGCGAGGAAGAGCGTGTGCTGCGCGCAGCGCAGATCGTGGTGGACGAGCGCATCGCCCGCCCGACGCTGATCGGTCGCCCGGCCGTGATCGCCCAGCGCATCGAGAAGTTCGGCCTGCGCCTGCAGCAGGGGCGCGACTACGACGTGGTCAACGTCGAGCAGGACGAGCGCTACCAGGATTTCTGGACCAGCTACCACCGCATGACCGAGCGCAAGGGCGTCACCGCCCCCGTGGCCAAGATCGAGATGCGCCGGCGCCTGTCGCTGATCGGCAGCATGCTGCTGCACAAGGGCCACGTCGAGGGGCTGATCTGCGGCACCTGGGGCGGCTACCACAACCACCTGCACTACATCGACCAGGTCATCGGCAAGCAGCCCCAGGCGCGCACCTATGCGGCCATGAACGCGCTGATTCTGCCTGGGCGGCAGGTTTTTCTGGTGGACACGCACGTGAACTACGACCCCAGCGCCGAGCAGCTGGCCGAAATCACCATCGCCGCCGCCGCCGAGATGCAGCGCTTTGGCATCCAGCCCAGGGTGGCGCTGCTGTCGCATTCGAGCTTTGGCAGCAGCGACACGCCCAGCGCCGTGAAGATGCGCCAGACCCTGGCGCTGCTGCGCGAGCAAGCGCCCTGGCTGGACGTGGACGGCGAAATGCACGGCGACGTGGCGCTCGACGAACAGGCGCGCCGCGCGCTGATGCCCAGCACCACGCTGCAGGGCGACGCCAACCTGCTGGTGCTGCCCAATATCGACGCGGCCAACATCGCCTACAACCTGCTCAAGACCGCCGCCGGCCACAACATCGCCATCGGCCCCATGCTGCTGGGCGCGGCCAAAGCGGTGCACGTGCTCACGCCCAGCACCACGGTGCGCCGCATCGTCAACATGACGGCGCTGGCCGTGGTCGATGCCAACTCCCGGCACGGCGAGGCCGCGCAGCCATGAGGCCAGCGCCTGGCCCGGGCCACCAGCAGACACGCCAGGCCCCAAGCGCCCTGGCGGCGGCCCCAGCAACAACCATGGCATCGGGCGCAGCCACAATGCAGCGGCTGCGCCACCATGCCCGGCCAGTGGTGCGCGCCACCAGCGCTGCTTTGCTGACGGCCTGGGCAGGCTGCGCCATGGCCATGGGCGTGATGCTCTCGCCCGCCGACACGGCCCCGACGCACGCCACCCCCACCGAGCCAACGCAAGCGGCCCAGCCACCATCCCGCGCCGATCGCCAGGCCAAAGCCGACGCCGATGCGCCACGCATGGCCACCATCGGCTGGCGTCAACTGCCGCAGAAAGCGCGCGACACCTATGCGCTGATCTTGCAGGGCGGCCCCTTCCCCTACGACAAGGACGGCAGCGTTTTCGGCAACCGCGAGCGCCTGCTGCCCGTGCAGGCGCGCGGCTATTACCGCGAATACACCGTGCCCACGCCCGGCGTGCGCCACCGGGGGGCGCGACGCATCGTTTGTGGCGGCCGGCAAGCCACTGCGCCCGAGCATTGCTATTACACGGCCGACCACTACGCCAGCTTCCGTCGCATGCTGTTGCCGTAGTTGCAGGCCACACTGGCGCAACCCCAGGCGGCCCCTGGCATTGCCAAGGCATTGCACACCTTGCCGCCCCAAACCCCAACAGATGCACAGGCGCCCGCCAGGCTGGCGGCGTGCCGCTACCATTGCGCGCCATGAAGACTCTTTCGATGCTGTCAGGCTACGACTGGTTGGCCCTGGCCTGCTTTCTGGGCGTATGGTGGGGCTACATGGGCATGACCAAATACAGCCGGATGCGCCACCGCTCGCTGCTGGCCACCACCAACCGCTACCGCCGCTACTGGATGAAGCAGGCCACGATGCGCGACCCGCGCATGCTCGATGGTCTGATTACGCAAAACCTCTCCAGCACGCCCACCTTCTTCAGCTCGACCACCATCATCGTCATCGGCGGTCTGTTTGCGCTGCTGGGCACCACGGACAAGGCCGCCGAGCTGATGCGCGCCTTCCCCTTCGCACAGCCCGCACCGCCTGAGGTGTTCGAGCTGAAGATCCTGCTGCTGATCTCCATCTTTGTGTACGCGTTCTTCCGCTTCTCGTGGTCCATGCGGCAGTACACCTTCGTGGCGCTGGCCATTGGCGGCATGCCCCCCGTCGATGAGTTCAAGGCTGGGCGCTTTGACCCCAATTACTATGCCGAGCGCGCCGGCAAGCTGGTGGGCCGCGCCGCCGAGGCATTCAACGACGGGCTGCGCGCCTACTACTTCTCCTTTGCCGCCCTGGCCTGGTTCTTCTCGCCCCTGGCGCTGATGGCCGCCACGGCGCTGGTGGTGTTCATCCTGTACTCGCGCGAATTCCACTCCGACGTGCTCAAGATCCTGGCCGAGTAGCCCAGCTCCTGCGCAAAAGCCGACACATTGGCCTGCAATGTGTTGCAGAATGACACGCTTACCGCCTGCTCAAACGGCCGGCGGTTGAAAATCCCCCGGCAGGCTTAGCAGCCTCGGCAGGGCTGTCTCAACAAATGCAACAACCACAGCATGCAAGAGTACCGGCAAGTGCTGGCGCGGGCGGAGCAACTGATGCGCGCAGGCGATTACCAGGCGGCGTTGGCCATCCTGGAGTTCCTGCTGCCCAGGCACCCCAACGTCGTGGCCTTACATTGGTACCGCAGCCGCTGCCTGGTTCGGCTGGGGCAGCGCGACAAGGCCCGCATTGCGCTGACGGCCGTGCTGCGCGCGCGGCCCAACTTCGTGCCAGCGCTGATGATCCGCGTCAAGCTCGCACGCGACGATGCGGAGGACTTCGACGTCGAGCCGCTGCTGCGGCGCATTTTGCTGCTCGAGCCCGAGCGCGCCCGCGCCATGTACTGGCTGGCCGATACGCTGCTGCAGCGCGGCCCCGAGCACCAGCGTGAAGCCCTGCAGCTGCTCGACCAAAGCATTGCCCTGTCCCCAGATCTGTTCAAAGCGCGGCTGCGCCGCGCCGACTTGCTGATCGCGCAAAGCGAAGACCCCGAGCAGCTGCCGCAAGACGCTCAGCTGCACACCGACGCCCTGGGCGTGGGCCTGGACCGCCGCAAGCTGGAGGCCGCGCTGGTCGATCTGCAATATGTGGCCGATCGCCGCCATCATGAAAAAGCCGACATCCGCGCCGCGCACATCCTGCTGCGCCTGGGCCGCCAGCAGGAAGCCCTGGGGCATTTCGACCGCATGTTGGCGCGCCTTGCTTCAAACGATCCCCGGCGCGCCGCGTTGCAACTGCTGCGCCAGCAGGCCCTGCAACGCCCCCTGCCAGATGCTGGGTTCACCATCAGCGGCGGCGCCACAGCCAGCGCGCCCGATCACGGCATGGGCAACGCCACTGGCAACGCGCAAGCTGCGGCACAATAGCCTGCCCTTGCTGGCACCAACGGCTGCCCGGGCCTTATCCGCACACCCTCAGGCGCGCTTTGCGCGGGCCGCCACGAACGACGCGGACAGGGCCAGCGCCGACAACCGCTGCCAGCCATTTGTCCCGTCTTGAAAGAAAACGCACCATGGCCTCAGTCAACAAAGTCATCCTCGTCGGCAACCTCGGACGCGACCCCGAGTTGCGCATGTTCCCCAGCGGCGGCCAGGTGGCCAACGTCAGCGTGGCCACGACCGAACAATGGCGCGACAAGCAAACCGGTGAGCGGCGCGAGCTGACCGAATGGCACAACGTGGTCTTCAACGACCGCCTGGCCGAAATCGCCGCACAGTACCTGCGCAAAGGCTCGTCCGTCTACATCGAAGGGCGCATCCGCACGCGCAAATGGCAAGACCAATCCGGCCAGGATCGCTACACCACCGAAATCCGCGCCGACGTCATGCAAATGCTTGGCGGCCGCAACAGCGGCGGTGCGGACGGCAGCTACGACGGTGGCGGCTACAGCAGCGGCGGTTATGGCGGCGGCGCCCCGGCCCGCCAACAGCCCGAGCGCCCGCCCCAAGCCGCCCCCGCAGCCCAGCGCCCCGCTGCCCCGCCGCCGCCGGCACAGAGCTTCGACCAGTTCGAGGACGATGACATTCCGTTCTAAGAGAATTGGTTCGGAATCTCTGTGCGAATGGGCAAGAAGCGGTTTGGGATGGCTGCAAGGCACAAAACGCAGCCATAGCTGGTGCTATGACGAGGCTTCACAACGCCGCAGGCCACCAAAATCCACTTTCTCAGCAGCCGTGCAGAGGCTTTGAACGCTCTTACGCCGGCACTGCCGCGTTGAGCTCGTCGCGCGTGCGCAATGCCTGGGCGCGCGCGGCCTGGGCAAAATCGGCCCCCTGGCTGGCGTAGAGGATGGCGCGCGAGGAGTTGATGGCCACGCTGCCTGGGCCGGTATAAGCGGCGCGCACCGTGGTCACGGCATCGCCGCCCTGCGCGCCCACGCCCGGGATCAGCAGCGGCAGGCTGGGGGCGCAGCGGCGCACGGCCGCCACGTCCTCGGGGTAGGTCGCGCCCACCACCAGGCCCAGCTGGCCATTGCTGTTCCAGCCCCCCTGGGCCTGGGCGGCCAGGTGCTCGAACAGACGCGGCTGGCCCGGCACGTCGGCCAGGCGCTGGGCCTGAAAGTCATTGCCGCCAGGGTTAGATGTACGGCACAGCAGGAACACGCCCTTGTCCGGGTATTGCAGATAGGGCTGCACCGTGTCTTGCCCCATGAAGGGCGAAACCGTGACGGCATCGGCCCCATAGCGCTCAAAGGCTTCGCGCGCGTACTGCACGGCGGTGGCGCCAATGTCGCCGCGCTTGGCGTCGAGGATGACCGGCACGCCGGGCGCGGCTTTGCGGATGTGGGCGATCAGGCGCTCGAGCTGCGCCTCCGCGCCTTGCGCGGCAAAGTAGGCAATCTGCGGCTTGAAGGCGCAGGCCAAGTCGGCCGTGGCATCGACGATGGCCGCGCAAAAATCGTAAATGCCTGCCGCGCCCTGGGGCAGCTGGGAGGGGAAGCGGGCCGGCTCGGGATCCAGCCCGACGCACAGCATGGTGTGCTGGCTGCGCGATGCAGCCGTCAGTTGATCGGTAAAACGCATGGCGCGAGATTGTGGCACAGCGCCTACCGGGCCCAATCCAGCGCCAGCGGCCCGGGGAGCGTTGAGCGTTGAGCGTTGAGCGTTGAGCGTTGAGCGTTGAGCTTTGAGCTTTGAGCGTTAAGCACTGGCACTGCGACGGCACTCATCAACGCCGCCGCTGCGCCATTCAAGTCAACTGAGCTGGCCGTGGCAGTGCTTGTACTTCTTGCCGCTGCCGCAGGGGCAGGGGTCGTTGCGGCCCACGCGCGGCAGCGGCTGACCATCCTCGGCAAAAGCGGCCTGGGCGTTGGTCTGGTCGATGGCGCGCTGGGCGATGTCTTCGGCGGCCTGCTCCATGTTCTCGGCGGCCTGCTCGACCTGCTCCGGATCCTGGATGCGCACACGCATGATGATGCGCGTGACTTCGGCGCTGGAGTTGCTCAGCATCAGGCGGAACAGCTCGAAGGCCTCGCGCTTGTATTCCTGCTTGGGCTGCTTTTGCGCAAAGCCGCGCAGGTGAATGCCCTGGCGCAGGTAGTCCAGCGCGCTGAGGTGGTCGCGCCAGGCGGTGTCGAAAGTTTGCAGCAACACCACACGCTCGAAGTGCCCGAACTGGGCCGCGCCCACGCGCTCGACCTTCTCGGCATAGGCCGCATCGGCCGCCTGCAGCACTTGCTCCAGGATGTCCTCGGCGGCAATGGTGTCGGCCGCCTGGGCCTTTTCAACCAGGTTCAGGTGCAGATCCCATTCCTGGGCCAGCTCGGCCTGCAGCGCGGGCAGATCCCACTGCTCCTCCATCGAATCGGGCGGCACATGGCGTTGCACCAGCTCGGTGAAAGTGTCCTGGCGCATGTTGGCGATGAGCTCGCCCACATGCTCGGCGTCGAGGATTTCGTTGCGCTGCGCGTAGATGACCTTGCGCTGCTCGTTGGAGACGTCGTCGTAGTCCAGCAATTGCTTGCGGATGTCGAAGTTGCGCGCCTCGACCTTGCGCTGGGCCGATTCGATGCTGCGCGTGACCATGCCCGCCTCGATGGCTTCGCCCTCGGGCATCTTCAGGCGCTCCATGATGGCGCGCACGCGGTCACCGGCGAAGATGCGCATCAACGGGTCGTCCAGCCCCAGGTAGAAGCGCGAGGAGCCCGGATCGCCCTGGCGGCCCGAGCGGCCGCGCAGCTGGTTGTCGATGCGGCGCGATTCGTGGCGCTCGGTGGCGATGATGCGCAGCCCGCCCAGGCCCTTGATCTTGGCGTTGTCGGCCTTCCATTGCTCGCGCAGGGCCTCGATTTGCTGCTGACGCGCGGCCTCGTCCAATGCCTCGTCAGCCTCCAGCGCGGCCAGTTGCTTTTCGATGTTGCCGCCCAGCACGATGTCAGTGCCGCGCCCGGCCATGTTGGTGGCGATGGTGATCATGCCCTCGCGCCCGGCCTGGGCAATGATGTCGGCCTCGCGCTCGTGCTGCTTGGCGTTGAGCACCTGGTGCGGCAGGCCGGCCTGCTCCAGCAGGCCGGAGATGATTTCGGAGTTCTCGATCGAGCTGGTGCCCACCAGCACCGGCTGGCCGCGCTCGTGGCACTCGCGGATGTCGGCAATGGCCGCTTGGTATTTTTCCTTGGTGGTCTTGTAGACGCGGTCGAGCTGGTCCTCGCGCTGGCTCTTGCGGTTGGGCGGGATGATGACCGTCTCCAACCCGTAGATTTCCTGGAACTCATAGGCCTCGGTGTCGGCCGTGCCCGTCATGCCCGCCAGCTTCTCGTACATGCGGAAGTAGTTCTGGAAGGTGATCGAGGCCATGGTGGTGTTTTCGGCCTGCACGCGCACGCCTTCCTTGGCCTCGACGGCCTGGTGCAGGCCATCGCTCCAGCGGCGCCCAGCCATCAGGCGGCCGGTGAACTCATCGACGATGATGACCTCGTCGTTCTGCACCACGTAATGCTCGTCGCGGTTGAAGAGCGTGTGTGCGCGCAGCGCCGCGTACAGGTGATGCACCAGCATGATGTTGCTGGGGTCGTAGAGCGAGCCGCCCTCGGCCAGCAGGCCCTGCTCGGCCAGGATGCGCTCGGCGCTCTCATAGCCCTGGTCGGTCAGGTGCACCTGGCGCGATTTCTCGTCCACCGTGTAATCGCCCGGGGTGATCACGCCCTCGCCGGTGCGCGGGTCGGCCTCGCCCTCCTGGCGCACCAGCTGCGGCGCGATGGTGTTCATCACCTGGTAGACCTTGGTGTTGTCCTCGGCCGGGCCGCTGATGATCAGCGGCGTGCGCGCCTCGTCGATCAGGATGGAGTCCACCTCATCGACGATGGCAAAGTGCAGGCTGCGCTGCACCCGCTCGCCGGCCTCGTAGACCATGTTGTCGCGCAGGTAGTCGAAGCCGTATTCGTTGTTCGTGCCGTAGGTAATGTCGGCGTTGTAGGCGGCCTGCTTGGCCTCCTTGGGCAGCATGGCCAGGTTGATGCCCACCGTCAGGCCCAGGAAGCGGTACAGCCGCCCCATCCACTCCGCATCGCGGCGCGCCAGGTAGTCGTTGACCGTGACCACGTGCACGCCCTTGCCCTGCAGTGCATTGAGGTACACCGGCAGCGTCGAGGTCAGCGTCTTGCCCTCGCCGGTGCGCATCTCGGCGATCTTGCCGTAGTGCAAGGCCATGCCGCCGATGAGCTGCACATCAAAGTGGCGCATCTTCATCACGCGCTTGGAGGCCTCGCGCACCACGGCAAAGGCCTCGGGCAGCAGCGCATCCAGGCCCTCGCCCGCAGCCAGGCGCTGCTTGAACTGCGCAGTCTTGCCTGCCAACTCCTCATCGCTGAGCTTTTCCAGCTCGGGCTCCATCGCGTTGATGCGGTTGACCGTCTTGCGGTATTGCTTGAGCAGGCGGTCGTTGCGGCTGCCAAACAGCTTGGTGAGGAAATTGGTGGCCATGAAAAATCACCACCTCGCAACACCCGGGGCGCAGCCCAGGCCGAGGGGCCTTCAAATATCAATTGCAAATCAAAAGTCCGCCACGCGCCTGAGCCCAAAAAGCCAAGCCAGCCAATGCCGAACTCGCGGTGAAAACCGCCGCGCATTCTACCTACCGCGCGACCAGCCAGCGCCATGCCCGCTGGCCATGCAGGCATCTGGGGCTGTCGGCGGCCTTTTCAAGCCCGCTCCTGCCCACGCAGCGCGATCCGCAACGGTTGCGCCGCCGCCACGGATGCGCTCTTGGGGTGGTCTGTGGGCTCACTACAATAGCCCGCCGATTGGAAGTGACATGCCCGCCCTGATTCTCGAAGCCCCCTCGCACCTGATGCCCGCGCAAAGCCCGTGGGCCTTCGTGCGCAGCGCCGATGGCCAGACCATCAGCGACAGTGGGCACAGCCCCGTGGGCCTGCTGCCTGTGCCAGGCAAAGGCACGGAGGTGGTGCTGGTGCTGCCGGTGCAGGATGTGTCCTGGCACTGGGTGCGGCTGCCGCAGATCGCCCTCAAGGATCGCGCCCGGCTGCGCGCCGTGCTGCAGGGCCTGCTGGAAGACCAGCTGCTCGACGAGCCCGAGCAGCTGCACTTTGCGCTGGCGCCACAGGCGCGCGCTGGCGCACCTTGCTGGGTGGCGGTGTGCCAGACCGGGCGCCTGCAAGCCCATGTGACCGCCCTGGCCCAGCAGGGCCTGCAGGTACAACGCATCGTGCCGGCCTTTGCCCCGCCGCCGCACGAGCCCACCGCTGCAGCCGATGCCAGCGACGCCGCGCCGGCGACCGCCAGCCTGTATGCCATCGGCACCGAGGACGATCCCTGGCTGGTGGCCGTAGGCGCCGGCCAGGGCGGCAGCGCGCCAACGCCACAGGCCGGCGTACTGGCCCTGCCGCTGACGGCCAGCGCCGCCGCGCTGGACTGCGTGGCCCAACCCAGCGCAGCCGTGCAGGCCGAGCCGGCCCTGTACCAGCTGGCCCAGCAGCGCCTGGGCCGCCCGGTGCAGTTGCTGGAGCCACCCCAGCGCCTGCTGCAGGCGGCCCAGTCGCCGTGGAATCTGGCGCAGTTCCAGTTTGCCAACAGCGGGCGCGACCGCCTGGGGCAAAACCTGAACAAAGGGCTGCAGAATTTTCTGCGCGCCCCGGCCTGGCGCTGGGCACGCTGGGGCGCAGCCCTGCTGGTGCTGGTGCAGCTGGCCGGCGTCCAACTCTGGGCCTGGCAGGCGCGCCGCGATTTACAGCAGCTGCACGCCCAGGTCGATACGGTGTTTCGCAGCACCTTCCCCAAAGTGGCGGTGGTGGTCGATGCGCCACGGCAAATGCGCCAGGAGCTGCAGCGCCTGCAACAGCAAAGCGGCGCGCTGACGCCCGGCTCCTTCGAGGTGTTGGCCGGCGCGGCCGGCCTGGGCCTGCCCGAGGACATGCGCCCGCAGGAGCTGCACTATGAAAACGCCCAGTTGCGTCTGGGCGGCCTGCCGCACGGCAGCGAATTACTGCAGCAATGGGAGGACGGCCTGGCCGCACAAGGCCTGCTGGCGCAGTGGCACGAAGGCCGCCTGCAGATCGAGCCGGCGCCGACCACCCCAACAAGGGGCCAGCCATGAACCGCCCCGCACAGCCCCCCGCCAAAGCCTCCGGCCATGGGTCGAGCCGCGTCGGCGCGACGCTGGCGCCGCTGCGCCAACGCTGGCACAACCTGCAGGCGCGCGAGCGCAGCATGCTGGCGCTGGCCGCGGCCGTGGTGGCTGGCGGGCTGCTGTGGGCACTGGCGCTGCAACCGGCTTGGCGCACCTGGCAAAGCTACGAGCCCCGGCGCCTGGCGTTGGAGCAACAGCTGCAACACATGCAGGCCATGCGCCAGCAAGCGCAGCAATTGCAGCAGCAGCTGGCCAGCAGCGCCACGGCCAGCAGCACGCCAGCGGCGCTGGCCGCCGCCGTGGAGGCCAGCGCCAAACGCCTGCTGGCCGCGCCCGGCCAGAGCGCCGATGCCGCGCCGCAGCTGACCGTGGCCGGCGACCGCGCCACCGTGCGCCTGCGCGCCGTGCCCGCAGCCCAGCTGCTGCAATGGCTGCGCGAAGTGCGCGAGACCACGCGCAGCCAGCCCGTGCAAGTGCAGCTCAGCCGCGACGCGGGCAATGGCACGCCACGCTGGAGCGGGCACATCGTCCTGGCGCTGCCCAGCGGCGCCCAGCCTTGAGCAGCACGGCCATGGTCATGCATTGCCACAGTCAGCCGATGATCGCCACCAGGCCACCCGCTGCGGCCTGGCCCTGGCTGCGCCGCGCCACGGCCGGGAGCAGACCGCGATGAGCCAGCGCCAGCGCAACCCACGTACAGCGCCTGCACCGGCCCGCATGGGGCGCTGGGCGCTGCTGGGCGCGCTGCTGGGCATGCTGTGGGCGCTGGCCCTGTATGCACCGGCGCGCTGGATGGCCCAGGCGCTGGAGCATGCCAGCCAGGGGCAGGTGCAGCTGCAACAGGCGCTCGGCACACTCTGGAATGGCTCGGCCGTGCTGGTGCTCACCGGCGGCGCGGGCAGCCAAGACCGCATGCGCCTGCCCGGCCGCCTGACCTGGGCGCTGCGCCCGGCCTGGCTGGGCGCCCGGCTGCAGCTGCTGCCCGATTGCTGCGCCGCCGAACCTGCCCAGCTGCGGCTGCGCCTGGGCTGGCAGCGCGCCGAGCTGCACATAGCCACGCACCAGAGCCAATGGCCGTCGAGCCTGCTGCAGGGCCTGGGCGCGCCGTGGAACACCTTGCAACTTGACGGCCAGCTGGGCCTGCACATAGAGGATTTGCGCCTGCAATGGGCAGCTGGCCGCAGCCTGGTGCAAGGCACGCTGGAGGCCTCGCTGAAAAACGCCACGTCGCGGCTGAGCACCATCCGGCCCCTGGGCAGCTATCGCCTTATCATGCACGGCGGCGAGGCCCTGGGCCTGCAGCTGTTGACCGATGCCGGGCCGCTGCAGCTCAGCGGCCAGGGGCACTGGCAAGGCCAGCGGCTGCGCTTTGCCGGCCAGGCCAGCGCCACGCCGGAGCATCTGCCCGCCTTGTCCAATCTGCTGAGTTTGCTCGGTCGCCGCGATGGCGATCGCGCCATTTTGAATTTCTAGATGGTCCGCATGGATTTCCTACACACCGCCCAGGCGGCTGACCGCACTGGCGCCGCACCCTTCCCCAAGGCCAAGGCCGCACTGGCCAGCGGCGCGCTGGCGCTGGCGCTGGCGCTGGCTGGCCAGGGCATGGCCTGGGCCCAGGCCGGCCAGCCCAGCGTGCGCCGCGGCGAGCCGGTGACGCTGAATTTCGAGAGCGCCGAGATCGAGGCCGTGGCGCGCACCATGGCCACCATCACCGGCCGCAACGTGGTGGTCGATCCGCGCGTGCGCGGCACGCTGAACCTGGTCACCGAGCACCCGGTGTCGGCGCAGGCGGCCTTCGACCAGTTCCTGGTGGCGCTGCGCCTGCAGGGTTTTACGGTGGTGGAGGCCGCCGGCCTGTACAAGGTGGTGCCCGAAGCCGATGCCAAGCTGCAAAGCGGCGGCGTGCACGTCTCGCAAGGGGCCTTCCCGGCGCGCGGGCCGCGCGGCGGGCAGATCGTCACGCAGATCTTCCGCCTCAACTATGAAAGCGCGGCCAATCTGGTGCCGACGCTGCGCCCGCTGATCAGCCCCAACAACACCATCAACGTTAACCCCGGCACGAATGCGCTGGTGATCACCGATTACGCCGACAACCTGGCGCGCATCGCCAAGATCATTGCCGCGCTGGACGTGGCCGAGGGCACGGATCTGGAGGTCATCCCCCTCAAGCACGCAGTGGCCAGTGAGATGGTGCCGCTGCTCACGCGCCTGCTGGGCAGCGATGGGGGCGCGGCCGTGGTGGCCAACGGCGGCGGCCAGGCGGCAGCGGCCGTGCCGGGCGGCGGGCAGGGCTTTCGCGCCACCATCCTCTCGGACATGCGCAGCAACAGCATCATCGTGCGCGCGGCCAACCCGGCGCGGCTGGCGCAAATCCGCAAGCTGGTGCAGCACCTGGACCAGCCGCCCGCGCCCGGCAGCTCGGCCGAGCACGGCAACATCCACGTGGTGTTCCTGAAGAACGCCGAGGCCAAGCAGCTGGCGCAAACCCTGCGCGCCGCGCTGGCTGCCGGGCGGCTGGGCGGCAGCCAGGGCAGCGCCGACGAGGGCCGCAGCAGCAGCGCCGGCACAGGCCGCAGCGAGGGCGCCGCCGCCGGCGCCACGGGCGCAGGCCTGAGCAGCAGCGCAGCCCTGGGCGAGGGCGGCAGCGCCCACTTTGGCCAGAGCCAGGCCGTCTCCACCGGCGGCATCATCCAGGCCGATCCGGCTACCAATTCGTTGATCATCACCGCGCCCGATCCGCTGTACCGCCAACTGCGCGCCGTGATCGACAAGCTCGACAGCCGCCGCGCCCAGGTGCTGATCGAGAGCATGGTGGTGGAGGTGCGCGCCGACAAGGCGGCCGAGTTCGGCATCCAGTGGCAAGGCGGCATCGGCCGCCAGGGCGACTCCAACGTGGGCGCCATCGGCACCAACTTCCGAGGAACGGGCAACATCATCGACCTGGCCGTGGCCGCAGAGGCGGCGCGGCGCGGCCGCGGCGGCCTGGGCAGCTTGTCATCGGACATGCTGGGCAACGGCATCAACCTGGGCTTGGCGCACAACTACGGCGGCACCTACGTGCTGGGCCTGCTGGCGCGCTTTCTGGAAGACACGGGCGATGCCAACGTGCTGTCCACGCCCAACATCCTGACGCTGGACAACGAGGAGGCGCGCATCATGATCGGCTCGAACGTGCCCTTCGTCACCGGCCGCTACACCAACAACAACAGCATTGGCAGCGGCTCGGTCAACCCCTTCCAGACCATCGAGCGCCAGGACGTGGGCCTGTCGCTGCGCGTCAAGCCGCAGATCAACGAGAACGGCACCGTGAAGCTGGCCGTGGTGCAGGAGATCTCCGACGTGCTGGCCAGCACCATCAACAACGCCAGCGGCCCCAGCACCAGCAAGCGCCTGATCGAAACCAACATCCTGGTCGAGGACGGCGGCATCATCGTGCTCGGCGGCCTGCTGGAAGACCGCTACGGCCAGCGCCAGGAAAAAGTGCCGCTGCTGGGCGACATCCCCGTGCTGGGCAATGCCTTTCGCAGCGAGCGCCGCACCCGCGACAAGGTCAACCTGATGGTGTTCCTGCGCCCCACCGTGATCTACGACAGCGCCGGCAGCGACGCCATGGCCATGGAACGCTACGACATGATCCGGGGCGACCAAAGCATCGTGCAGCCAGGCCGCCATCTGATTCTGGACAGCATCAACGCCGCGCCGCAACTGCCGCAGTTGCCGCAACTGCCCCCGCCCCCGGCGCAGGAGTCGGACAAGGAGCGTCAAGCCCGTCAGGCGCGGCGCACGCCGCCGCTCTCCAGCCTGACGCGCGACTCCCTGTATGCGCCGCCCGCTGGCGGCCGCCAGGTCGATGCGCGCCAGCTGCGCAGCGGCGAATCCGACGGCTGGGCCGATTGACGCGGCCAACGCCCAACCTTATTGCTGCTGCGCCGCCCATTCAGTCGCCCCATGGCCGCCTTGCACTACCCCCTGCCCTATGCCTTTGCCCGCAGCGCCCAGCTGCTGCTGGAGGACGATGGCACCCGCCTGACGCTGTGGCACGGGCCCAGCCCCAATGCCAGCGCGCTGGGCGAAGTGCTGCGCAACTACCCGCAATTCGAGCCCCAGCCGCTGGACGCCGCCGCCCTGGCGCAGCGCATCAGCGCCGCCTATTCCGGCGGTGACTCCGACGCCGCGCTGGTGGTCAGCGAAGTCGAAGGCGTGGCCGACCTGACCCGCATGATGCAGGAGCTGCCCGCCGTGGAAGACCTGCTCGAAGCCGCCGACGACGCGCCCATCATCCGCATGCTCAACGCCCTGCTGACCCAGGCCGCGCGCGATGGCGCCAGCGACATCCACATCGAGCCTTATGAGCGCCACTCCAGCGTGCGGCTGCGCGTCGATGGCAGCCTGCGCGAAATCGTGCAGCCCAACCGCGCGCTGCACGGCGCACTGATCTCGCGCCTGAAGATCATGGCCGATCTGGACATCGCCGAAAAACGCCTGCCGCAGGACGGCCGCATCGCCCTGCGCCTGGGCACGCGCGCCATTGACGTGCGCGTCTCCACCCTGCCCAGCGCGCATGGCGAGCGCGCCGTGCTGCGCCTGCTGGACAAAAGCGAAGGCCGCCTGAGCCTGGAAGCCGTGGGCATGCAGGGCCAGACCCTGGCGCAGTTCGAGCGCCTCATCCACCAGCCGCACGGCATCCTGCTCGTCACCGGCCCCACCGGCTCGGGCAAGACCACCACGCTTTACGCCGCGCTGCACCGGCTGGACGCGCGCGCGCAAAACATCATGACGGTGGAAGACCCCATCGAATACGAGCTGCCCGGCGTGGGCCAGACCCAGGTCAACAGCAAGATCGATCTCACCTTCGCCACCGCGCTGCGCGCCATCCTGCGCCAGGACCCGGACGTCATCATGATCGGCGAGATCCGCGACTTCGAAACCGCGCAAATCGCCATCCAGGCCTCGCTGACCGGCCACCTGGTGCTGGCCACGCTGCACACCAACGACGCCGCCAGCGCCGTCACGCGCCTGATCGACATGGGCGTGGAGCCGTTCTTGCTTTCCTCCTCGCTGCTGGGCGTGCTGGCTCAGCGCCTGGTGCGCAAATACTGCACGCACTGCCACGGCAAAGGCTGCGGGCACTGCAACCAAAACGGCTACCACGGCCGCACCGGCCTGTTCGAGCTGCTGGTGGTGGATGACGCCATCCGCGCCCTCATCCACGGCGAGCAGGCCGAAGCCGCCATCCGTGAGCACGCCCTGGCCCACGGCATGCAACTGATGCGCGAGGACGGCCAGCGCCTGGTGCAAGCGGGCATCACCAGCTTCGAGGAAGTGCTGCGCGTCACGCGCGATTGATGCTTCAAAGGTTTGCACGAAAGGCCCAAGGCCGCTACAATGCGCGGTTCATTTGCCCGGCTTGGTGCTGTCTGGTGCTTTTTGCCATTGTGCTGCTGGCCAAACGCAGCAGCACAACGCAGCAGCGCGTAGGGCAGGTGCAAATCCCGTCATTGCGTTTTTTCCTTTCTTGGCCGGCAGCGGCCAGGCAGGGCAAGAACCTCGTTTTTTGGATGAATCACATGTACGCAGTCATAAAAACCGGCGGCAAGCAGTATCGCGTTGCAGCCGGCGACAAAATCAAGGTAGAACAGATCGCTGCGGACGTGGGCCAGGAAATCGTGCTCGATCAAGTGCTTGCCATCGGCAACGGCGCTGATCTGAAAATCGGCACGCCATTGGTTTCCGGTGCCAGCGTCAAGGCGACTGTGCTCTCGCAGGGCAAGCACGACAAAGTGCGCATCTTCAAGCTGCGCCGTCGCAAGCACTACCAGAAGCATCAAGGCCATCGCCAGCGCTACACCGAGCTGCAGATTGGCGATATCGCTGCATAACACAGCACCTCACGCAGCAGGAAAGGATTAAGACATGGCACAGAAAAAAGGCGGCGGCTCTACGCGCAACGGTCGCGACTCCAAGCCCAAGATGCTGGGTGTCAAGGCCTATGGTGGCGAGCTGGTCAGCGCCGGCTCGATCATCGTTCGTCAGCGTGGCACTCGCATGCACGCTGGCACCAATGTCGGCATGGGCAAGGACCACACGCTGTATGCACTGGTCGATGGGCACGTGGTATTCCGCAACAAGGGTGCGCTGAACAAGCACACCGTGGAAATCGCCCCTGCGGCCTGATCGGTCTGCGCCCGTAGCAAACGCTGCGGGCGGCAGCAGTGGTTTTGACAAAAGCCCCGCCCTGCGGGGCTTTTGTCGTTGGTGAATTACTTCAGTTCAAGAGGGCGCATCATGAAATTTGTTGACGAAGCCTATATCGATGTGGCGGCAGGCGATGGCGGCAATGGCTGCGCCTCATTCCGTCACGAAAAGTTCAAGGAGTTCGGCGGGCCCGATGGCGGCGATGGCGGGCGTGGTGGCCATGTCTACATCGTGGCCGACACCAACCTCAACACGCTGGTGGATTTCCGCTACGCGCGCCGCCACGAGGCCAAGCGCGGCCAGCACGGCATGGGCTCGGACATGTTCGGCGCCGCCGGCGCCGACCTGACGCTGCGCGTGCCGGTGGGTACCATCGTCAGCGATGCCGACAGCGGCGAAGTGCTGATGGAGCTGCTGGTGCCAGGCGAAAAGCGCATCCTGGCCAAGGGCGGCGATGGCGGCTTTGGCAACCTGCACTACAAGAGCTCGACCAATCGCGCCCCGCGCCAGAAGACCCTGGGCCGGCCAGGCGAGCGCAAAAGCATCAAGCTGGAGCTGAAGGTGCTGGCCGACGTCGGGCTGCTGGGCCTGCCCAATGCGGGCAAGTCCACCTTCATCACGGCGGTCTCGAACGCCCGGCCCAAGGTGGCCGACTACCCGTTCACGACGCTGCACCCCAACCTGGGCGTGGTGCGCGTAGGGCCGGAGCAAAGCTTCGTCGTGGCCGACATCCCCGGTCTGATCGAGGGCGCTTCCGAAGGCGCAGGCCTGGGCCACCAGTTCCTGCGCCACCTGCAGCGCACCGGCTTGCTGCTGCACATCGTGGACGTGGCGCCGTTTGACGACAGCGTCGATCCCGTGGCCCAGGTGCAGGCCATTGCCCAGGAGCTGCGCAAGTACGACCCGCAGCTCTACGACAAGCCGCGCTGGCTGGTGCTCAACAAGGTGGACATGCTCGACGCTGCGGCGCGCAGCGCCATGCTCGACAAGATGCGCCAAGGCCTGCAGT
Source organism: Vandammella animalimorsus (assembly GCF_002288875.1). Lineage (NCBI taxonomy): Bacteria > Pseudomonadati > Pseudomonadota > Betaproteobacteria > Burkholderiales > Comamonadaceae > Vandammella > Vandammella animalimorsus. The sequence continues at coordinate 130,724 of NZ_NTBH01000003.1, read as the reverse complement.
GGCAGGGCCCGATCTACGAGATCTCGGCGCTGGCGCGCGAGGGCTGCGAGCGCCTGGTGCGCGACATTCACCAGTACCTGCAGGCTCAGAAGCCGCCCACCGAGCAGGAGCAGGCCGAGCGCTTCGACCCGCGCTTCGATCGTTGAGAAGCCTGTGCAACCTCTCTAAAAAGAGCCGCGCTCATCAGGGCGCGGCGTCTTCGCCTGGCGGGCGCGAGGCGCGCCAGCGCATATAGGCCGGCACCTTGAAGCGCACGATGGTGATGTAGGCAAAGGTGTAGAGGCCGGCAAAGAGCACGCAACAGGCCAGCAGCACCCAGGTGGTGTGCCAGAACAGAATGGCCGGCAGCACTGTCAGCACGGTAAAGCCCCACAAATAGGGTGAGGTGCGGTTGTTGCGCATCAGCATGTCGCGCGCCTCGTTGTCGTCATCGAAGACGCGGTGCACGATGCGGCGGTAAATCAGCTGGTGGATGTGCAGCGCATCGGCCACGCCCGGCGAGCTACCCCGCACCCATTTGCGGTACATGGAAAACAGCGTCTCCCACACCGGGTAAATCAGCAGCAGCAGCGGAAACCAGGGCGAGACTATTGGGTGGCGCTGCACCAGCAAAATGCTGCCGATGGACAGCACGCTGCCCCACAGGTAGGCGCCGCCGTCGCCCGCAAACAGCAGCCCGCGCGGGTAGTTCCAGATCAAAAAACCGCCGCTGGCCGCGGCCGTGACCAAGAACACCACGGCCAGCGTGCGGTCCTGCACCTGGATGCTCACGTGCGCCAGCGCCAGAGCCACGATGATGGCCACCATGCCGGCCAAGCCGTTGTAGCCGTCGATGATGTTGAAGGCGTGCGGCAAACCCGCAATGGCCAGCAGCGCAATGGCCACGCCCAGCCAGGGCCACAGCCCGGGCATGGCATCCAGCCAGGCAATGTCCAGCCGCGGCACGCTCACCCCCAGCCAGGCCACGGCCAGCAAAGCGCTGGCCAAAGTCAGCGCAAAGCGCCAGCGCACGGCCATGCGCTGGCTCAGATCTTCGAGCACGCCGCCCAGCACCGCCGGCACCATGCACAGGCCCCAGCACAGCACCCACCACCCCAGCTGCAGGCCAGCGGCGTCACCCCGCAGGGTTTGCAACACACCCACGCAAATGGCCACGCCCATGCCTGCGGCCAGCGCCACGCCGCCCAGGCGCGGCACATCGCCCATATGGAAGCGCTGCGGCATATCGCCCGGATAGCGCCTGGCATGGCGGCGCGCACTGCGCACCAACAGTCCGGCAGTGATGGCGGTGACAAAGAACGCACAGACGCACAACAACAGCATCGCTTAGACCTTGTACAAAAAATCACTGCAATGCGCGGCGCTGGGCGCTGGGGTGGCGGCGGGCCCAGCGGAAGCTGGGCAGGCGCCACAGCCGCAGCAGGCTGTGCACATGCCACAGCAGCGGCCGCAGCTGGCGGCGGCTGGCGCGCTGCGCCAAATGCTGCATGCGGGTCTGGGCGCGCACCAAGGCGCCAATGTCGCGCCGCACACGCAGGCTCAGGTCCACATCCTCGCAGTACATGTGAAAGCCTTCATCAAAGCCGCCCAGGCGATGCCAATCGCGCAGCCGCAGCACCATGCAGGCGCCGCTGACCCAATCCACCACCTGCTCCTGACGCCCCAGCACGCGCCGACGCCACAGATTGCCCAGACTGGGCAGGGCGCGCTCGTTGTCCTGCACCTGACCTTGGGCATCGAGCAGCCGCGGATAGGCCAGGCCAGTGCCCGGCGCGCGCAACGCCGCCACCAGCTGCGCCAGCGGCTGGGCATCGAGCAGCTGAACGTCAGGGTTGAGAATGCAAATGTGCGTAGGCATGTCGGCACAGGCGGCGAGAGTGGCGATGGCGGCATTGTGATTGCGGCCAAAGCCAGCGGGCGCGCTATTACAAACGATTTCCAGTGTGAAAGGCAGCGCGCCCTGGGCCTGCAGGGCCTGCAGGGCCTGTTGCAGCGCTGGCTCCGGAACATTCAGTGTCACAATCACGCGGCCCAGGCAGGGCTCTGCCTGCTGCTGCAGTTGCCGCACCAGCGCCTCGATCCACTGGCCGTGGCCGTGGCTGACGATGGATACGGCCACGCACTCGCGCTCCGGGCTGGGCGATGCCGCAGACCGCTGCGCACCAGCAAACACCGCGTTCGAATCAGGCATGGGCAGTTGCAGAGCTGGCCCGGCAATGCCCAGGCCAATGGTTGACAAGAGACGATGACACTTTCCACGAACGAACTGCACATCTACCTGCGCAATATCGACGACGGCGAGCGCACTTCCCTGTCCGTGCTGGTACAGGAAATCGCCCCGGGCAGCCAGGTGCTGGACCTGGGCTGCGGCAGCGGCGCGCTGGGCCAGTACCTGCACACGAAAAAGCAATGCACCGTCGATGGCGTGACCTTCAACGATGCCGAGGCGGAACTGGCCAGACCCTATTATCGTCAGGTCGCCGTCGCCAATCTGGAGCTGACGCTGCCCAGCGCGCTGTTTGGCGCGCAGCGCTACGACGCCATCGTCTGCGCCGACATCCTGGAGCACCTGCGCCAGCCCCAGGCCGTGCTGGCCAACCTGCGCCAGCTGCTGACCCCAAGCGGCCGGCTGCTGATCTCCATCCCCAACAGCAGCTATGCGGGGCTGGTCGCCGAGCTGGTCGAGGGCGAGTTCCGCTACCGCGAAGAAGGTCTGCTCGATGCCACGCACGTGCGCCACTTCACGCGCCGCTCGCTGCTGCGCCTGCTGCAAGAGCAAGGCTGGCAGGTGCAGCAATTGCAGGCCATCGAGCGGCCGCTGCAGGAGTCGGAGTTCAAGCAGGCCTTCGATGCCCTGCCGCCCGCCGCGGCGCGCTACCTCTTGGCCGCGCCCGATGCGCTGACCTACCAATTCATCGTCAGCGCCTCGGCGCATGAGGGCCAGGCGCCGGACAACACGCCCTGGCTGCTGCCACAGGCCGAGGCACTGCCCGGCCAGACACTGGCGCGCCAAGCCCATTTCTCCGCCCAGCTCTACTGGGACGAGGGCCAGGGCTTTTCAGAAGAGCGCAAGCTGGTGCAGCCCGGCGCCATCGGCCAACCACGGCAAACCCTGCGCTTTGCGCTGCCCGTGCCAGCGGCGCAGCTGCATGGCCTGCGGCTGGACCCCGCCGACCGGCCTGGCATCCTCTACCTGCACGCGCTGCGCCTGCTCGATGCGCAGCAGCGCCCGTTGTGGCAGTGGCAGCCCGATGCCGACGGCCAGCCGCTGCTGCAAGCCGCGCCCTCGCAACACATCGCCTGGGGCGGCGCCCTGCTGGGCCAAGCTCAGGCCATGCCGCTGATACTGACCGGTGACGACCCCTGGCTGCAGCTGCCGCTGGATCTGGCCCGGCTGCAGCAGGACGAATCCCCAAGCCCGCTGACGCTGGAAGTGGAGCTGGGCTGGCCCATGTCGGCCGACTACCTCAGCCTGGTGGGCCAGATGCAGCCTCTGGAGCGCGCGCAGCGTCAGCTGCACGAGCAACTGCAGGCCCAGGGCGAGCGTCTGGCGCAGATCTGGCGCGACCATGAGCAACTGACCCAGGCCCACGCCCAACTACAGGGCGAGCGCGCCCAGCTGCACACCGCGCACGAGGCGCTGCAGGCCCAGTGGCAGCACACCCAGCAGGAAGCGCGGCAACTGTTTACCGAGCGCGCCCAAGCCCAGGCCGAAGTGGCCGACCTGCACCAGCAACTGCGCGGCATGGCCGAGCACCTGCAGAACATGCGCAATTCGCGCCCCTTCCGCTACACGCGGCCGCTGGTGCGCATGCGCGACTGGGGCCGCCAGCTGCTGCAAGGCCCAGGCCAGACCGCTGCCAACCCCGCAGCCCCCCCGCCACCGGCTGGCCTGGCCAATGCCACGGCAGGCGCCCCTGTCCAAGACCCAGCCGCCAGCCCCCCCGTGCCCGCGCCGCTGGGCGAGACCGTGGACATTGTCGTGCCGGTCTACCGCGGCCTGGCCGACACCCAGCTGTGCGTCGAATCGGTGCTGGCCAGCCCGGTGCGCGTGCCCTACCGGCTGATCGTCATCAACGACTGCAGCCCCGAGCCTGAAGTCACCGAGTGGCTGCGCCAGAAGGCCGCGGCCGAGCCGCGCATCACGCTGCTGGAAAACGAACAGAACCTGGGCTTCGTGGGCACCGTCAACCGGGGCATGCAGGCCTCGCAAAGCCACGACGTGCTGCTGCTCAACAGCGATACCGAAGTGGCCAACGACTGGCTGGACCGGCTGCGCCGCACGGCCTACGCCGCTGCCAACGTTGGCACGGTCACGCCCTTTTCCAGCAATGCAACGATCTGCAGCTACCCGGTGTTCTGCGCCGCCAACCCTCTGCCGCCAGGGCAGACCACGGCTTCGCTGGACCAACTCTTTGCCCAGGCCAATGCCGGCGCCCATGTGGACGTGCCCACCGGCGTGGGCTTTTGCATGTACATCCGCCGCGACTGCCTGCAAGACGTGGGCCTGTTCGACGAGGAGCACTTCGGCAAGGGCTATGGCGAGGAAAACGACTTCTGCCAACGCGCCATTGCCAAGGGCTGGCGCAACCTGCACGCGCTGGACACCTACGTGCTGCACACCGGCGGCGTGAGCTTTGGCGAGAGCAAAAGCCCGCGCGAGCAAGCCGCCATGCACACCCTGCGCCAGCTGCACCCCAGCTACGAGCTGCAGGTGCATGAATTCCTGGCGCGCGACCCGGCCCGGCCTGCGCGGCTGGCCGTGGACTGGCTGCGCCACACCGAAGCTGGGCGCAAGCCCATCGTGCTGGCCGTGCAGCACCAGCGCGGCGGCGGCACCGAGCGCCATGTGCTGGAGCTGGCGCAAAGCCTGGCCGAGCAAGCCGTGTTCCTGTTGCTGCGCCCGGCGGGCGCGCAGCGCGTGCAGCTGCAGCTCATCGAATGCGCCCCGGCGGCACAGGCAAAGGCAGAAGCTGAGGCCGACGCCAATGCCTATACCCACATCAGCGCCGCCGCCCAGCCACAGGCCCGGCTTTCCGAGCAATGGTCGCTGCTGTTCGACCTGGGCACGCAGCGCGATGAGCTGCTGCAATGGCTCAAGGCCCTGCCCGTGGCCCACATCCACTACCACCACCTGCTGGGCCATGAACGCCTGATCTGGGAGCTGCCGCAGCTGCTGGGCCTGGAGTACGACTTCACCGTGCACGACTTCTACAGCTTCTGCACCAACATCAGCATGACTGGGCGCAGCGGCCGCTACGAAGTCGATGCCCAGGGCGAATGCTGCGGCGGCCAGCACCCGGCGCCCATCCCCGCCGTCGAGCAGGACATCGCCGGCTGGCGCCTGCGCAACCGGCTGCTGCTCGAAGGCGCGCGCCAGGTGCTGGCCCCCAGCCTGGACGCGGCCGTGCGCATCCAGCGCTTTGCGCCCCTGGCGCGGGTGCGCTTGGCGCCGCACACCGATGTGCAGGCCAGCGCCCTGCCCCAGCCCGCACCGCGCCCCCTGCCGGCCCAGCGGCCGCTGCGCATTGCCGTCATCGGCGCGCTCAGCGTCATCAAAGGCGCCGACGTGCTCGAAGCCGTGGCGCGCCTGGCCAAGCAGCAGGGCGCGGCGCTGGAGTTCCACCTCATCGGCTTTGCCTACCGCCACCTGCAAACCGCCCCGGCCAGCGCGTTGCACGTGCATGGCCAGTACGACGAGCAAGACCTGCCGGCCATCCTGCAGCGCCTGGCGCCCGATCTGGTCTGGCTGCCCGCGCAGTGGCCCGAGACCTACAGCTACACCCTCAGCGCGGCGCTGCAGCAAGGTCTGCCCGTGCTCGTGCCCGACCTGGGCGCCTTCGCCGAGCGCGTTGCAGGCCGCCCCTGGAGCTGGGTTCTGCCCTGGGACTGCACGCCCGCGCAATGGCTGGAACATCTGCTGGCCCTGCGCGAGCGGCATTTCCTCACCGGCAATGCGCCCACGCCGCCCGAGCTGCCCACGGCACTGGCGCAGTACCAAGCCCAGAACACCGCCGAGCACACGCCAAGCTGGGACTACGCGCAGCACTACCTGCCCCCAGCCAACAACGAAGGCGCACCCGCCGCCAGCTCCCAGGCCACAGCCCAGGCTGTGGCCGGCGCCCATGCCTTCGCGCGGGCCTTGCAGGCCCCAGCCCACCAGCAAACAGGCCTGCATGGCGGCGCACAGGGCCTGCGCAGCACCATCCTGACGCAACTTGTGCGGCTGCGCGCCATGCCTGCGCTACGCCCTGTGGCCCGCGCCATCCCGCCCCGGCTGCAAACCCGCGTCAAGAGCTGGCTGCAGCGCTGAAAGCCGAGACTCAAAGCCTGTTCACGATTTCGGCGCGAATAGGCCACAGATGGACACGCTGAAAGCCCGCTCCTTTGCAGGAAGCGGGCTTTTCACAGCGCAGAGCGGCAGACCGCTGCCTCAGGCGGCCGCCTTGCGGCGCAGGCGCCAGGCGTGCAGCAGGGGCTCGGTGTAGCCGCTGGGCTGCTGCACCCCTTTGAACACCAGGTCGGTGGCGGCGCGGTAGGCGTAGGAGTCGGCAAAGCGCCCGGCCATGTTCTGGTAGAGCGGGTCGCCCGCGTTTTGTGCGTCAACGACGGCGGCCATGCGCTCGAAGGTCTCGCGCACCTGCTGCTCGCTGATCACGCCATGGGCCAGCCAGTTGGCGATGTGCTGGCTGGAGATGCGCAGCGTGGCGCGGTCTTCCATCAGGCCGACGTTGTTGATGTCGGGCACCTTGGAGCAGCCCACGCCCTGGTCAATCCAGCGCACCACGTAGCCGAGGATGCCCTGGATGTTGTTGTCCAGCTCCTGCTGCTTTTCCTCCTCGCTCCACTTGGGCGCCTGCACCACGGGGATGTGCAGCAAATCGGCCAGCAGGCCATCGCGCACGCTTTCGTAGTCGGTCTGGCCCAGCTCGGCCTGGATGGCGGGCACGTCCACCTGGTGGTAGTGCAGCGCGTGCAGGGTAGCGGCCGTGGGCGATGGCACCCAGGCGGTGTTGGCGCCGGCCTTGGGGTGGCCGATTTTCTGCTCCAGCATCTGCGCCATCAAATCGGGCATGGCCCACATGCCCTTGCCGATCTGCGCGCGGCCGCGCAGCCCGCAGGACAGGCCCACCAACACGTTGTTCTTCTCGTAGGCGGCGATCCAGGCACTGGTCTTCATGTCGCCCTTGCGGAACACCGGACCGGCCTGCATGACGCTGTGGATTTCATCGCCGGTGCGGTCCAGAAAGCCGGTGTTGATGAAAGCCACACGCGCCGGGGCAGCGGCGATGCAGGCCTTGAGGTTGACGGAAGTGCGCCGCTCCTCATCCATGATGCCGAGCTTGACGGTGTGCTCGGGCAGGCCCAGCAGCTTTTCCACGGCGCCGAACAAAGCATTGGCAAAGGCCACTTCGGCCGGGCCATGCATCTTGGGCTTGACGATGTAGACCGAGCCCTTGCGCGAGTTGCGGATGCCGTTCTGGCCGTGGCCTTGCAGGTCGTGCATGGCAATGGCCGTGGTGATGGCCGCGTCCATGATGCCCTCGGGGATTTCCTGGCCCTGCTCGCCCCAGAGGATGGCAGGGTTGGTCATCAAGTGGCCAACATTGCGCACGAACATCAGCGAGCGGCCATGCAGGCGCAGGGGCTGGCCATCGACGCCGGTGTATTCGCGGTCCGGGTTCAGGCTCCGCGTGAAGCTGCGCCCGCCCTTGCTGACCTGCTCGGTCAGCGTGCCCTTGAGGATGCCCAGCCAGTTGGCATAGCCGGCGATCTTGTCCTCGGCATCGACGGCAGCCACGGAGTCTTCCAGATCAAGGATGGTGGACAGCGCCGCCTCCAGCACCACGTCGCTGATGCCGGCCGCATCGCCCTGCCCGATGGGGGTGCTGCGGTCGATCTGGATGTCGATGTGCAGGCCGTTGTGCACCAACAGCACCGACGAGGGCGCATCGGCCTGGCCCTGGTAACCCACCAGCTGCGCCGCATCCTGCAGACCGGTGCTCAGGCCATTGCCCAACGAGACCACCAGCTTGCCGCCCTCGATGGCCAGGCCCGTGGCCTGCTGGTAGGAGCCATTGGCCAGCGGCGCAGCCGCATCCAGGAACTGGCGCACATAGGCAATCACCTTGGCGCCGCGCACTGGGTTGTAGCCGGCGCCAGCCTCGGCGCCGCCATCGCTGGGGATGGCGTCCGTGCCGTACAGCGCGTCGTACAGCGAGCCCCAGCGCGCATTGGCCGCGTTGAGCGCATAGCGCGCGTTCAGAATGGGCACCACCAGCTGCGGCCCGGCCAGCTTGGCCAGCTCATCGTCCACCTGCTCGGTAGTGGCCTGGGCGTCGGCCGGGTTGGGCACGATGTAGCCAATGCCTTCCAGAAAGCTGCGGTAAGCGGCAATGTCCTGAATCGGGCCGGGGTGGGCACGGTGCCACTTGTCCAGCTCGGCCTGCAGCCGCTCGCGCTCAGCCAGCAAGGCGGCGTTCTTGGGCGCGAACTCGTGCACGATGGCGGCAAAGCCCTTCCAGAACGCTTCGCTGTCAATGCCGGTGCCGGGCAGCACCTGCTCGTCCACAAAGGACTTCAGCGCCGGGGCCACTTGCAGGCCGTGCACAGGGGTGCGGGTGGAACTCATGAAAACACTCCGGTAAAAATGATCGAGAGGGCGTACTGTATGCAATCTTTCAGTCCGTATCAGACAAGCAAAAATACAATCGCCATTGACGAAAAGTAAAAAATGCGCCCGCGCAAGGCGAGCATGCAAGGCAAAGCAGTAGCAAAAGAGGCCGCCCAGAAAAGGCGGCCAAGCCCCAGCGCAGCCTCACCCCATGGACAAGTTCAAAGCCATCGAAACCTTTGTGCGCGTGGCCAGCCAGGGCAGCCTCAGCGCTGCGGCCAGGTCGGAGCAGGTGGTGCCGGCCATCGTCGGCCGCCGGCTCGATGCGCTGGAGGCGCACCTGGGCGTCAAGCTGCTGGTGCGCACCACGCGCCGCATCACCCTGACGCGTGAAGGCGCAGCTTTTTTAGAAGACTGCCAGCGCCTGCTGGCCGACTGGGCCGATGCCGAGGCCAGCGTCTCGGCCGGCAATGTGCGCGCCAGCGGCTCGCTGCGCATCACCGCACCGGCCGGCTTCGGCCGCCGCCATGTGGCGCCGCTGGTGCCACAGTTCCAGGCCCAGCACCCACAGCTGCGCATCTCGCTGAACCTCAGCGACCGCCTGGTGGACCTGACCGGCGAAGGCTATGACTGCGCGGTGCGCGTGGGCGATCTGCCCGACTCCAGCCTGGTGAGCATCCGCCTGGCCGACAACCGCCGCCTGTGCGTGGCCGCGCCCAATTACATCGCCCAGCACGGCCAGCCGCGCCACCCGACCGAGCTGGCGCAACACAACTGCCTGGGCCTGTCCAGCGAGGCCTCGCAAAGCCGGGGCTGGGCCTTTTCCGTACCGGATGACCAAGGCCAGCCATCTGGTGGCAAGGGGCGGTCGCGCCATTCAAGCGCGCCGCGCGAGCCAGCGCGGCACATTGTCTACATCAAACCGCGCGGCTGGCTGGACTGCAGCGACGGCCAGGTGCTGCACGACTGGTGCCTGGCCGGGCACGGCGTGGCCTGGCGCAGCCTCTGGGAGGTGCAAGACGACTTGGCACAAGGCCGCCTGGTGCAACTGCTGGAAGCCTTTGCCGCACCGCCCAACGGCATCTACGCCGTACTGCCCGAGCGCCGCCACGTGCCGCTGCGCGTGCGGCTGTGGATCGACTTCCTGCGCCAGCACTACGGCCAGCCGCACTTCTGGCTGCGCCCCAAGGATGCGCTCTATACCCCTATGAGCGCCAACAACAGGGCCAGCAAAACTGTCAATCAATCCTGATTCAGCATTTTGCGATAATGCCCCGCTTTAGAACCCGTTCAGAGTTTCGGCGCGACTGCGCAAAAAGCGGTTTTGGATGGACTGCAAAAGGCACAAAAACACTGCCATAGCCCCGGCTAGGGCAAGGCTTTGTGCAACGCTGCAGACCGCCCTCATCCGCTTCCCTTGCCTAGCGTGCGGAGGCTTTGAACTGGCTCTTACGCCGCTGATGTACAAAGGCGGCTCTGCATTCATTCCATCAAAGGAGCACGTGATGAAAAAACAAGTTTTTGCCCTGGCCATTCTGGCCGCCGCTGCCACGGCCACCGTGGCCCAAGCCGATACGCTGGAGAAGATCAAAAACTCCGGCGAGGTGACGCTGGGCGTGCGTGAGTCCTCCGGCCTGGGCTACACGCTGGGCAATGGCGTGTACGTGGGCTTCCACACCGAGATGGCAGAAAACATCATCAAGGATTTGGAAAAAGACCTGGGCAAACCGCTGAAGATCAAGTACCAGCCCATCACCTCGCAAAACCGCATCCCGCTGGTGACCAACGGCACCGTCGATTTCGAATGCGGCTCGACCACCAACAACCGCGCTCGCCAGAAGGAAGTGGACTTTGCCCACACCACCTACGTGGAAGAAGTGCGCATGGCCACCAAGAAGGACTCGGGCATCCAGTCCGTGGCTGATCTGAACAACAAGACCATTGCCGTCACCACCGGCACGACTTCGGTGCAAACGCTGCGCAAGCACCGCCGCGCCGAGGGCGTGAGCTTCAAGGAAGTCATGGGCAAAGACCACGCCGACAGCTTCCTGCTGCTGGAGACCGGCCGCGCCGATGTGTTCGTGATGGACGGCTCCATCCTGGCGGCCAACATCTCCAAATCGCGCACACCGGACAACTATCGCATCGTCGGCGAAGTCCTCAGCGTCGAGCCCATCGCCTGCATGCTGCGCAAGAACGATGATGCCTTCAAGGCCGCGATCAACAAGAGCATTGAGCGCCAAATGAAGGACGGCACGCTGGAGAAACTGTGGGACAAGTGGTTCCTGCAGCCCACGCCGCCAGCCAACACCGTGGTCAATCTGCAGCTGTCGGAAAGCACCAAAAAAGCCTGGGCCGACCCCAACAGCAAGCCGATGGAAGACTACCAGGTGGAATAAGGCCTGGCATCAATAGCCCGGGGCAGCAGGCCTGCTGCCCCGTTCAACGCTCCGCTGGCAGGACGCCGCTCCCGCCGACGGAGCGTTTTTGAATCTGGCTGCGGTAGGGGTAGGGTTTTTGAGATTCGGTTTGCGAAGCGGTTTTTCGAAGCAAAGGCCGCAGATGCAAGGCGAAAATGCACGCCAGGCTGCACATCTTGCAAACATTTTCAACGCAGCACATGCGGCGTTTTGACCGAAAACACCGCCGCAACACTGCATCTCAACAGCCCCTAGAGGCCGCCCGAATCCGCAGATGCGCGCGGCGCTGCATTGGGCGCAGACCTGGCTTGGTCATCAGGAGGACGCAATGAACTGGGATTGGCAAGTCTTTTGCCAGGACAACATCAGCAACGAAGTGGTGCAAGGCTGCTTTGGCAAAGGCGGAGACATCACGTACCTGGACTGGATGCTCTCGGCCTGGGGTTGGACCCTGGCCGTGGCCGGGCCGTCGCTGCTGCTGGCACTGCTGGTGGGCTCGGTCATCGGCACCATCCGCACCTTGCCCAACAGCCCCTGGCTGGTGCGCCTGGGCAATGCCTGGGTGGAGCTGTTTCGCAATATCCCGCTGCTGGTGCAGATCTTCCTCTGGTACCACGTCGTGCCCAGCCTGTTTCCCGCCATGCGCACCCTGCCCGGCTTTGTGCTGGTGGTGCTGGCGCTGGGCTTTTTCACCTCGGCGCGCATTGCCGAGCAGGTGCGCGCCGGCATCCAATCGCTGCCGCGCGGCCAGCGCTATGCCGGCATGGCGCTGGGCCTGACCACGCTGCAGTGCTACCGCTACGTGCTGCTGCCCATGGCCTTTCGCATCATCATCCCGCCGCTGACCAGCGAGACGATGAACATCCTCAAAAACACCTCGGTGGCCTTCGCCGTATCCATTGCCGAACTGACCATGTTCGCCATGCAGGCACAAGAGGAAACCGCCCGCGGTGTGGAAATCTACCTGGCGGTCACGGCGCTCTACGCCTTATCGGCCTTTGCCGTCAACCGCATCATGGCATTCATCGAACAGCGCGTGCGCGTGCCTGGCTTCATCGCCGGCGCTGCCGCAGGGGGGCATTGAGATGGGCTTTGACTGGAGCTTCTACAACTGGGACATCGTCAGCCAGTACATCCTCAAGGGGCTGTACTTCAGCCTGTACTTGACGGTGATTGCCACACTGGGCGGCATTTTCTTTGGCACGCTGCTGGCCATGATGCGCCTGTCGGGTAGCAAATGGCTGCAAGTGCCAGCCACCATCTACGTCAACGGCATGCGCAGCATCCCGCTGGTGATGGTCATCCTCTGGTTCTTCCTGCTCGTGCCGCTGATCACCGGCCGCTCGGTCGGGGCCGAGCTCTCGGCCATCATCACTTTCATCGCCTTCGAGGCGGCGTACTTCAGCGAAATCATGCGCGCGGGCATCCAGTCGATCCCGCGCGGGCAAGTCTATGCCGGCCAGGCGCTGGGCATGAGCTACGCGCAAAACATGCGCCTGGTGATCCTGCCGCAAGCCTTTCGCAACATGCTACCGGTGCTGCTGACGCAGACCATCATCCTCTTTCAGGACACCTCGCTGGTCTACGCCATCGGCGCCTACGACATGCTCAAGGGCTTCGAGACCGCCGGGCGCAACTTTGGCCGCATGGTCGAGGCCTACATCGGCGCCGCTGCGGTGTACTTCATCATCTGCTTCACCCTCTCCAGGCTGGTTAAACACCTGAACCAGAAAATCGCCATCATCCGTTGAGGCCGCCCCCGCGCGGCTCAGCCCCAGCAAAGGTTTTCCATGATCGAACTGAAAAACGTCTCCAAGTGGTATGGCGAGGTGCAAGTGCTCAACAACTGCACCACGCGCATCGAGAAAAGCGAAGTCGTCGTCGTGGCCGGGCCCTCGGGCTCGGGCAAATCCACCCTCATCAAAACCATCAACGCGCTCGAACCCTTCCAAAAAGGGGAAATCTGGGTGGACGGCGTGCCCGTGCACGACCCCAAGACCGACCTGCCCAAGCTGCGCAGCCGCGTGGGCATGGTGTTCCAGCACTTCGAGCTGTTCCCGCACCTGTCCGTGCAGGACAACCTGACCCTGGCGCAAATCAAGGTATTGGGGCGCAACCCCAGCGACGCCAAGGCCCACGGCCTCAAATACCTCGACCGCGTAGGCCTGATGGCGCACAAGGACAAGTTTCCCGGCCAACTCTCGGGCGGCCAGCAACAGCGCGTGGCCATTGCACGCGCCCTGTCCATGGACCCCATCGTCATGCTGTTTGACGAACCGACCTCGGCGCTGGATCCGGAAATGGTCGGCGAAGTGCTCGACGTCATGGTCGGCCTGGCCAACGAAGGCATGACCATGATGGTCGTGACCCACGAAATGGGCTTTGCCCGCAAAGTCGGCAGCCGCGTGATCTTCATGGACGTGGGCGGCAAAATCCTCGAAGACTGCAGCACCCAGGAATTCTTCGGCAACCCCGAAGCGCGCCAGCCCCGCACCAAGGACTTCCTGCAGAAAATCCTGTCGCACTGACGGTCATGGCTGGCCTGGGCCAGCCTAACTCATGCTGGGGCGGTAATCGGGTAACGGTAAAAGCCATGCCACCGTTACCCCGTGAAGAAGGATTGCCGCCCACAGCCATGACCAAGGCCCAAAATGCATTGATGCAGATCCTCAGACAAATACACTGTTTATTTGCCTTGCCCATTTTGATCTCTGGTTGCGCCCTTCACTCGCAAGAACCAGCAAGCCGCGCCCAAGATCATGCGATCAATCGCGTGAAAATGCACTTGAGATCAAACGGTTGGAATGATGAGTCCGCAGCCGTTTCGTGCAATGCGATGGCAGAAGACGGGCACCACTATGTTTTATGCAGATTCAACAATCCCCCATATGAATGGGGCAATCACTCGATTTATGTATTGAATAAGAATTTTGAATTGATTGCAATCATTCCCGGCAGATAAAACAGAACCAAAACCCATCAAAAAGAAAAATACAATCGATATATTCTCCATAATGATTAATAGGCTGATTTTGTCTGCAGCCCTATTAACCATGATATCTGGAAAGGCCTGATCTGTTTAAAAAACGGCCATATGGTCGTATGGGATGTGATACCTGAAAATTGCACAAGGCGTTGCACAACTCAATCCTTCTGCGTCAGCAGCGCGCGGCGGTATTGCACGGCTTCGGCCACGTGGGCGGGCTCGATGGGGCTGGGCGTGGGCGCGTTGGGTTCGGCCTGGTTGGCCTGCTGCAGATCGGCGATGGTGCGCGCCACGCGCAGTACGCGGTGCATGGCGCGGGCCGACCATTGCATTTGCTGCGCGGCCGCCTGCAGCAGCTGGCGCGCGGCATCGCTCAGTGGGGCGTGTTGCTGCAGGGCCTTGCCTTCCAACGCCTGGTTGGTGTGGCCTTGCCGGGCCTGGGCGTACTGCACGGCGCGCACCACGCGCTGTTGGATAGTGGCGCTGGGCTCGCCTCCGCCGGCCTGCATCAGCTCCTGCACGGGCAAGGCCTGCACTTCGATGTGCAGGTCGATGCGGTCCAGCAAGGGGCCGCTGAGCCGCCCCTGGTAGCGGGCCACCTGTTCAGGCGTGCAGCGGCAGGCGCGCACCGTGGAGCCCCAATGGCCACAAGGGCAGGGGTTCATCGCGGCGATGAGCTGAAAGCGCGCCGGGAATTGGGCGTGGCGCCCGGCACGGGCGATGTGGATGGTGCCAGTCTCCAGCGGCTCGCGCAGCGCCTCCAATGCCGCGCGCGGGAATTCCGGCAGTTCATCGAGGAACAGCACACCTTGGTGCGCCAAGGAGATTTCCCCAGGCTTGGGGGGCGAGCCGCCGCCCACCAGCGCCACGGCGCTGGCCGTGTGGTGCGGGCTGCGCACTGGGCGCACGCCCCATTGCTCCCAGCGCAATGGCCCGGTCAGGCTGGCCATGGCGGCGCTTTGCAGCGCATCGGCCGGCGTCAGCGGCGGCAGCAGGCCGGCCAGGCGCTGCGCCAGCATGGATTTGCCCGCCCCAGGCGGCCCGACCATGAGCAGGTGATGACCGCCAGCGGCGGCAATTTCCAGCGCCCGGCGCGCAGCCAGCTGGCCTTTGACGTCGGCCATGTCCGGGTAGCGCGGCGGCGGATGGCGGGCATCGCCGGGTTGCAGGCGCACCAGGCCGTGGCCAGGCTCGGAATCGGCTGCGGCAGCGTCCGGCCCCGAGCCGCCCTGGCGGAAGAAAGCCACCGCATCAAGCAGATGCGCAGCGCGGTAGACGGTGCAATCGGGGGCCAGCACGGCTTCTTCGGCGCTGCCCGGCGGCAGCACCCATTGCAGAGGCACGGCGGCCGCTGCGCTCGCATCCGCACCGGGGCTGGGCATGGCCGGCGCTGGTCGTGCCATCACCATGGGCAGGGCGCCGCGCACTGGCCGCAACGCGCCCGAGAGCGAGAGCTCCCCGGCAAAAGCAAAGCCTGCCAGGCGCTGCGCATCGAGCAGGCCGCTGGCGGCCAGAATGCCCAGCGCAATGGGCAGGTCGAACCGGCCTGAATCCTTGGGCAGATCGGCCGGCGCCAGGTTGACGGTGATGCGCTTGTTGCTGGGAAATTCCAGCCCGCTGTTGAGGATGGCCGAGCGCACGCGCTCGCGCGCCTCGCGCACTTCCACGTCCGCCAGCCCGACCAACGTGAAGCTGGGCAGGCCATTGGCCAGGTGCACTTCCACCGTCACGCCAGGGGCCTCCAGACCCAGCAACGCCCGGCTTTGCAGTTGCGCCAGTCCCATGTGTTCTCCTCCTTGCCGGGGCTTGCCCCGCTCGCCCCTCTGCCCTCCATCCTGCCCCCGCCAAAACGCTGGATGCAGGATGGCCCCTGCAGAAAATTATCCTGCCCTTGGCAGCACGCGACCAGTGTGCACGCCATGCGCGGCAGGCGCACTGCGCCGGGCGACAATCACGCCATGAACCGCCCAACCCCCTCCCCATCCCCTGCCGATCAGGGCGCTGCCCTGCGGCTGATCCTGGCCTCAACCTCACGCTACCGGCAGGAATTGCTCTCCCGCCTGGGCCTGTCCTTCGAGGCCATCGCCCCGGACGTGGACGAAACCCCGCTGCCGGGCGAAGCCCCGCAGGCACTGGCCCAGCGCCTGGCGCTGGCCAAGGCGCACAGCGTGGCCGCACGCCACCCCGAGGCGCTGGTCATTGGCTCCGACCAGGTGGCCGAACTCGACGGCCAGGCGCTGGGCAAGCCACTGCAGCACGCACGCGCCGTGGCCCAGCTCACACAAATGAGCGGCCGCACCGTGGTGTTCCACACCGCCGTGGCCGTGGTCTGCCAGGCGCGCGGCCTGGCGCTGCAGGAGCTGGCGCCAGTGCGCACGCGCTTTCGCCCGCTGGACGCCGCCACCATCGAACGCTACCTGCTTGCCGAGCAGCCCTACGACTGCGCCGGCAGCGCCAAGAGCGAGGGCCTGGGCATTGCACTGCTGGACGAAATCGCCAGTGACGACCCCACGGCCCTGATCGGCCTGCCGCTGATCCGCACCTGCCGCCTGCTGCGCCAGGCCGGGTTGGCCATCCCATGAGCGCGCCGACCACCACCGCTGTGGCCACCGCGCCACGCGGCCGCCTGCTGCTGGTGCCCGCGCCGCTGGACTTTGGCTGCGCCGAGCCAGTGCCATTGGAGCACGTGCTGCCCGCGCACACGCTGCGCGAAGCGGCGCGGCTGCGCCATTGGATTGCCGAGAGCGCCAAGAGCGCGCGCGCCTACCTCAAGCGCATCGACGCGCTGTACCCACTGGCGGCCCCCCTGCAAGAACTGCACATCGCCGAGCTGCCGCGCCACATCCACAAACAAGGCGACCACGCCGGCGCCACACGGCCCAGGGCCAGCCGTAGCGCGGCCGCCCGCCAGTGGCCCGAACGCCACGGCGCCCACGCCACCCGCAGCGCCAGCGATAGCGGCGCTGCGGCCTTTGAGCCGCGCGCGCTGCTGCAACCGGCACTGGCCGGGCATGACATCGGGCTGGTCAGCGAGGCAGGCATGCCCGGGGTGGCCGATCCAGGTTCCTCCATCGTGCGCGCCGCGCACCAGCTTGGGCTGGTCGTGTTGCCCTTGGTTGGCCCGGTGTCGCTATTGCTGGCTCTGGCCGCCTCTGGCCTCAATGGCCAGAGCTTTGCCTTCGTCGGCTACCTGCCGCAAGACGACGCGGCCCGCGCTGCCGCCATCGGCCAGCTCGAAGCCCAGGCCCGCCGCAGCGGCCAGGCGCAAATCCTGATCGAAACGCCCTACCGCAACGCGCGCCTGTGGCAGGCGCTGCTGCAACAGCTACGGCCCGATACCTGGCTGTCCATCAGCGCTGGACTGAGCCTGCCGGGCGCCATCAGCCAAAGCCGTCCGGTGCAGCAATGGCGCAGCCTGGGCGGCGCCTGCCCGGTCGATGGCAAGACCCCGGCGGTGTTCACGCTGGGCTGTTGAGAGCCTGGCGTTGCCGGTGATGCAAGTCGCTGCTGACGACGCTTCACCCTGCCCCCCGTCAGTGCCGCTTTCTCCTCAGATGCAGACGCGGGCCTGCACGCCATCAAAAACCAAGGCCCCTACTGGCATGGATGCTCAATGCCATCATGACCTTGCGCCCTGCGTCCCCCAGCAAGCTCACACCGCCTCAAGGTACCTGCCAAAAGCCATTGCCTGGCCAGAGACGCGGCAATACCCCACAGGGTTTGCCCCAGTGCCATGTTTATCAAGTGAACAGCTCGCTATTTCTGATTGATTGCAGGACGGTGTCTGTGTTTAATTCGGCAGCCTATCTTGCCGATAGGCGATAAGGATGGCTCTTAATGGAGAAAAACGATGAAAATGGTTTTCAAGGCATTCGCACTTTCCATTTCTCTGGCCTGCGGCGCTGCCTTGGCCCAGAGCAAACCAGTGACGTTCAAATTTGCCAATTTTGCAGGACCCACCGCCTACCTCACCAAAGGCATGTATGAGCCATTGGCAAAAGATATTGAAAAAGACTCTCAGGGGACTTTAAAAATCAAGATTTACTCTGGCGCCTCATTGGCCAAGGCAGATGAAGTTTTCGATGCGGTACGACGCGGCTTGGTGGATATGGGATGGGGCGTTACTGGATACATGCCGGGCCGATTCAAAGCCGCAGACATTCCAGAAATTCCATTCCAGGCGCGCACTATCAAAGAAGCATCGACTGGAATTTGGCGCCTATACGAAGCCGGACTGATGGATGGGTTTGAGGATGTCAAAGTTTTTGCCTTGGCGTCCTCCGGAATTTTGACTGCCCATTCAACAGAGAAAATCGAGTCGCTGGACGATCTAAAAGGCCAGCGCATACGTGCAGCAGGGCCACTGGCCAGCGCCTCTGTGGAAGCGCTGGGCATCATCCCGGTTGGTTTACCCGTGACCCAGACGGCTGAGAATCTTTCCAAGAAAATTCTTCGCGGCAGCCTCAATGACTGGAATGCCCTCTATACGTGGCAGGTGCTTGATTTCGTGCCTTGGCATGTTGATGCACCTATGGGGTCTGGCACGGTTTTTCTCGTCATCAACAAACGCTCCTTCGACAAGCTTCCAGAGGCAGCGAAATCTGCCCTAGAGAAGCATGGCGGAGTCAATTTCATTGATCGTTGGTCAAATGGCTTGGAAAATGAAAACCAGCGTCTGAGGAAAATGCTTGAGGACAATCCTGCACACACCATCATTACACCAAGTGATGCCGATATCGAGCGTTGGTCAAAAATGGTTCAACCTGTCATTGATCATTGGACAGGATCCATTGAAAATGGCCCAAAGATATGGCAAGTGTATTCAGATGCAATACAGGAAGTCCGCAAGGCTGAGTAACCATGAGTTCCTCTGCCCATGCAGCACCCATCCCCCGAGAGGGATGGGTTGAAAAGTTTTGCAAAAACCTGGCTCTGGCATCTTTGATTGGCCTTTTGCTGATTGCGGCGGGAACGGTCGTCGACATCCTGCTGCGCACTCTGACGCCATACAACGTCAGAGGGCTTTACGAACTCAATGGCCTGTTTATTTGTATTTGCGTGGCGGGTCTTGCCGGGCTGGTGTTCGTGCGCCATCTCAATATCCGCATGGACATGATGCGAGCCTTGGCCGGACGCAATCAAACCGCCGTGCGCCTGGTGTGTGATCTGGCCGAAGCCATAGTGCTGGGCTGGTTTGCTGGCGCACTGGCGTTTCGGGCTCAGGACGCGCTGGCTTATGACGAAAAAACCATGGTGCTGGGCTGGGCAACTGCCAAATGGTGGGGCCTGGCCGCAGCCGTGCTGGCCTTGGCCGCCGCTGCGGTATTGCTCAAGGCGCTGTGGGCCTGGTGGCTCGCATTGCGCGACCGGGCGTATGGTCAGTCTGGTTTCTGGCGCGCTGCTGCCGTGGTGTTGGGCTCCGTGGCACTCTGTGTCTGGCTGAGCTTGACTTGGGTCGATGCAGACGCCTCTGCCGGCATGCAGGCTGGTATGGCATTTTTGGTGCTGTATCTGCTGATTGCCGTGCAAGTGCCCATTGGGGTGGCGCTGGCCATTGTGGGCGCAGGCTATCTGGCCCTCACGCTGGGTGCTGAGCAAGCGCTGGTCGTGTCCCAGAACGAGGTGGCCCGGGCCTTGAGCAGTATCGACATGGTGGCCATTCCGCTGTTCCTGCTCATGGGCAACTTTGCCACGTGGGCTGGATTGTCCGGAGACATTTTCAAATCGGGATCGGCATGGCTGAGCTCGCGCCGTGGCGGGCTGGCTGTGGCATCGGTACTGGGCTGCGGCGGCTTCGGCGCCATTTGCGGCTCTTCCATTGCCACGACAGCGACATTCGGCAAAGTGGCCTTTGTCGAAATGGAGCGCCGCAACTACGCCCTGAGCTTGGCTGCCGGCTGCATTGCCGCTGGAGGGACTCTGGGAGCGTTGATTCCCCCTTCAGTGGTCCTGATTGTGTACTGCCTGGTAGTCGAACAGTCCATCCAAGTCGCTTTCCAGGCTGCCTTGCTTCCAGGACTTTTGGCCGTGCTTATGTATGTGCTAGCCGTTGCCGCGGCGGTACGTCTCAAGCCAGACATTGCGCCAGCGCCAGAGTCCTTCGACTGGACCTTGGCATACAGGAGCACGCTACAGGCTTGGCGACCGGTGGTGTTGTTTGCACTGGTTCTGGGCGGCCTGTATGGCGGTTTCTTCACCACACAAGAGGCGGCCTCGGTCGGTGTGCTGCTGGCACTGGCTTTTGCCATCACGACCAAGGGCTTCACATGGGTACAGTTCCGTGCTTCGCTGCTGGATACGGCCTTGAATGCTGGCGCCATTTATGTGATTTTCATTGGCGCCAATATCTTTGCCAGCTTCATGAGCTTTACCGACATGACGCAGCTGGTACTCAGCCTGGTAGACATCGACACCATGCCCCATTGGCTGATTCTGCTGATGCTGGCAATGTTCTACCTGCTGCTGGGCACGGTATTCGACACTCTGGCAGCCGTGCTGGTCACGACACCCTTGGTGGTGCCTTTGATTGTGGGCATGGGTCATGACCTAGTCTGGTGGGGGATTGTGACCCTGTCCTTAGTGGAAATCGGCATGATTACCCCGCCTCTGGGCATGAATGTCTTCGTGATGCGCAGCGTAGTGGGTGAACGCTTGCCCTTGCTCATCATTTTCAAAGGGGTGACGCCGTTTCTGGCAGCCGACCTGATTCGCCTGACTTTGCTGATCGCATTCCCTGCCATTGCACTGTGGCTGCCCAAGATCTTGGGCGATTGATCCAGACCCAGCCAACGCTAGGAGGCAAGCATGGAAACAAGAACCGCGCTGGTGACAGGCGCAGCCGGTGGCATTGGGCAGGCAGTATGCCGAGCATTGGCACAGCAGGAGCTGCGAATCGTATTGGCCGATTGCCAAGAGGTGGTGGCCTTGCAGGCTCTGGCCGATACATTGCCAGGGCAGCGGCATGCGGTAGTCCAAGTGGATATTGGCGAGCTGGAATCGATCGAGCGGATGTATGCCCGATTGCAATCGCAAGGCATCGGGCTGTCCGTTCTGGTCAATGTGGCAGCCATCTCGCCAGTGGGTGACGGTGGGGCGCGCATTGACGTGAAGGCAACTTCACCGCAACTGTGGAACCGGGTATTTGCCGTGAATGCCTTTGGCACCTACGCCATGTGCCGAGGCTTTCTGATGCAATTGCCGCCCGACATTGCGCATGGGCGCATCGTCAATTTCGCATCGACGGCTGCGCAGCTGGGGGGCTACCAGTCCTGCGCCGCCTACGTCGCCAGCAAGGCTGCGGTCATCGCCTTTACCAAGGCCCTGGCCCGCGAAGTAGCGCCACAAGGAATCACGGCCAACGTCGTTTCACCAGGTCTGATCGACACGCCCATGCTGCGCGCCCGTTTGCGCCCTGATGATGAGCGCGCAGCCCTGGGCTTGGTGCCTCTGAAGCGCATTGGCCTGCCCGAGGAGGTGGCCGCTGCCGTGTCGTACCTGATCCGGCCTGAGGCGAGCTACGTAACGGGCAGCACACTGGATGTCAATGGCGGCTATTACATGGCCTGAGCAAGGTGCAACAACCAGCCACTGTTAAGAGTCTGTCGAAGGAAAACATCTTGTCAGATACCGAAACCTACCCTCGCGTCAGAGCGCTGGAGCGCGGACTGGATCTGCTGGCCGCATTGAGTGACCTGGGTTGGTCCAACCCTGGTGAGCTGACCAGGCGCACAGGGATCAACCGCGCCACGACCTACCGGCTGCTGTTCACGCTGGAACAGTCTGGCTACATCTACCGGCGCCCTGGTGATGGGCGTTTTTTCCTGACAAAAAAAATCCAGCAGCTCTCCGATGGCGTCAAGGATGAGGACCAGATCGTGCAAGTCATAGGGCCACACATGGGCCGATTGCTGGCCAAAGTGCAGTGGCCCAGCGATTTTGCAACCTTTACTGCAGGGCAACTGGAGATCAAGGAGTCCACACACCGATTCAGCCCTCTGTCCGTACATCGGGCCATGATCGGCAAGACCCGCCCTTTGTTGCATTCCGCCCTGGGAGTGGCCATCCTCAGCGCCGTATCAGACGCCAGCATGCAGCAAATGCTGGCGGTGGCCGACGCGCTGGGAGACGATGGCGCATCGCGCGAACAGCAACTGCATGCACTGATGCACAGTCAGCAACAAGCGCGTGAGCGCGGCTATGCAGACTCCACCGGCGGCACCGACCCCAACATCAGTGCCATTGCCTGTCCAGTGTGTTGGCGAAACCGTGTGCTGGGGGCCATCAACATCATGTTCTTTCGCCGGGTCATGACCACGGACCAAGCCGCTGAACGTTATCTGGGCTCGTTGCGCCAGTGCGTGCAAGACATTGAGCGCGAGCTCGATACCTTGATTCTTGGGGAATACGGCTGGCCACGCCGTTGCACGAAAAAAGAAACACCACCATGGTCCACAGATCCAACAGGCAGATCTGTGTCAACCAACTAACCCCTACAGAGGGTCTGTCGCACTATGTAGGAGAAGCCGTCAGGCATGAAACATCATACCGATCAAGGTGCCCGTCACAGGACCTATGCCAACCTTTACAATGCGAGCAACTCCCAATGGAAGGACTTTCCATGCCTTCCAGAAGACCTGGGGTTGGAAAGGGCCATACGCCATCCTCGCGCAGCGCCCGATTTTTCTTCGGCGGCCAGTCTGTCCCCCGCTGTGCCTGAAGTCAATGCGGAGGCCTCCAACATTGAGGGCAGCGCCTACAAGCCCGTCGAGAGCTTGCGGCGTGGGCTGGCTATCCTGCAAAGCCTGAATCAGGAGCCCTCCGGACGGGCATCCATCTCAAAAATTAGCCGAGAAACAGGGCTGCACCGCACCACAGTGCGGCGCATGCTGGAAACCCTGCAATCCGAAGGCTATGTGCGGCGCAACCAATCTAACGAGCACTACAGCTTGAATCGGAAAGTGCGCCTGCTCAGCGATGGCTTCACCGATGGGGACTGGGTTTGCGAAGTGGCGGGCAAAGCCCTAGAGCGCTTGCAACAAAAGGCGATCTGGCCTTCGGACTTCTGCGTGCTGGAGGGCGGGCACATGGTGGTACGCGAGTCCACACACCACACCAGCCCGCTGTCGCTGCATCGTGCGGTAATTGACCAGCGCATGCCTGTGCTGTTCACCGCCGTTGGACGAGCCTATCTAAGCGCCTGCCCAGATACGGAACGGCAAGAAATCCTGCGCTTTCTGCGCCAGGGGCATGATGAGCAGGCACGCCTGGCACGCAATGCTCGCCTAGTCGATGCATTGCTGAAAAAAACACGATCTCAGGGCTTTGGCGCCAACGACGGGGACTGGCTGCATCAAGAAAAAGTGCGCGCCCTTGCCCTGCCTGTGCGCGCAGGCACGCGGGTGCTGGGGTGTGTCAACATCATTTTCTTCAAACGGGCCATGTGCATTGAAGACGCCGTGCCCCGCCTACTGCCCTTGCTGCAGGAAGCCGTGCACGACATTGAACATGCACTTGCTCAGTGCTGAAGAAAATCCAACACCAAGCGGTTGAAAGCGTCGGCATGCTCCCACTGCGCCCAGTGTCCGCATTGGCTGAAGATATGCAGCCGGGCGTTGCCCAGGCCCCAAAGCAGGCGCAGGCCAATGTCCATGGGCACGAAACGATCATCACGCCCCCAAATGATGAGCGCAGGCGCCTGGATTTCTCCCAGCCGTGGCCCAAAGTCAGGGAATTGGCGCGGATTGGCCTGCAGGCTTTTGACGAAGTTGTCCAAGTGCTCGCGCCGCGCCAGCATATTGGCCAAGCGGGCCTGGAACAGCTCTTCCGTGAGATGGCTGGTGTCATAGACGAAGACCTGCATCATGCGACGCAGGTTTTCGATGCTCGGCTCACGATAGAGCTGTTGCAGCAACTTGATGCCTTCGGCCGGCATGGGCACAAATTGACTGGGCCCCCCTGTCCCTCCACCCATCAACACCAGCTTGCCTACCCGCGTGGGATTGGACAGTGCGAATGCCACGGCGCTGTGCCCCCCCATGGAGTTGCCGATGACATGCACCTTCTCCAACTGAAGCACATCCAGCAGGCCCTTGAGCGCCGAGGCGTTCAAGTCAGAGCGTGAGCCGGTACAGACAATGGGATCGCTTTTGCTCCAGCCCGGGAAGTCCAGCAAGATGACCCGATAGCCTGCATCCGCCAGAGGCTGCACATTGCGATTGAAATTGGCCCAACCACTGGCGCCAGGGCCTGAACCATGCAGCATGACGACCGTTTCTTTGCCGCTGCCCGTATCGTTGTAATGCACTTGTAGATCCAGCGACTGCTCTTGGATGCGGGCAAAACGGCTAGTGTCGGCTTCGGTGTAGGCAGTGCTCATGGCATTTCTCCTTATTCATCAGGGCTTGTGGGTTTGATTTCGCGCGGCCCGACTGGGATAGCCGGGCCTATGCCACTCAGGCGCTGGCAGGCTCGGCGCTGACCACACCGTAGCCAGCAATCCATTCGTTGATGGGGCGGTAGTAATCACACCGGCCTGTATAGGCACCTTGCACGGCCATGGCGGCAAAAGCGGCTACCCAGGTGCGGATCTCATGGGTGGATCGGCCAGCCGTGCGGGAGATGGCGTCAATCTCAAAGTGATCGGCTTCTTGCAGGCGGCCGTGAATCAGCATGTCCACGAAAGCCTTGTCCCACTCGGCGTTCAGCGGCGTCAGGGGGCAGTCGGGGGTACCAAAAATCTTGCCGGCAGCCACGGTGCGCGCCTGCCTGGCAGCCCGCGCCTCTGGCGTGGGGTTGCGGCCCGCAATCAGGAACTCACTGACCTCCTGGCTGGCCCCGGAGAGCAACGGCACAGGCGGCTCGTGCGAAAGCCCCCCCGAACCCAGGATCAGCACGCGCTTGCCCAGCGAGGCAATGAAACGCCCCACGGCCTCACCGAGCAGGCGCACACGACGATACGGCGTGAACGGCGGCGCGACCGAGTTGATGATGATGGGAATCACTGGATAGCGCGTCAGGCTGCCCGTCATTTCTTCCAGAATCTGCGTGCAGCCGTGATCGACCTGCAAACGGTGCGACAGCGCAACGTCGATATCGCTGTCCATCACATGCCGCACCAAATCCAGCGCCATATCAGCAGGAATGGCCAGCGGGCCAGGCAGAGTGTCATAGTCTTGCACGGAAACGGCGTGAGTCGCAATGACAAAAGGCGGCATCAAGTCATAGAACAGGCCGTTGTAATGATCGGGCGCGAACACGACGATCAGCTCCGGGTCGAACTGCTCCACATCAGCACGAGCCGAGGCAATGACCTGATTGACCTCTGCCACGATATTTGGCGAAGGGTCATTCAAGCCCCGCAGCGGGGTGTGCGACAAGCATTTGAGTTGGACGATGCTGGCACCCATGGGCAATTTCTCCGAATAAAAAAACCAAAGCCGCAGCTGACCTGCGCTTATGGCGGCGAATGAATACCGGAGATTTTGCGAAGCTAGGCCACGAAACAGCAAAAAAATTCATCTGACGTGCACATAGCGCACATTCCATCAAGGACATCGTCTAGATAAATTCTGCACGAGCTGCACCCTCCAAAAGCTTCAACTGTATTGACCCAGTGAAAACCTGCACAGGTGTTAACGTTGAAGGAAACGACGATGAGCACCCTGATGGAAGACGACATCAAGCGCTGGACGGCCAAGCGTAAAACGGCCCTGGTCCTGGACATCATCCAGGGCAAGACGACAGTCTCGGAGGCTAGCCGGGCTTTCGATCTGAACCCCTGCGAGGTGGAGCAGTGGGTCGATGAAGGTAAGCGGGGCATGGAGAACGCCCTGCGTACCAAGCCGCTGGAAATCAAGGAGCAGTACGAGAAGCAACTGCGTGAGCTGCAGGAGGCCTACGGCCAAGCCATGCTGGAGCTGCGTGCCAGAAAAAAGCTGGCGTCCCTGCTGGGCAACGAGGACGAGAAATGATCCTCAGCCTTCCGTAGGGATTGGCTGAAGACGGGTTCAAGGTCAGCCTGGTCAAGCTGTGCCAGTGGTTCGAGATACCCCGACGCACGGTGTACTACCGCAGCACCAAAGCCGCGCCCAAGGTGCAGGAGCAGTTCGTCAAGCCGATCAAGGCGATGATCGAAGAGAACCCGTCGTTCGGCTACCGCACGGTAGCGCACCTGCTCGGGTTCAACAAGAACACCGTGCAGCGCATCTTCCAGATCTTGGGCTGGCAGGTGCGCAAGCGCCCGGTGGGCTTCAGGCCACGCATCCAGGCCTTGCCATCCGTGGCCAAAGCGCCTGATGAGCGTTGGTCGACTGACCTGTGCCGGGTGTGGACAGGCCGTGATGGCTGGGCCTGGCTGGCCCTGGTGATCGACTGCTACAGCCGCGAGCTGCTGGGCTGGCACCTCAGCCGCAGCGGCCGATCCAAGACCGCCGAGGCAGCGCTGGAGCAGGCGCTGATCGCCCGCTACGGCTGCCTGGGCAAGGTCAAGCACCCGTTCCTGCTGAGATCGGACAACGGCCTGGTGTTCACCAGCCGCAGCTACACAGCCCTGGTCAAGAGCTATGGCCTGCAGCAGGAGTTCATCACCCCTTACAGCCCTGAGCAAAACGGCATGATCGAGCGCGTGATCCGCACGCTCAAAGACCAATGCGTGCACCGCCACCGATTCGAAACCCTGCAGCACGCCAACCGCGTGATCGGCGATTGGATCGGCTTTTACAACCACCAGCGTCCTCACCAGGCGCTGGGCATGAAGACGCCCGCTGAGGCTTATGCTTTAGCGGCCTGACCTGTGCAGGTTCTGCTGGGTCAATACACAACACCCGTCTATGTCGTTCATGCAGTGAACGAACTCAAATTTCCTGCTTTATTCCTGTTTTTTATGAATACAGGCAGGTCATTTGTCTGCCTGCACTCGATATCCTTTCGCCCCACTTGCACCAATCAGCAGCAGAACGCCCAGCATGCACGCCGACATTGACCTGCTCTGACCAATGAATGCGGCAAATGCGTGCGTTCGTTGATGGCAATGACGTTTCTAGCGGCCCATTGACGGCCCTGTTCCAACAAGGAGAGACATGACCAGCATCCAGCGCATAGCCGATCGGCTCTGGCAAGCCCATATCAGCGGCACTTGCACGCACCCGGTGCGCGAGGAGCTCGCCCGGCTGGGCGATGCACGCCAGACCCTGCATCTGGCCTATCAAGTGCAACAAGAGCTGACCCACCGGCGCCTGCAAAGCGGCGCCCGCTTGGTGGGCCGCAAGATTGGCCTGACCTCCACAGCCGTGCAACAGCAACTGGGGGTGGATGCCCCCGATTACGGCGCCTTGTTTGCCGACATGGCTGTCGGCGACCATGAGGAAATCGATTGGTCGCGCACCCATCAGCCCAAGGCCGAAGCCGAAATCGCTCTGGTACTGCAGCGCGACCTGCCCCATGAGCGGCACACCTATGCCGATGTGATCTCCGCCGTGGCCTATGCCTTGCCGGCCATCGAGGTGGTGGGCAGCCGCATCGCCAACTGGGACATCCGTCTGGCCGACACGGTGGCCGACAACGCCTCCTCGGATTTGTTCGTGCTGGGCTCCACGCCCGTGCCCTTGCGCAAATTGGATTTGGTGCAGTGCGGCATGGTCATGGAACGCGCCGGTGAACAGGTCTCCATCGGTGCAGGCTCGGCCTGCCTGGGCAATCCACTGAACGCCGCCGTCTGGCTGGCCGACACCATGGTGCGCCTGGGCGCTCCCTTGCGTGCAGGCGATGTCGTGCTGACCGGCGCGCTGGGCCCGATGGTGGCGGCCCGTCCTGGCGATGTGTTCACGGCGCAAATCCAGGGCCTGGGCAATGTCACCGCTGTTTTTGGCCAGGATTGAATGCAGGCCGCTCCCGCGAGCCTGCTGCATGGCCCGGTGCGTCTGCCTGTTGCGGCAGTCTGCAAAAGGCCATTTCGCTTCCTTTGTTGCTTTTTCTTGCCCTGAATGCACTGCCCCATGACTTCAAACACCACAAAAACGCCCGTGGCCATCATTGGCTCGGGCAACATCGGCACCGACTTGATGATCAAGATCATGCGCCACGCCAAGCATTTGCAGATGGCGGCCATGGTCGGCATCGACGCTGCATCCGAGGGTCTGCAACGCGCAGCGCGCCTGGGTGTTGCCACCACCCATGCCGGCGTCCAAGGCCTGTTGGCCCTGCCCGAGTTCAAGGACATCCGCATTGTCTTTGACGCCACCAGCGCCGCAGCCCACATCGAGAACAACGCCCTGCTGCAGCCACACGGCGTGCGCGTGATCGACCTCACCCCTGCAGCCATTGGGCCTTATGTGATACCAGTGGTGAACTTGGAGGAGCAGCTCGCAGCGCCGAACATCAACATGGTCACCTGTGGGGGCCAGGCCACCATTCCTATGGTCAAGGCCGTCTCGCGCGTTGCGCCCGTGGCCTATGCAGAGATCGTGGCCTCCATCGCCAGCAAGTCCGCCGGGCCTGGCACCCGCGCCAACATTGACGAGTTCACCGAGACCACTGCACGCGCAATCGTGGATGTTGGCGGGGCACAAAAGGGCAAGGCCATCATCATCCTCAACCCTGCCGAGCCGCCGCTGGTGATGCGCGACACCGTGTATTGCCTCACCCAGGCCGATGCCGATCGCCAGGCCATCGCCCAATCGATCGAGGCCATGGTGGCCGAGGTGGCCCGCTACGTGCCGGGCTATCGTCTCAAGCAGGCGCCACAGTTCGATCTGTATGACCAGTCCCAACGCCTCAACGTCCCCGGCCTGGGGCCGCTGTGCGGGCTGAAGGTCTCGGTGTTTCTCGAAGTCGAGGGCGCTGGGCATTACCTGCCGACCTATGCCGGCAACCTGGACATCATGACCAGCGCCGCCATGGCCGCTGCCGAACGCATCGCCCAGGCCTTGCCTGAGCAGCCATCCGCCACGGTCTGAAGGGAGCCCAGCCATGTTCGACACCAAGAAAAAAATCTTTGTCTCCGACGTCACCTTGCGCGATGGCATGCATGCCATCGGTCACCAGTATTCGCTCGATCAAGTCCGCGCCATTGCCCAGGCATTGGATCGCGCCGGGGTGGACAGCATCGAGGTGGCGCACGGCGATGGCCTGCAGGGCTCGAGCTTCAACTACGGCTTTGGCGCACACACGGACTTGCAATGGATTGCCGCCGTGGCCGAGACTGTGCGGCACGCCCGCGTTGCCACTTTGCTGCTGCCGGGCATCGGCACCATCCATGACCTGAAGGCCGCCTACGACGCTGGAGCGCGCACCGTGCGCGTGGCCACCCATTGCACCGAGGCCGATATTTCCAGGCAGCACATCGAGTCGGCCCGCGCCATGGGCATGGATACAGTGGGCTTTCTGATGATGAGCCATATGAACAGCCCTCAGGGCTTGGCCCAGCAGGCCAAGCTGATGGAAAGCTATGGCGCACAGTGCATTTACGTGGTCGACTCCGGTGGCGCCATGAACATGTACGACATTGCCGAGCGCATCAAGGCCCTCAAGGATGTGCTGCAGTCCCAGACCCAGACCGGCATCCATGCCCACCACAACCTCGGCCTGGGCGTGGCCAACAGCATGGTGGCGCTTGAACATGGCTGTGACCGCGTCGATGCCAGCCTGACAGGCATGGGCGCGGGCGCAGGCAATGCACCGCTGGAGGTCTTCATCGCCGCCGTCGATCGCATGGGCCTGAACCATGGCTGTAACGTGCGCGGCCTCATTGATGCCGCCGAGGATCTGGTGCGCCCGCTGCAACGCCGCCCAGTGCGGGTGGACCGCGAAACTCTGGCCCTGGGATATGCCGGCGTGTATTCCAGCTTTCTGCTGCACAGCGAGGCCGCCGCCAAAAAATACGGCCTCAACGCCTTTGACATCCTGGTCGAGCTGGGCCGCCGCGGCATGGTCGGCGGACAGGAGGACATGATTGTCGATGTGGCACTGGATATGCTCAAACGTGGATCGGATGG
Source organism: Vandammella animalimorsus (assembly GCF_002288875.1). Taxonomy (NCBI): domain Bacteria; kingdom Pseudomonadati; phylum Pseudomonadota; class Betaproteobacteria; order Burkholderiales; family Comamonadaceae; genus Vandammella; species Vandammella animalimorsus. Next base: position 100,715 of record NZ_NTBH01000003.1, on the reverse strand, counting down.
CGCATCTAAGCCATAGAGCATGGCGACGATTCTGGCCTGTACAAAGACTATGAGTTGAAACCTAAGGCGCTGCGGTGGCTGCGGTCCAGGCGGCAGCGGTGATGTCCAGCGATTGCAGGCGCGCCTCCAGCTCGAAGGTGTCGGTCACCAGCATGAACTCATCGGCCTGCGTGGCTGCGGCCAGGGCCTGCAGGCCCTGCTGCACGGTTTGCGGGCCGCCGATCAGGCCGATGGCCAGAAAGTCGCGGATGGCCTGGCGGGCGCGCTCGTCGAGCTGCGCCATGAAGCCCTGCACGGGCGGCTGCATCAGGCCGCGCTGGTTGGTGAGAATGCCCAGGATGCGCTGATAGGTGCTGCTGGCCAGGTATTCGGCCTGGGCGTCGCTGGCGGCGGCCACCACTGGCACGCCGATCATGGCGTAGGGCCGCTGCAGTGCTGGCGACGGACGGAAGGTACTGCGGTACAGCTGCAGCGCCTGGTGCAGCAGGCGCGGCGCGAAGTGCGAGGCAAAGGCGTAGGGCAGGCCCAGCTGCCCAGCCAGCTGAGCCGAAAACAAGCTGGAGCCCAGCAACCAGATGGGCACATGGCTGCCGGCGCCCGGCGTGGCCACCAGCGCCTGGCCGGGGCGGGGGTCGTCAAGCAGTTGCTGCAACTGCTGCACTTCACGCGGGAAGTCGTCCTCGCTTTCCACGCGGCCACGGCGCAGGGCGCGCATGGTGGGCTGGTCGGTGCCGGGGGCGCGGCCCAGGCCCAGGTCGATGCGCCCTGGGTAGATGGCCTGCAGCGTGCCAAAAGCCTCGGCCACCACCAATGGCGCGTGGTTGGGCAGCATGATGCCGCCGGCCCCAACGCGGATGCGTGTGGTCTGACCGGCGACGTGGCCGATCAGCACCGCCGTGGCCGAGCTGGCGATGCCGGGCATGTTGTGGTGCTCGGCCATCCAGTAGCGCACAAAGCCCAGCCGCTCGACGTGCTGGGCCGTGCGCACGGCGGTGTCGATGGCAGCGGCAATGCTCTGGCCCTGGCGTACGGTGACCAGATCGAGCATGGACAGGCGCGGCATGGGGCTGTGACTTGGCATGGGACCTTTCTGGCTAGGTGCTCTGTTCAGAGGATTAGGGGTTGTTGAGATTGGGTTTGCGAAGCGGTTTTCGAGAAAAAAGTCGCAAATGCAAGGCGAAATCGCATGCAAGGTGAAACACCTAGGCAAATCACCTCGCAAGCGTTTTCAATGCCGCAGCTGCTCGGTTTTGACCGAAAACACCGCCGCAACACTCAATCTCAACAACCCTTTGAACAGGCTCTTACACCGTGCCGCCAACGGTCAGGCCTTCGATGCGGAAGGTGGGCTGGCCCACGCCCACGGGCACGCTCTGGCCTTCCTTGCCGCACACGCCCACGCCGCTATCCAGGCACACGTCGTTGCCGATCATGCTCACGCGCTTGAGGGCTTCAGGGCCATTGCCCACGATGGTGGCGCCCTTGACGGGGTAGAGCAGCTTGCCTTTTTCGACCCACCATGCCTGGCTGGCGCTGAAGACGAATTTGCCCGAGGTGATGTCCACCTGGCCGCCGCCGAAGTTGGTGGCGTACAGGCCGCGTTCGATGCTGGCGATGACTTCGGCGCTGTCGTAGGGGCCGCCGAGCATATAGGTGTTGGTCATGCGCGGCATGGGGATGTGGGCGTAGCTTTCGCGCCGGCCATTGCCAGTGGGCGCAGTCTTCATCAGGCGCGCGTTCATGGCGTCTTGCAGGTAGCCCACCAGGATGCCGTCCTCAATCAGCACGTTGCGCTGCGTGGCATGGCCTTCGTCGTCGATGTTGAGCGAGCCACGGCGCTGGGCGATGGTGCCGTCGTCCAGCACGGTCACGCCCTTGGCCGCCACGCGCTGGCCGATGCGGCCGCTGAAGGCGCTGGAGCCCTTGCGGTTGAAGTCGCCCTCCAGCCCGTGGCCCACGGCCTCGTGCAGCAGCACGCCGGGCCAGCCCGGGCCGAGCACCACGGTCATCTCGCCTGCAGGCGCAGGGCGGGCCTGCAGGTTGATCAGCGCGGCATCGACGGCCTTGTCCACATACTCTTGCACCAATTCGGTATCGAAATGCGCCAGGCCAAATCGACCGCCGCCGCCAGCCGTGCCGACCTCGCGGCGCTGTCCCTGCTGGGCGATGACAGTGACCGACAACCGCACCAGTGGCCGCACGTCGGCCGCCAGCGTACCGTCGGCGCGGGCGATGAGCACCACGTCCCATTCGCTGGCCAGCCCGGCCATGACTTGCACGATGCGCGGATCGCGCGCACGCGCCAATTGCTCGACCTGGCCCAGCAGCGCCACCTTTTGCTCACTGCCCAGCGTGCCGATCGGATCGAGCGCCGGGTATAGCGCACGGCTGGGTGCGATGCGGCGCGCGCCCACGCGCGCGCGGGCGCCGCTGGCGCGACCGGCGCCGATGGCGCGCACCGTGGCGGCGGCGTCCATCAGCGCTGCGGGCGAGAGATCGTCGGAGTAGGCAAACGCGGTTTTTTCGCCAGAGACGGCGCGCACGCCCACGCCCTGGTCGATGCTGAAGGAGCCGGTTTTGACGATGCCTTCCTCCAGGCTCCAGCCCTCGTGGCGGGTGTACTGGAAGTACAGGTCGGCATCGTCCACCTGGCGCTGGCGGATGTGCGCCAGCGCTTCATGCAGATGGCGCTCCTGCAAGCCGTAGGGCTCCAGCAGCCATTGCTGCGCCAGCGCCAGGCGCTCTTCGGTGCAGGTCGGCTCGGGCAGGCCAGCCTGTGCAAATGGATTGGCCGCTGGGGCGGCAGGCGCGCTGGCGGCGCGCAGCGCAGGGAAGGCGGGTACAGAGTTCATGGCGCCAGATTGTAGGAGGGCTGGCGCGCCGCTGCCGAGCCCCTGGCGCCCAGAGCCTGTTCAAAATCTCGGTGCGAGTGGGCAGGAAACGGTTTGGGATGGGCAGCAAGGCGCAAAACGCAGCCATAGCCGAAGCCATGGCGAGGCTTTGTAACTCAGCAGACCGCCCAAATCCGCTTCGTGCACACCGTGCAGAGATTTTGAACAGCAGGTTCTCAGGGCTTATGCCCCAGCCTTGCGGGCAGCGGTTTTTTTCGCTGCGGCAGCGGGGCTTTTCTTGGCTGCGGCCTTGGTGGTCTTGACAGTGAGCTTTTTCACCGGAGCCTTGGCAGCGGGGGTTTTGGCCGCCGTCTTGGCAGGGGTTTTCACTGCGGTTTTTGCCGCAGTTTTGGCGGGCACCTTGGCTGCGCTTTTCGCAGTGGTTTTTGCCGTGGTCTTTGCTGCAGTTTTTGCGGCGGTCTTGGCGGTGGTCTTTGCAGCCGTTTTTTTCACTGCGGCCTTCTTGGCGGCGGTCGGGCGCTTGGCCGGGGCCTTGGCATCGGCTGCGTCTGCATCCTCGGCGGCAGTGGCGGCGGGCTGGGTCTTGGGCTTGGCCTTTTTGACCGGCTTGTCGCCCCAGATTTCTTCCAGGCGGTAGTACTGCCGGATGGCTGGCTGCATGATGTGCGCAACGATGCTGCCGCAATCGACGATGACCCATTCGCCGTTGTCCTCGCCCTCGACGCGCGGCTTGTCGAAGCCGGCTTCGCGCACTTTGTCGCGCACGCTGGCCGCCAGCGCCTTAGTCTGGCGTGAGGAGGTGGCGGTGGCGACGATGACGCGCTCGAACAGGGGCGAGAGGTGCGCCGTGTCGAACACCTGGATGTCCTGCGCCTTGATGTCTTCCAGGCCATCGACGATGGCGGCCTGCAGCTTGCTCAGGTGGCGTTTGGCGGTGGTCTCACTGAGGATTTTCATGCGGTGTGTGGTGTGCGAATCAATGCGGTCAAGGGCCCCTGGGCAAAGCCTGGCGCGCCAGTGTAACGCAGCCCCCTTTGCTGCGTCTGTTCCGGGGCGGGCGTTCAGCCCTGCCCCAGCCAGTCGCGGCGCACGAGGAATTTCTGCGTCAGCTCGGCCTCGGGCGAGCCGGGCTCGAAGCGCTGCTGATAGGCCCAGCTGGCCAGTGGCGGCATGGACAGCAAAATGGATTCGGTGCGCCCGCCCGATTGCAGGCCGAAGTGTGTGCCTCGGTCGAAGACCAGGTTGAACTCCACATAGCGCCCGCGGCGGTAGAGCTGGAAGGCGCGCTCGCGCTCGCCCCAGGGCTGGTGCATGCGCCGCTCGACGATGGGCAGGTAGGCCTGCAGAAAGTGCTCGCCCACGGACTGCATCAGTGCAAAGCCGCCTTCAAAGCCCAGCTCGGACAGATCGTCGTAGAAGATGCCGCCGATGCCACGCTGCTCGCCACGGTGCTTGAGGTAGAAGTACTCGTCGCACCAGGTTTTGAAGCGCGGGTATTTGTCTGCGCCAAAGGGCGCAAGGCTGGCCTGGCAAACACGGTGGAAGTGCTGCGCGTCCTCCTCATAGGCGTAATAGGGCGTCAGATCCATGCCACCGCCAAACCAGCTCACCGCCTGGCCCTGCGCTGGCTGGGCAGAGAGCATGCGCACATTCATGTGTACCGTGGGCACATAGGGGTTGCGAGGGTGGAACACCAGCGACACGCCCAACGCCTCGAAAGGGGCGCCGGCCAGCTCGGGGCGCTTTTGCGTGGCAGATGGCGGCAGCGCCGCGCCGCGCACGTGCGAGAAGCCGCAGCCGGCGCGCTCGAACACCTGGCCGCCTTCGATGATGCAGGTGATGCCATCGCCTTGCAGCGGCTCATCGGCCGATTTCTGCCAGGGCTCGCGCACGAACTGCACGCCGCTGCCGGCCTGGTCTTCGATGTGCTGCAAGGCATCGACGATGGTTTTCTGCAAGGCGATCAGCCACGGCCGCACTTGCTGGGCCGAGGCGTTGGTGTGGGACATGGATGAAGACTCCTGAAGGCGGGCCACGCAAGGCAGCGATGGCATGCGCACCCGGCGAAAAAACGAAGCGCGCATTATCTTCAGCAGGCTGCGACCGTGGCCTGAACCCGAGCAAATCGCCCTGGGTTCACTTCAGCCCAACGCCTGCGGCTGGGGCGGCGGGCTGGGCCATGCGCGGCAGGGTGAGCGTGAAGCTGCTGCCGCCGCCTGCGCGCGGTGCGCAGCGCACGCTGCCGCCGTGGCGCTGCGCAATGGTTTTGACCAGCGCCAGGCCCAGGCCCACGCCGCCACTGCGTTCGCTGGCGCCGGGGGCGCGGTAGAAGGGCTCGAAGATGCGCTCGCGCAGCGCCTCGGGCACGCCTGGGCCGCGGTCGTGCACGTGGATGGCGATGTGCGCGCCTTGGTCCTGCAGCACCAGCTCGATCGCTCCCTGGCTGTAGCGACGCGCGTTTTCCAGCAGATTGCGCAACGCACGCCGCAGCAGTTTGGCGTCGCCCAGGATGTCCATGGCTGGCGCCGCGCCGCCGGTGTCGATGTCCATCTCCGCGCCAATGCGGGCGCTTTCCTCAGCGGCCAGGCCGATGAGATCCACCGTTTCGAGCGCCAGCGCCGAGTCTTCGGCCAGATCCAGATGGCTGGCCAGCAGGATTTCGTCGATGAGCTGATCCAGCTCGGCGATGTTGCGCTGGATTTCCTGGCGCGCCGCACCCGAGGGCGGGCCGTGCTCGGCCAGCTCCAGGCCCATGCGGATGCGCGCCAGCGGCGAGCGCAGCTCGTGCGAGGCATTGGCCAGCAGCGCCTTGTGCGATCGCACCAGGGTCTGGATGCGCGCGGCGGCGGCGTTGAACTGGCCGGCCAGTTCGGCCACCTCATCCTGGCCATCGACGGGGATGCGCACGCTGAGGTCGCCCTCGCCGAATTTCTGCACGCCCAGGCGCAAGTTCTCCAGGCGCTTCATCAGGTGGCGAATGATGGGGAACACGCCGATGATCACCGACAGGCCCACCAGGCCCAGCAGCCACAGGTAGCCAAAGGGCGGCAGCGCCCAGAAGGACCAGCCGTTTTGCGGCGGGCGCGGCGGGCGGTCGTTGCGCGGCGCGAAACTGGCAATGTATTCACGCCCTTGCTCTGTGGTGATGCCGAGCTTGAAGCCCGGCTCGTCACTGGGGATGAAGACCGAAACGCCACGGATGGGCGGCTCGCTGCGATCCACGCGGCTGATCACCACTTCGCGCGGCACGATCACGCGCGCCTGTTCGCGGCGCTCCTCAGCCACGCGCCAACCCCAGCCCACGGCCAGCATGAGCACGGCCACGCAGCCGACCACGGCCAGCCAGATGCGCAGATACATGCGCTGGGAAAAGGGGTTGCGAAGCGCCATGGGATAGTGCAAAAACCTGTGCTGGATAACGGAGGCACCGGCCGCGACGGCCAGTGATGCGCGGCAGCTCAGTCCTGCTGCTTGGCGAACACGTAGCCTACGCCGCGCACGGTGAGAATGCGCCGCGGGTTCTTCAGGTCGCTCTCGATCGCGGCGCGAATGCGGCCGATGTGCACGTCGATGGAACGGTCGAAGGCTTCGAGCTCGCGGCCGCGCACGGCCTCCATGATTTGATCGCGCGTGAGCACGCGCCCGGCGCGCTCGGCCAGCGTCACCAGCAGGTCGAACTGGTAGGAGGTCAGCTCCACGGGCTGCGCGGCAATCGTCACCGTGCGCGCGCTGCGGTCGATCTCCAACGAGCCAAAGCGCATGGTCTCAGGCACAGTCTGCTGCACAGTGCCAGCCTGGCGGCGGCGCAGCAAGGCGCGGATGCGCGCCAGCAGCTCGCGCGGCTCAAAGGGCTTGGGCAGGTAATCGTCGGCGCCAATCTCCAGGCCGATGACGCGATCCATGGGGTCGCCCTTGGCCGTGAGCATCAGCACGGGCAGCTGCGCGGCCGCGCCAGGCAAGGCGCGCAGCCTGCGGCAAACCTCCAGCCCGTCCATGTCAGGCAACATCAAGTCCAGAACCACCAGCTCGGGCGCTGGCCCCGTGCCGCGCCCCTGCAGGGCGGCCAGGCCGGTGTGGGCATCGGGCGCGTGCTCGACACGGTAGCCCGATTGGGCCAAATACTCCGACACCATGGCCGCCAGGCGCGCATCGTCTTCGATCATCAAAACAGGGGTGGTCATGGCAGGTGATCTTGCAGTCAGTGGACGGTGACACAGCCAGGCACTATCGCCCGGCTTGCCGCGCAGCGTTTGTCCTGCGGGTAAAGGCCGCGTAAAGCCGGCCAGAGCCAGAGCGCGCCCTCAGTGCGCCTGCGCACGCCGCCCGGCCCAGATCCACACGCCCGCACCGGCGGCAATCATCGGCACGCACAGCCATTGGCCCATGCTCATGCCCAGCGGCAGCAGGCCCAGGAAGGCATCGGGCTCGCGGAAGAACTCGGCCACGAAGCGCAAGCTGCCATAGCCCATCAGGAACAGCGCCGCCACCCGGCCCTGGGCATGCTCCTTGCGGGCGAACAGCCACAGAATCACGAACAGCAACACCCCTTCGAGCAGGAACTGGTACAGCTGCGAGGGATGGCGCGGCTGCATGCTGCCGCTGTGCGGAAACACCATGCCCCAGGGCAGATCGGGCGAGGCCAGCCGCCCCCAGAGTTCGCCATTGATGAAATTGCCGATGCGCCCAGCGGCAAAGCCCAACGGCACGCAGGGCGCAACGAAATCGGCCACCTGCCAGAACGGCCGCTGGCGCGTCACGGCAAACCACACCATGGCCACGATAGAGCCCAGCAGCGCGCCGTGAAAGGCCATACCGCCCTTGTTGATCAGCGGGATCTCCAGCGGGTGGGCCAGGTAATAGCCCGGCTTGTAGAACAGCACGTAGCCCAAGCGGCCGCCGATGATGATGCACAGCACGCCGATGAAGAGCAAATCCTCCACATCGCGCACCTGCCACTGGCCCTGCTGCACCAGCTGCGCATACGGCGGGTGCCGCAGCCGCAGGCGGCCCAGCACGACAAACAGCACAAAGCCCACCAGATAAGTCAGCCCGTACCAGTGCACGGACAGGGGCCCGATGGAAAACGCAACAGGGTCGATGTTTGGATAGGTCAGCATGGCGTAGCGCAATCAGTGCGCGCCGCAGGGGCGGCGCAGCACGCATCCTAAAGGAAGGCCGGCACGCCCAGCGCCAAACAGCACAAGGCCCGCTGGCCCAATGCACGTGGCTGGGGCAGCGGGCCTTGTTGGTCAGGGGCTACCAGCGCCGAACGACTCGGCGGCCCCATGAAGGCATCACTGAAGCATCACTGGAGTTTTTGCAGCGCCATGATGCGCTCTTCCAGCGGCGGGTGCGAGCTGAACAGCTTGCCCATGGCGCCAGAGATGCCCATCGACGCCAACCCCTTGGGCAAATCCTGCGTGTTGATATTGCTCAGCCGCGCCAGCGCGCGCTGCATTGACACCGGCTGGCCCATCATTTGCGCCGCGCCCGCGTCGGCGCGGAACTCACGCCGGCGACTGAACCAGGCCACGATGATCGCCGCCAGCACGCCCAGCAGCGCATCCATGACGAACACCGTCAGGTAGTAGCCCGGCCCCATGCCTGCCTGGCCGCCGCGCTCATTGCCGCGCTGCAAAAAGGCATCGACCAGCGCGCCCACCACCCGCGAGATGTAGATCACAAAGGTGTTCATCACGCCCTGGATCAGCGCCATCGTCACCATGTCGCCATTGGCCACGTGGGCCACCTCATGGCCGATGACGGCTTCGACCTCCTCGTGCGTCATGCTTTGCAGCAACCCGGTGGAGACGGCCACCAACGCCGCATCGCGGCGCGCGCCCGTGGCAAAGGCATTGGCGGGCCCATCGTAAATGCCCACGTCCGGCATTTGAATGCCAGCCTTATCGGCAAAGCGGCGCACGGTCTCGACGATCCAGGCCTCATCACGGTTGCTGGGCTCATTGATCAGGCGCACGCCCATGCCGCGAATGGCCATGGTCTTGGACAGCATCAGCGAGATCAACGAGCCGCCAAAGCCCATGACCAGGGCCATGACCAACAGGCCAGCCTGGCTGCCACGATCCAGCCCGAGCAGGCTGGTCACCACCCCGAGCACCAGCACGACGGCCAGGTTGGTGGCAACAAAAAGAAGAATGCGTTGCATGGTGGGGAACCTCCTTGGTCAAAATGGCCACGGCGCCTGCGCGCCATGCGAACACTGGCAGATGGTGGCCTGCCAGCGGTTTTCAAGTAGGCCCAGGATCACCGTCTGGTCACCACCTGGGCGGGCGGAAGACCTGGGGATCTTCATAGAAGGCGCGCTGGGCGTTGGCGGGCCACCAGCCGGGCAGGCCCAGCACAGGCAGCGGCGTCAGCGGCTTGTGCGCCAGGGCCTCGGGTTGCAGGGCCTCGCTCAGGGCCTGGTCCCAGGCGGCCAGCAAGGGGGCTGGGCATTGGGGCAGCGCGCAGGCTGCGGGCTCGGGGGCGGCTTGGACAGCCTGGCCGGGCGCCATGGCCGGGCCCAGCGCGGCCTGCCATGCGGCAGCCAGCGGCGCGTTGCTGGCCAGTGGCAATGTCAGCACATGGGCGCACAGGGGCTTGCGCGGGGTGCACAGTTGCTCCAGCAGCGCGTGGCCAAAGAGCACAACAAAGGCCTGCCGCCACAGCGGGCGCAGGGTCCAGAACAGGGCCTGCCAATCGCGCGCCAACAGGGTTTGCCACAGCCTCTCGGGGGCCAGCAGCAGCGCGCCGTTTTCGTCGAACAGGGTGCAGGCATCGCGCACCGGTCCGCGCCGGCCCTGGATGCCGTGCTGGCGGATTTGCTCGGCCTGAATGGCATTCAGGCGCGCCTTGCTGCGCGGAAAGTGCAGCCAAATCAACCCATTGAAGAAGTCGTGCGCGTGGTCGCGCGTGGGCACGGCCCAGTGGGCGTGAATAAAGGCTTCGTAGCTGGCGCCCACTGGCAATTGCTGCTGCGCGACGAAGCGCGGCGCACCGTGGCGACCAGGCACAAGGCCCACACCATCGCCCGCGCCCGATGCGGTGTTCGCGAGTTCGGGATGCGCCACTCGATCAAGGGCCTGGTGCACCGGCAGGCCTTGCGCAAGCACGGCCTGGGCCAATGGCACGCCATAGGGTTGGGCGAAGGGGGCAAACCAGGGCTGGGCCCAATCCAGCCGCTGCAGCAGGGCGCAGCCGGGCCGCTCTGGCAAGGCGTGGCTTTGTGCGGGCGTTTCATTCGACATGGGCGACATTGTCGCTGCCCGCGCGAGGCGGGCTTTCTGGATAATGCGCCTGCGGGTGCGTTGGCGCGCCCTCTCACAGTTTTCCCCCATGGCTTCCGACATTGACACCACACCCCCCAACGATGCCCAGCGGCGCCAGGCATTGGCGCAGTTGATTGCGCAATTGCAGCTTGAACAGCTGGAAAAGCGCTTGTTTCGCGGCCTGAGCAACGACATTGGCGCGCCAGCCGTGTTTGGCGGCCAGGTGCTGGGCCAGGCGCTGATGGCGGCAGCGCGCACGGTGCAAACGCACCGGCTGCATTCGCTGCATGGCTACTTCTTGTTGCCCGGCGATAAGCAGGCGCCCATCGTCTATGAGGTCGATCCGGTGCGTGATGGCCAGGGCTTTACTTCGCGCCGGGTAGTGGGCGTGCAGCACGGGCGCGCCATCTTCCACATGTCGGCCTCGTTTCAGCGCGAGGAGCCCGGCGCCGATCACCAAAGCCCCATGCCAGCTGCGCCTGCGCCACAGGAGACGCGCCCGCACCATCCACCAGTCAGTGTGCTGGAGCGGCCGTTCGAGATTCGCTTTGTCGATCCGCGCACGACCAAGGCGCATGGACCGCTGCCGCCGACTAACCAAGTCTGGCTGCGTACCTGTGCGCCCGTGCCAGACGATCCGTTGATCCATCAAGCGCTGCTGGCCTATATCTCGGATTTCAGCTTACTGGGCGTGGCGCTGCGCCCGCATGGCCTGCACTTTGGCATGCCCGGGCTCAAGACCGTGAGCCTGGATCACGCCATGTGGTTTCATCGCCCATTCCGCTGCGACGAGTGGCTGCTCTATGACATGGATTCGCCTTCGGCCAGCGGCGCACGCGGCTTTGCGCGTGGCGCGCTGTACAACCAGCAGGGACAGTTGGTGGCCTCAGTAGCCCAGGAAGGCCTGATGCGCTATCGGCCACCGACAGCGCAGCAGTGATGGATGGCGGGCAACCGACCTGCCAGATGCAGATACAGATCCACTGCAAAAAACACAACGGCCCGCAGATGCGGGCCGTATGCATTGACAGAGCGCACAACGCCCTCAGCCGCCCAGCTCCGCCAGGCGCATGGCGGCCTTACGGGCATCGAGCAGGATGCGGCCCAGGTTGGCACTGCTCTCGGCCGAGAGCGTCAGCGCACGGCCCGTGCCAGCCTCGATCAGCAGCATGATGCCGCTGCTGCCGCCCAGGATGATCTGCTTGAGATCGCCCACGTCGATTTCCTTGGTGGCGCGCCGCGACAGGGCCAGCAACGAGGCGCACATGGCGCCGATGCGGTCGGCATTGACGTTGGCCTCGGTGGCTGCGGCCAGCACGAAACCGTCAAATGACACCCACGCCGTCAACTCTATTTGCGCCGAACCTGCACGAAGCTCGCGCAAGATGCTTCGCGCCTGCGATTGCATTACTGGTGACAGCATGGTGAGAAAAACGAAGTAACCGCAAACGGCCAGGACCATCGAATTTCATGGTCTCAGCAGAGCCCGACCAACAGCCGCTGAAACCAGCGCACGCCGCATGCGGCGCGCGAAACTGGGCTTTGCTTACAGAGAAGACTCGATCAAGGGCATCGCCATGCGGGCCTTGGTCAGCACCATACCCAGGTTGGCGCCCTTGCGGCACACGAAGGTGGCCACTTGGGATTGATTCTTGCCGCGAATGAAGACATGCAGCAGGTTGTCGCTATTGACGATGATTTCCTGGAAGTAGTGACGGCCATCTTCCTGCACGCCACGCACGCGGCGGAAGATCTTTTCGATCGCCTGCACGTTGGGGCCTTGGAACAGGTCGGACGTGGCGGCGGCGAGCAGATCGATCACTTCCTGGGCGTGGGAATCAACGGTCTTGATCGCCAACAGCATGCCGGAATCCAAATCCACATAGCCTGCAGCTACGCAATCGGGGATGGAGGTGACGGCTTTTTCAAGGCTGGAATCCAAGGACATCGTAGGGACCTTTCACGATCAAGTAAGAATAAATATTGTTACATCAGTAACGCGTTCGAACGAAGCCGCGATTGTAAGGAAATTCTGTTTGGCGCGCAGCGTTTTTATGTAAACGTCACGTTTCTGCGAATGAATTGCTCGAACGCAGACAGAAACACTTCCTGCGAGGCCGATTGGATCCAGCCTGGATCAATGCGCCGCATGGCCTTGACCGAATCCTCACCGCTCCACTGTCCTTTGGCACGCCACATCAGGTACAGCGCCAGCACCGTGCCCGTGCGCCCCTGGCCGGCCTTGCAGTGCACAGCCACGCAGCGGCCCTGAGCCATTTGCTTGTCCAGCAGCGCACACAGGTCCACGGCCTGCGCCAGGGTCGGCGGGGTCATATCCGGGATGGGCATGAACAAACAGTCGATGCCAAACTCTGCAGCCAGCTCCCGGTCAAAGGGGGTTTCAGTCAGATTCAGCAATGTGTTGATGCCTGCGCCTTGCAGGCCGGCCAGATCCTGACGCGCCTCACGCAGCAGGCCGGGGATGGACACGCCGGCGAGGCGGTCGGGCACCACCCAGCGGAACCTGGCCGGCAGCAAGGGGTTGATCTTGCCGTTGCGCGGCACGCGGCCTGCGCTGAGGGTTTCGATGGTTTCCTCAATCAGGCAGGCCGTCAGTGCGGATTCGCCATCGCCGCTCTCACTGCGCTCGGGCAGCGTGCCATTGGCCAGGTAGTGCTGCCCTGCTGCCGTACGTGGCTCAGCGAAGAATTGCCCGGCAGGCCCTGCTTCCACGACTCGGCCATTGCCCAGCAGCACCACATGCTGCGCCAGCGCCCTGGCCTGTTGCACGTGGTGGGTGATGATGACAATGGCGCGCGTTTGCGCCAAACGCTCGATGAGCGCCACAACACGCGCCGCATCGGCATCTGCCAGGCCAGCGGTAGGCTCGTCGAGCATGAGCAAGTCCGGCGCGCGCTGGGCCGCGCGCAAAATACAAAACAGCGCCCATTCCACGTCGCTGAGATCGGCCACGTTGGCAAACAGCCGAGTCAGCAAATCGCCTTCCTGTAGCTGCGCGAACAGCTCGCGCAGCGCTTGCATGACGCTGGCGGCGCTCTGGGCCTGGCCTTCGACGAAGAATTGCAGCCCCGTCATGCCCGCAGGGCGCTGGGCTTTTTGCTGCACGCGCATGCGCTGCAGGGGCGCGTGCGAGACATTGCCCTGCTGGTAACTGGCGCGCCAGTTGTCCTGCTGCAACTGATGCTCCTGCGTTTGACTGAAGGCGTCAATGCAGCGCATCAAGGTGGATTTGCCCGTGCCCGATGGGCCCAGCAAGGCCGTGCAACCGCGCACTGGCAGCGTGACATCGATGCCGTGCAGCACCTGTTTATCGCCATACCAGGCATCCAGGCCCGTCAATTGCATCAATACCGTGGCGGCCATGGCCTCATGTCCTCACTTGCAAAGTGCTCATGCGCTCATGCAGAACGGATTCGGGATAGGCGTGGAACGACTCCAGCAGCGCCGCCATGACCACCATCAGCAGGGCCACATCGCGCTGCTCTCGCGCATCGCACCACATGACGGGGGGCTGGCAAATGCTGCAGGTGCAGCTATTGCGCTGGCTGAAAAAGCGCCGATACTCGTCCAGATTACGGCGCTCATCGGCCTCGGCATGGGTCACGGCAACGATCAGCGGCGCATCGCCATGGGGCTTTTGCGCGCGGATGGCATCCAGGTAGGTGGTCAAGTCATCAAAACGCTCTGCCCGGGTATGGTCCACGAACAACACCGCGCCCTTGGCCTGCTCCAGCAGGATTTCCCACATGAAGTCAAAGCGGTCCTGGCCCGGCGCGCCGTACAGGCGCAGGCGGTCACCGCTGCCCAACTCCATAACCCCCATGTCCATGGCCACGGTGGTCGTGTCCTTCAGGGCCAGGGTATCCTCATCAGTGGGTTTGACATCGGTGTCCACCACTTCAATGTCGCTGATGGCGCGAATGGCCGTCGTCTTGCCCGAGCCCACCGAACCCAATACCGCAATATTCCAATCCATAGTTTTTCATCCAAAGCGCGAATGGCGCCATGCTCGCCCTGCCATCGGCCGCAGGGCGGTGGGCATCAAGACAAGAGTTTTTTCCACAGCCGCTTGAGAAAGGAGCCCGCCGGTGTTGGCATGGCCGCAGGCGCAGCGTCTTCTTGCACCACTGCCGCGTCGGGCGGGACATCTGCAGCATCAGAGAGGATTTCGCCCACGGTCTGAATCTGAGCCTTCAATGCATCGCGCCCGGTCTGGAACACATCCACGCAGCCCGACTCCTGCAACTGGCGCAGCACCTTCTCCACTTTATGGCTGGGCATGTCTACCGAGCGATGCACCAAAAACCCTACAGTTGGCTTGCGCGCCAGCAGCGCGCAAATGCGCGCGATGTCGCCTACGCGAACCAAATCGTATTCCTTGGAAAAATCAGGCCACTGCTTGAGGTACAACAGCTTGGAGCGGATGTCCTCTTGCGTTTCATGGCTTGAAGGGTTTGGACTTGTCATGTCATTGAACTATTGATCGAAAGCTGGCTTTGGGCACACCGGGAAACTCTTTGCGCCACAACGGTCTGCGCGCCTTTGGTATGGCGCACTTCGACCATCAAAGCCCCGGCTGCGCGAGCATACAGCCGCGACGCGTCAATCAAGCACCGATGTGCCCCCAGGCAATCCCCAATGGCAACAAGCCACTGGCGCTCACAGGTGTAAACCCATTCAACGCCAGCAGCCTATTGTGCTGTGCAGCATTTTCCAAACTCGTCATTATCGCCCTGTTTTCAGGCCTGAAAACCATCGTCCGCGCCATACGGCCCGCATGGCAGCAAAAGCCCGGCCGCCTGAGGCGCCCAATCCAGGCGCCTGCAAGCAACCGTACGGAGGGATTTGAGCAGGCTCTCAACTTTTGCGGCGCTGCTGCACCGCATCGGCCAGGCGCTGCAGGATTTGCGTGGATTCATCCCAACCCACGCAGGCATCGGTGATGCTCTTGCCATACTCCAGCTGTTGCGGATCATCTACGCCGGGGGTGAATTTCTGCGCACCGGGCTGCAGGTTGCTCTCGATCATCACACCAAAAATGGCCCGCGAGCCACTGGCAATCTGTTGGGCGATGTCACTGGCCACTGTCATTTGCAGCTCGTGCTTCTTGCTGCTGTTGGCGTGCGAGCAGTCCACCATCAGCGATGGCGGCAGATTGGCCTTCTCCAGATCGGCGCAGGCCGCCTGCACGTCTTGCGCCTGGTAGTTGGGCTTCTTGCCGCCGCGCAAAATGACATGGCAATCGTCATTGCCCTCGGTGGTGACGATTGCCACCTGGCCAGTCTTGTGCACCGAGAGGAAATGGTGCGGGCGGCTGGCAGACATGATGGCGTCCGTGGCAATGCGGATGTTGCCGTCGGTGCCGTTCTTGAAGCCAATGGGCGCAGACAGGCCGCTGGCCAGTTCGCGGTGTACCTGGCTTTCGGTGGTGCGCGCGCCGATGGCGCCCCAGGCAATCAGATCGCCGATGTACTGCGGGGAAATCACGTCCAGGAACTCACTGCCTGCGGGCAGGCCAATGCGGTTGATGTCGATCAGCAACTGGCGCGCAATGCGCAGCCCTTCATCAATGCGGTAGCTCTGATCCATGTAGGGGTCATTGATCAGGCCCTTCCAGCCCACCGTGGTGCGCGGCTTCTCGAAATACACGCGCATGACGATCTCCAGACGATCGTGCAGCTGCTCGCGCAGCGGCTTGAGGCGCCGTGCGTATTCAAGGGCTGCCTCCGGGTCGTGAATGCTGCACGGGCCGATGACCACCAGCAGGCGATCGTCCTTGCCGTGCATGATGTGGCGGATGCGCTGGCGCGTCTGCAGCACCTGACGCTCCACCGGGCTGCCCTGAATGGGGAAGAAACGAATCAAATGCTCTGGTGGCGGCAACACTGTGATTTCCCGAATGCGCTGGTTGTCTGTCTGACTGGTTTTCTCGACAGCGCCTGGCCAAGCTGCGGTGCCTTGTGTTGCGATAGCGTTCATGGGAGCCCCCGTAATGGTCGGATAGTCAAAAAAGAAAAAGAACAGCAAGAGAAAAACGCACAACGCCATGCCAGAAAAAAACCGCCGGAGCTGCTGGGCTGCGGCGGTTTTCAGAGCTTGGGCGCTTTACAGGTTTGCGACTGGGCCTCTCATCCGCCTTGGACAGAGAAATAAAAGCCAAAAAATGCAAACCAAGTGGTGTATGCCATAGCGGCGCAATGTAGCACAGATTTCCAGGCCAACCCGGCGGGGTCAAGGATTTGCCTGAGGCAGGCTTTGCCGCCAGCGCTACACTTGCCCGCCATATTTTGACTGCACTTGGAGTACACAGACCATGCGTTGGGAAGGCAATCGGCAATCGCGCAACGTGGAAGATCGGCGCGGCGCAGGCGGACGGCGCGGCGGCCTCAATCTGGGCATCGGCTCGATCATCGTCGCCGTCGTCGCCGGCTGGATTTTTGGCGTCAACCCTTTGACGATCCTGGGCCTGATGCAGGGCCTGCCCAGCCCACAGGTGCAGCAAGCGCCCGCACCCGCGCCAGGGCCAGACGACCGCTCCAGCCAGTTTGCCAAGGTCGTGCTGGCCGACACCGAGGACGTCTGGAACAGCATTTACCGCAATTATCAGGAGCCGCGCATGGTGCTGTTTCGCGGCGCCACGCCCACCAGCTGTGGCATGGGCCAATCGGCCACAGGGCCGTTTTATTGCCCGGCCGATCAGACCATCTACCTGGATTTGAGCTTCTTTGACGAGCTCAAGCATCGCCTGGGTGCACCGGGCGAGTTTGCCCAGGCCTACGTGATTGCGCACGAAGTCGGCCACCACCTGCAGCGCCTGCAAGGCACGACGCACAAGCTCGAACGGCTGCGCGGCCAGATCAGCCAGGCTGAGTACAACCAATTGAGCGTACGCCTGGAGCTGCAGGCCGACTGCTATGCCGGCGTCTGGGGCCACCATGCCGACCGCCAACGCCAGATCCTGGAAAATGGCGACATCGAGGCCGCCATGAACGCCGCCGCGCGCATTGGCGATGATGCGCTGCAGCGCGGCGCTGGCCGCGTCGTGCGGCCCGAGAGCTTTACCCACGGCAGCAGCGCGCAGCGCCAGCGCTGGTTCCATATCGGCCTGAAGACGGGCGACCCCAACGCCTGCGACACTTTCAACGCCCAGCAGCTGTAACCCCAGCCCACCTTGTGTGGAGAGAGCGAGCTTTCGCATGAGCATCCTGGCCCGCTTCAGCGCCTCCGCCATCTGCGGTGCAGCCAAGGCTTTGACTGGTGCGCGCAGCCTGTGGCTGGGCTGCGCGCCCGTGCCGCAGCAACGCATTTACTACGCCAACCACACCAGCCACAGCGATTTCGTGCTGCTGTGGGCCTCGCTGCCGCCGCTGCTGCGCAAGCGCACCCGGCCCGTGGCCGGGGCCGATTACTGGCTGCAGGGGCGGCTGCGCCGCTACATCATCAACCAAGTGTTCCAGGGCGTGCTGGTCGAGCGCAACGGCAGCGGCGCAGGCCACGGCGCAGCCGCTGCGCCAGCCGAAGCCGACGCCGACGCCGGTGCTGGGACAGCCAACGCTGCGCCCCGGCCCGATGCGCTGCAGTCGCTCAAGGCCGCGCTGGAGGCGGGCGATTCGCTGATTCTTTTTCCCGAAGGCACGCGCAACATGGGCGAGGGCCTGCTGCCCTTCAAAAGCGGGCTCTACCACTTGGCCCGGGCCTACCCGGAGGTGGAGATCGTGCCCGTCTGGCTGGGCAACCTCAATCGCGTCATGCCCAAAGGCGCGCTGATTCCACTGCCGCTGCTGTGCACAGTGCATTTCGGCGCGCCAGTGCAGCTGCTGCCCGGTGAGGAAAAACAGGACTTTCTGCTGCGGGCCCGCCAGGCCCTGCTGCACCTGGCCAGCGGCGAAAGCGCCGACGAGCCCTACAGCCCAGGGCCGGCGCTGGCCGCAGAGCCAACCCCGATCACGGGCCCAGCGCCCGCGCCCAGGGAGGGCCAGCCATGAGCCATGAGACCTTCTTGCTCTCTGCCCTGGTGCTGGGCCTGATGCTGCTGGCCTCGGCCGTGGGCTTTGCACTCAAGCTGCGCGCGGGCTGGCAGCCGCATTCGGTGATCGATAACCTCAACGCCCGCATCAAGGCCTGGTGGGTCATGATCCTGGTGCTGGGCCTGGCATTTGCGCTGGGGCGCGTGGCCGTGGTGCTGCTGTTCCTGGGCATTTCGTTCTATGCGCTGCGCGAGTTCATCACGCTCACGCCCACGCGCCGTGCGGACTACTTTGCGCTTCTGGCGGCCTTCTACGTGGCCCTGCCACTGCAGTACTTTTTCATCCTCACGGGCTGGTACGGCATGATGGCCATTTTCCTGCCTGTGTACGGCTTCTTGCTGCTGCCGATCTTTGCCGCGCTCGGCGGCGACACCACGCGCTTTCTGGAGCGCGCCTCCAGCGTGCAATGGGGCGTGATGATCGCGATCTACTGCATCTCTGCCGTGCCTGCGCTGCTGCTCATCAGCATCCCCGGCTACGAAGGGCGCAACCTGCTGCTGATCGCCTGGCTGGTGCTGGTGGTGCAGGGCTCGGACATCCTGCAATACGTCTGCGGCAAGCTGATGGGCCGGCGCAAGATCGCCCCGGCGCTGTCGCCATCCAAGACCGTGGAAGGCTTTGCAGGCGGCGTGCTGCTGGCCTCGCTGCTGGGCGCGGCCCTGCACTGGATCACGCCCTTTGGCCCGGTGCATGCGCTGCTGATGGCACTGGTCGTCACCCTGCTGGGCTTTGCCGGCGGTCTGGTCATGTCGGCCATCAAGCGCGATCGCGGCGTCAAGGACTGGGGCCACATGATCGAAGGCCACGGCGGCATGCTCGATCGGCTGGATTCCATTTGCTTTGCGGCCCCAATTTTCTTCCACCTGGTGCGCTACATCTGGGGCGTGCCCGTTTGAGCCCGCGCCCCGTGCCGCCCGCCCCGTCTGCCAGCCCAGCCACCAGCCCTGCAAGCCTCTGCCCGCTGTGCGGCGCGCCCAATGGCTGCGCCATGGCGCCCCGGCACGGCGCCGCGCCTGCGGCTGCCAGGCCCTTTGATTGCTGGTGCCAGCACATCCGCATTGCCCCCGCCGCCCTGGCGCGCGCCCAGCAGGCCCAGCCCCAGCAATGCCTGTGCCGCGCCTGCGCCACGGGCCACACACCACAAGGAGACTCCCCATGAGCCACGACTATCAACCCGAGACCATGACCCGCGCCCAAGCCGAGCAACTGCCCGGTACGGTGGTGCTGGATTTCGGCGCCAACTGGTGCAGCATCTGCAACGCCGCGCGCCCCCATGTGGAGGCAGCGCTGGCCGATCACCCACAGGTGCGCCACATCCGCATCGAGGACGGCAAGGGCCGCCCGCTGGGGCGGGAGTTTGGCGTCAAGCTCTGGCCCTCGCTGTTCCTGCTGCGCGATGGGCAGGTGCAGGCGCAGCTGGTGCGCCCTGAATCGACCGAAGCCGTGCGCGCCGCACTGGCTGCAGCGCTGCCCGGCTCGCCCGGCGCCTGAGATCAGGGCCTGCCGGGGTTTTCCCGCAGCTGCGGCCACCCCCGTGTTCCTGCCAATTGCCAAGCGCTGCGCGGCACAGTACAAGCCTGTGTCACCGCGCGGCGCGCCTGGCCTGCCATGTCGGCATGCGACAGAGGTTCGCGCCAACACTTCCATCATCAAGAAAGACCTGTACACCATCATGAGCGCCTACGACCAACACCTGGACCGCAACGCCGCCAACTTCTCTGCCATCACCCCGCTGGACTACATCCGCCGCAGCGCCGAGGTTTATCCCGGCCGACTGGCCGTGGTGCATGGCGAAATTCGCCGCAACTGGCGCGAGACCTATGCGCGCTGCCGCCAGCTCGCCAGCGCATTGCAGCAAGCAGGCATTGGCAAGAACGACACGGTGGCCGTGATCCTGCCCAATACCCCACCGATGGTGGAGGCGCACTTTGGCGTGCCCATGGCCGGGGGCGTGCTCAACACGCTCAACACCCGACTGGATCCTGAAACCATCGCCTTCATGCTCGACCACGGCGAGGCCAAGGCGCTGATCGTCGATCCCGAGTTCGCAGGGCTGATCCACAAGGCCCTGCCGCTGCGCAAGAGCGAGCACCTCAAAACCATCATCACCGTGCAGGACGCGCTTTACGGCCCCGCGCCCGTGCAGCTCGACGGCGCGATCGACTATGAGGACTTCATCGCCCGTGGCGACCCCGAGTTCGACTGGCAGCGCCCGGCCGACGAGTGGGACGCCATCGCCCTGAACTACACCAGCGGCACCACCGGCGACCCCAAAGGCGTGGTCTATCACCACCGCGGCGCGGCGCTCAACGCGGTATCAGCCATCCTTGAATGGGACATGCCCAAGCACCCGGTCTATCTGTGGACGCTGCCCATGTTCCACTGCAACGGCTGGTGCTTCCCCTGGGCCGTGGCAGCGCGCGCGGGGGTGAACGTGTGCCTGCGCCGCGTCGATCCGGCCGCCATCTTCGACGCCATGCGCGAGCACGGCGTGACGCACTACTGCGGCGCGCCCATCGTGCACGGCATGCTGGTCAACGCCCCGGCCTCCATGAAGGTGGGGCTGCCCAGCGGCGTCAAGGCCATGGTTGCGGGCGCCGCGCCACCGGCCTCGATGATCGAAGGCATGGAGGAAATGGGCTTTGACCTCACCCACGTCTATGGCCTGACCGAGGTGTATGGCCCGGCCACCGTCTGCGCCAAACACGACGACTGGCAAACCCTGGACATCGGCGAGCGCGCCCAGCTCAACGCGCGCCAGGGCGTGCGCTACCACCTGGAGCAGGACGCCTGCGTGCTCGACCCCGACACCATGCAGCCCGTGCCCTGGGACGGCGAAACCATGGGCGAGATCATGTTCCGCGGCAACATCGCCATGAAGGGCTATCTGAAAAATCCGCAGGCCACGCAAAAGGCCTTTGCCGGCGGCTGGTTCCACTCCGGCGACCTGGCCGTGCAGTACCCCGACGGCTACATCAAGATCAAGGATCGCAGCAAGGACATCATCATCTCCGGCGGCGAAAACATCTCCTCCATCGAGGTCGAGGACGCGCTCTACCGCCACCCTGCCGTGCTGGCCGCCGCCGTGGTCGCCAAGCCCGACCCGAAATGGGGCGAAACGCCCTGCGCCTTCGTCGAACTCAAGGAAGGCGCCACCACCACGGTGGAGGACATCGTGGCGCACTGCAAGAAGCACCTGGCGGGCTTCAAGGTGCCCAAGGCCGTGGTCTTCGGCCCGCTGCCCAAGACCAGCACCGGCAAGATCCAAAAGTTCGAGCTGCGCAAGCAGGTGGGCTCGGCCCAGGCCATCGACGTGTGAGCCCGCAGGCGCACGCCGCATAATCGGGCCATGCCCGAGAAGAACGCCTCCATCCTGGTCATCGACGACGAGCCCGATCTGCGCCTGCTCTACGAGTTGACGCTGATGCGCGAGGGCTACCAGGTCGAGTCGGCCGAAACCGTCGCCCAGGCGCGCGAGAAGCTGCAGCGGCACTTCGACGTGGTGCTTACCGACATGCGCCTGCCCGATGGGCTGGGCATGGAGATCCTGCTGGAGCTGCAAGCGGCCGGCCGGCCCGAGCGCTGCATCGTCGTCACCGCCTACGGCTCGGCCGAGAACGCCGTGGAGGCGCTGCGCGCCGGCGCCTTCGACTATCTGGCCAAGCCGGTGGAACTCAAGCAGCTGCGCACTGTGGTGGCCTCGGCCGTGCAGGGGCTGCCGGGCAAGCCCTCCGCGCTGGAGGCAGTCGCCACACACGCTGCGCAGCCAGCCCCTGAGCCCGAGCCAGAATGCGATGAGGCCGAGCCCGAGCAGACCGGCAGCCCCACACAGGCGGCAGGCGCGCGAACGGCCGCGCCGGCGGCTGCCGCACCCAGCCCCAGGAAGCGCAAGGCCCCCGCCAAGCAGGAAGCCGACGATGACCCCGGCGCGGCCGCGCTGGCCAACCTGGTGGGCCAATCGCCCGTTATGCAGGCCGTCAAGGAGCGCATCGGCAAAGTCGCGCGCAGCATGGCGCCCGTGCACATCCATGGTGAATCGGGCACGGGCAAGGAGCTGGTGGCGCGCGCCCTGCACGCCAACAGTCAGCGCGCCAGCGGGCCGCTGGTGGCCGTCAACTGCGGCGCCATTCCGGAAAACCTGCTCGAAGCAGAATTCTTCGGCGCCAAGAAAGGCTCCTATACCGGCGCCACGCACGACCGCGCTGGCTTCTTCCAGGCCGCCAAGGGCGGCACGCTGTTTCTCGACGAAATCGGCGACCTGCCGCTGGCCATGCAGACCAAGCTGCTGCGCGCCATCCAGGAGCGCAGCGTGCGCCCGCTGGGCGCCACGCAAGAAGAAGTCGTGGATGTGCGCCTGGTCAGCGCCACGCACCGCGATCTGGCCCAGGAGGTCGAGCAGGGGCGTTTCCGCCAGGATTTGTACTACCGCCTCAACGTCATCGAAGTGCGCATCCCGCCGCTGCGCGAGCGCCGCGAGGATCTTCCCGCCCTGGTCGAGGCGCTGCTGGCGCGCCTGGCGCGCGATTCGGGCTTCGAACACGTCGAAGCCTCGCAGGCCTTCATGGCCGCCGTATTGCGCCGCCCCTTCCCCGGCAATGTGCGCGAGCTGGAAAATCTTCTGCACCGCGCCATGGCCCTGAGCGAGGACGGCATCCTGCGCCCCGAATACATCGACGACGCCGGCAGCCTGGCCCACGCCAGCGCTGCGCCGCCGCAGGCCGCACCCAATCACACGCCAACGGGCACAGCGCCCCTGGCCGCCCCTGTGGCTGCGCCTGCAGCCATGCCCGCAGCCCCGGCTGTCGCTGCCCCGGCCGCCATCCCTGCCGTCGCGCCCACACCGCCAGTGGCCGAGCCTCCTCCGCCGCCGCCCGCACCTGCGCCACCGCCTGCCAGCTTCCACACCGGCGCAGCGCCATGGATGCAGTACCAGGCCCAATTCGCCATGCCCAGTCTGGGCCTGCCCACAGGCAGCGGCGCTGCGCCCGCGCCCGCACCTGCGCCCAACGCCAGCGCCGCACCGGCTGCTCACGCCAGCAGCGCAAGCGCGGGCGGCGCCACCGTCGAGCCCCTGCCCAGCGATTTGCAGGCTTGGCTCGACGAGCAGGAGCGCGCCGTACTCATCCGCGCCCTGCAGGCGGCGCGCTACAACCGCACCGCCGCCGCCGCCATGTTGGGGCTGAACCTGCGCCAGATCCGCTACCGCATCGAGCGCCTGAACATCCCCACCGAGCCGGACGCGCGCGCCTGAAAACCTGCGCCGAGCGCTGCGGCGCGCGCTCCCCGGCGCTGGATGCAATACGCGCGCAGTGCGCACCTCCCCCGCGACCATCTCCGCCACGCCCCATGCCACAGCAGCCTCCCATCAACGACACCGCTCAAACCCAAGACTGGCAGGGTGGCCGCTACCTGCCTGCGCAATGGATCGCCTCACCCAATTGCGATGCCCGCCCCGACGCTGCCCAGATCGACCTGATCGTGCTGCACTCCATCAGCCTGCCGCCGGGCGTGTTCGAAGGCCAGGCCGTGCAGCAGCTGTTCACCAACACCCTGGACTGGGACGCGCACCCCTACTTCGAGGGCATTCGCGGGCTGCGCGTCTCGGCGCACTTCTTCATCCGCCGCGATGGCCGCCTGATCCAGTTCGTCGATGCCGACGCACGCGCCTGGCATGCCGGCCAATCCTGCTACGACGGCCGCAGCGCCCGCAACGACGACTCCATCGGCATCGAGCTCGAAGGCCTGGAAGGCGGCCTGTTCACCAGCCAGCAATACCAGGCCCTGGCGCCGCTGTGCCAGGCCCTGCGCACGCGCTACCCCATTGCCCACATCGCCGGCCACGAACACATCGCTCCAGGGCGCAAGCGCGACCCCGGCCCCGGCTTTGACTGGGCCCGGCTGCAGCAACGACTGCAATGGCCGACCGCCATGTTCCCCACATGACAAAACGGCCTGCCACCCAAGGGCGGCAGGCCGTTTGAGCGCCGCCACTTGCCGCCTGCACTGGATCGTCTGCCAACACCCACTGAGCATCATGGCGCTGTGGCACAAGCCGTGTCACGGACGTTCAAAGCCTACAGGATTGCAGTCTGCAAAGCCGATATGCTAGGGCCTGTTCACAGCATTGAAGGAGACGCCATGCCTGCCGACAATTCCCTACCCATCATTCTGACCGTGGTGGCCGCGCATTTTTTGGCCCTCATCAGCCCAGGCCCTGACTTCCTGCTGGTAGTACGCAGCGCCTTGCGCAATACACCCCGCCGCGCCTTGGGCGTAGCGCTGGGCATCGCGCTGGCCAATGGCATCTATATCGCTCTGTGCATTCTGGGTGTGGCGGCGGTGCTGGCGCATTCCCTGTGGCTCATGACGATACTGAAGATCGCTGGCGGCCTGTTTTTGCTGTATGTGGCTTTTCATGCCTTGAGGGCACGCCGGAGCGATTACGCCTTCATCAGCGCCCCAGGCGCTGCCCATGATGCAACGGCATTGCAAAGAGCACCTTCATTCACTCGCGAGTTTGCGCTGGGAATGCTCTCAGGACTGTCCAACCCAAAGAACATCTTGTTCTACCTGAGCCTGTTCTCGGTAGTACTTACGCCACAGGTGGGCAACGGCTTTCGTATTGGCTTGGGCCTGTGGATGACAGCGCTGGTGTTTCTGTGGGATGCCGCCATCATCCTTGTGCTCTCACAGCAACGCGTACGCCGAGCGTTTGGCCGTTTGGCCTTTTATCTAGACAAGATGGCCGGGGCCTTGCTGGGCCTGATGGGAGCCAAGCTGCTGCACAGCGTCGCCCATGCCCAGCGTTGAAGCCGGCAATCAAGGCCGTCGCGTGGTCAAGTAAGCCGTCAGGCGGAAAACGCCGTCAGGATTCGGCGCCCTGCCAGCACCAGAGCACGCCCAAAAAAGCCACTCTGGTTGCCCGGCCGCGCCGTGACCGGACACAAGAGCGCCTCAGCGCAGGCTGTGCAGCAGGTGCATGTGCTTGTGGTACTGGTCGATGATGTCGTTGATCACGCCGTCCTTGCTCCAGCCCATGATGTCGTAATCCTGCCCGCCCTGGCCCAGGTGTACCTCGGCGCGGTAGTACTGCGGCGCATCGGCAGCGGCCGGGCTGGCATCGCCCTGCACGAAAGCCGGCTGCGCGTGGGCGGTGGCGACGACGCGGTAGGTGAAGTCGATCTCGCTGCCGTGGTTGGTGGTCAGCAGCACCTGGCCGGGCGCGGGTTGGCTGACCTGCGCCTGCACGCCCAGGGAGCCCAGTTCCTCGGCCACTTCGCGGCAGGCCTGGGCCACCGTGCCGTCCACGAAGCGGTGCACGGCCTTCTGGTCAGGAAAGTCCATGATGACGTGCAGGCGCTCGCGCCAGGCGCCGCGCGCGCGCATCATGGGCGCGGCAGTGGGCGCGGCCAGTTGCTGCACCAGCTGCTTTTGCATGTCCACGCGCAGCGCCTTGAACAGGCCATACATGGCCACCATCAGCACGGTGACAAAGGGCAGGGCGCTGGCGATGGCCATGGTCTGCAAGGCGCCCAGGCCGCCGGCCAGCAGCAGCACGATGGCCACCACGCCCGAGCCAATGGCCCAGTACAGGCGGTAGCCCAGATGGTCGCTGGTCTTGCCGTGGGCGCACAGCATGTCCATCACCAGCGCGCCGGAGTCGGCCGAGGTGACGAAGAACACCACCACCATGAACAGCGCCAGGTAGATGAACAGGCTGGAGAGCGGCAGCCGCTCGAGAAAAGAGAACAGCGCCAGCGACACGTCTTGCGAGACGACTTGGCCCAGCTCGGCCATGCCCTGGTTGAGGATCATGTCGATGGCCGAGTTGCCAAAGAAGCTCATCCACATGAAGGTAAAGCCCGTGGGCACCAGCAGCACGCCGATGACGAATTCGCGGATGGTGCGCCCGCGCGAGACGCGCGCGATGAACAGGCCCACGAAGGGCGCCCAGCTCAGCCACCAACCCCAGTAGAGGATGGTCCAGCCGCCGATCCAGTCGGTCTTCTGGTAGGCGAACAGGTTGAAGGTCATGTTCACGATGTTGGAGGCGTAGTAGCCCACGTTCTGCACCAGCGCCTGCAGCAGCAGCACGGTGGAGCCGGCCAACAGCACAAACAGCAGCAGCAAGGCCGCCAGGCCGAGGTTGAGCTCAGAGAGCAGCTTTACGCCGCGATCCAGGCCCGTGGCCACCGATACCGTGGCCAGCGCGGTGATGGCCACGATCAGCACGATCTGCGTGGTCACCGACACCGGGATCGAGGGGAATACGTGGTTCAGCCCGGCATTGACCTGCAACACGCCATAGCCCAGCGAGGTGGCCACGCCAAACAGCGTGCCGACCACGGCGAACACATCCACTGCGTGGCCGATGGGGCCATTGATCTTGTCGCCGATCAGCGGGTAGAGAGACGAGCGCAACGTCAAGGGCAGGTTGTGACGGTAGCTGAAGAAGGCCAGGATCAGCGCCACGATGGCGTAAATGGCCCAAGCGTGCACGCCCCAGTGGAAGAAGGTCAGGCGCATCGCCTCGCGCGCGGCCTGCACCGTGCCGCCCTCGCCCAGCGGCGGGGCGAGAAAGTGCATTACCGGCTCGGCCACGCCGAAGAACATCAGGCCAATGCCCATGCCAGCGGAAAACAGCATTGCGAACCACGAGGCATTGCTGTAATCGGGCTTGGCATGGTCTGGCCCCAGGCGGATGCTGCCGTAGCGCGAGGCGCCCAGGTAAATGACGGCCAGCAGGATGATGGCCACCGTCAACACGTAGTACCAGCTGCCATTGGCGACGATGGCCGCCTGCACCGCTTTGAAAGCCTGGTCGGCTGCCTGCGGCGCAATGGTGGCAAAGGCAATGATGGAGACGATGATGGCCGAAGCCGTGTAGAACACGGGCCGGTTGATGGCGCTGCCGCCGCTGGCGGCAACGGACTGGGCGGGGGAAGGCGAGGCGGGATGGCTCAAAAGTGCGTCCTTTCCTGTGTGATGGGAGCAGCAAAACATCGCTGCCATGGCACCCAAGCCTGTGCAGCCACGGGCAAGGGATGTCATGGCACGGCAGCTTGGCTGACCGCCTCGCGCGCGGCGGCATAGGCCCAAGGCCACCAGTGTGCAGTCTTGGCTGGCAAATGGATGGAGATGCAGTGCCGGGCAGCACCAAGAGGTGCCCTGCATGAAACGCCGCCGATGGCGGCTGCGGGCGGGCGCTAGGCCAGCCTGCGGAGCCCGATGGGGGCCCATAAGAGACTGTTCAAAATCTCTACACGACCGTCAAGAGAGCGGATTTGGGCGGTCTTCGGCGCGTTGCAAACGCCTCGCCATGGCTAAGGCTGCGCCTTGCAGTCCATTCCAAGCCGCTTCTTGCTCACTCGTGCCGAGATTTTGAACAGGCTCCAAGAAAAGGGCATGCAGCAATGCGCCAGCCCACGTGCGCCATGACGGCGCACCCTTTTCGGCACTGTATGACTACAAAGCGCTGGCGGCGCCCACTGGCCCGGCCAGTGGGCGCCGCCAAAACAAGGGCGGGCCAAGTGTACCGTGTCAGCGCCAAGGCCGGCACAAACACTGGATTCTCGCCCCTGCCCCTTTGCCTTCACCATCCTGCCAGCACCAGCTTGCCGATGGTTTGCCCGCCTTCCAGCAGGGCATGGGCTTGGCGCAGGTTGGCTGCATTGATCTTGCCCAGGGTACGTGTGCGGGTGGGGGCGATGCGGCCCTGATCGGCCAGGCTGGACACCTGCCGCAGGATGTCGTGCTGGCGCGCCATGTCGGCCGTGCCCAGCAAGGGGCGGGTGAACATGAATTCCCAGTGCACGGACAGGCTCTTGCGTTTGAGCGGCACGATGTCCAGCGCTTTCGGGTCGTCGATCAAGGCCATGCGCCCTTGCGGGGCCAGAAATTCCGCGATGTCGGGCAGGTAGCGCTCGGTCTGCGCCGTGCCCAGCACGAAGGCCGGCGCGCCCAGGCCCAGCGCTTGCAGCTGCGGCGCCAGCGGCTGGCTGTGGTCCAGCACGTGCTGCGCCCCCATCTGGCGCGCCCAGTCCGCGCTTTGCGGGCGTGAGGCCGTGGCAATGGCCGTCAGCGGGGTCAGCGCCCGCACCAGTTGCAACGTGATGGAGCCGACCCCGCCCGCGCCGCCAATGACGACGATGGCCGGGGCCGCGCCAGCCACGGGCACATCGATGCGCAGGCGATCGAACAGAACCTCCCAGGCCGTCAGGGCGGTCAGTGGCAAGGCGGCCGCGTCCTCGTCGGACCAGCTCGCGGGGGCATGGGCGGCGATGCGCGCGTCCACGGTCTGCAACTGGGCATAGGCGCCTTGCCGGTCGATGCTGCCGGCGTAGAACACCCTGTCGCCCGGCGCAAAGCCGCTCACGCGCGCGCCTACGCTGTGTACGCGGCCCACGGCATCCCAGCCCGGCACGCGCCACGTGCCGGGCGCAGGCCGGGCTGAGGCGCGCACTTTGGCATCGGCCGGATTGACGGCAATGGCCTGCACCTGCACTAGCAAGTCGTGCTCGCCGCACACGGGCACGGGCAGTTCAATGTCCTCCAGCGCGCGCGGGTCGGCTGCGGGCAGGGGCTGGCTGAAGCCAATGGCTTTCATCATCACGGCGGATTCCTTTCAGGCTGTTAAAACATGCCAGCGATTCTTGCTGCTACAGCATCAAAAGAAAAGAACGCACATAAATTGCCTATAGTGTCAAAAAAGGAACTGGATATGGCCCGTACCCCGCACGACTCCTTCACCTGCGCCACCGGCTGCACGGTCGAGGCCACACTGGCCTTGATTGGCGGCAAATGGAAAGGCGTGATCCTCTACCGCTTGCTCACGCAACAAGTGCTGCGCTTCAACGAATTGCGCCGCCTGCTGCCGCACATCACCCAGCGCATGCTGACCAACCAGCTGCGCGAGCTGGAGCGCGACGGCCTGGTGGCGCGCACGGTGTACGCCGAGGTGCCGCCCCGGGTCGAATACCGGCTCACTGAATACGGCCAAACGCTCGCCCCTGTCATCCACGCCCTGAAAGCGTGGGGCGATGCGCACGTGCGCCGCCCCCCAGCATGATGATCTTCCAGAAAGGTCTGCACTCAGCGCACTCGGTGCACACGCCCATCGCGCCATCCCTCGCGCCCGTTTTTTTCTGACAGTCCTCTCCAACCGTGGCGTGAATAGCAGCCAAACCTGTTCAGGAGGCGCAAAAAAACCGGCCAGTGGCCGGTTCCGGTTGTCGGAGTCGTACAGGGCATTCAGGATCCTGCGCTGCCGGCCGCATTGGGCGCGCTCGGGGGCAGCAGCTCTTCGATGCCATAGACATCGGCCAGCGACTGCAAGGTGGCCGACATGCCGGCCACGCCAGCAAATTGCATGCCCTGGGCGAGGATTTCGCGGCGCAACGCCAGCAGCGCGGCCAGGGCTGAGGAATCAAACTGCCGCAGCGTCGAGGCATCGAGCAGCACGGCATGGCCAGCGCTGCGCGCTGCCTGCAGCTGCGGCTGGATGCTGCGCACCCACTGCGTCACCTCATCGCGGGTCAGGCGGGTGGGCAGTGGCACGATGGCGGGTTGGTCAGCGGGCTGCACAGTCATGGTTGGGGCAGGTTCAAGAGGGTTTGCGGTTGTGGTTGCGCAGCGACTTTATCAGGCCTTCAATGCCGCCGGCGCTGATTTCCTGTTGGAATTGGCTGCGGTAGGAATCGACGATCCACGCGCCCATGACGTTGACGTTGTAAACCTTCCAGCCCATGCCCTGGCCAGGGGTCTTTTGCAGGCGGTAGTCGAGCTGGATGGGCTGCTCGCCACCGCGCACTTCAGAGCGCACCAGCACATCATTGGCATCGGCCTGGGCGCGCATGGGCAATACGACGACTTGCAGATCGCCAACCTGATCGAGCGAGCCGGCATAGGTGCGGATCAGCATGGCCTTGAATTCGGCAATGACTTGCTGGCGCTGCTCGGGCGAGGCACTGCGCCAGGCAGGGCCGACGGCGGCGGCGGTCATGCGCGGGAAGTTGATGTGCGGCATCACCACGCGGTCCACGGCTTCGGTGGCGGCGGCAATGTTGCCAGCCTGTACGCCACGATTGCTGCGGATTTCGCCCAGCACATCCTGGGTGACTTTTTCGATCATGGCATTGGGGGCCAAGTCCTGCGCCTGCACGGCCGCTGGCGCGGCGGCCAGCAGAGCCGCTGCTCCCAGCAGAGCTGCGCCCAAACGGCGGTAAATGGATTGCATCAGCATGGGGTCATTCCTTTCTCGGTTTCAAGCGCGCCCGGGCGCAATCGGCTTCGGCCTGCCTACTCACTGCGCGGCAGGGGCGGGGGTATCGCCGTAGTCTTCTGGCGGGATGTAGCCATCGCTGGCCTCGTCGGCGATGCGGCCATCGCTGCCTGCAGCCTGGCCACGACGGCTGAAGTAGAAGTCGCGCACCATCAGGTAAGGGTCCAGCGCGGCATCGCCCAGCGTATCGCTGGCGCGCAGCAGCCGCGCGCGCGTGTCCACAATGTCCAGCACGCGCAATCCATAGCGGTGCGCAGCCGGTTTGAGCTGGCCAAGCGGATGGCCGTAGATGTCCACCGGCAGCGCTGCCGTATCGCGCACCGACGATGCGCCCAGCAGCGGCAGCACGACGTAAGGGCCGGTGGGCACGCCCCAATGGCCCAGCGTCAGGCCAAAGTCACTCTTGTAGCGCTGCAGGCGCATTTCCGAGGCCACGTCCAGCAGGCCGCCCAGTCCAAAGGTGCTGTTGACGGCCACGCGGAAGAAGCTGCTCATGGCTGCCTCGCCCTTGAGCTGCAAGCCGTTGTTGACGAAGGACCAGGCATCGCCCAGGTTGCCGAAGAAATTGCCCACGCCGGTGCGCGCCGGGCTGGGCACGATCTTCTGGTAGCCGGTGGCCACGGGGCGCAGCACGGCGCGGTCCAGCCCTTCGTTGAACTGGTACATGCGGCGGTTAAAGCCCTCGAAGGGATCGCGCGGATCCTGCCCCACGCCATGCGGCCCAGTAGTGGCGCAGGCGGTCAGCAGCGCGGCGGCCAGGGCCAAGGTCAGCGGGTTTCGGGCGCGGGGTGGTGGGTATGGCATGGATTGAGGCCCCTCATGGGGATTTGGGTGGTCGGCATCACTGGCTGCCGCCTTGGCTGGCGGCCTGGCCGCTGCCAGTGCCGCCGGCAGGCTCAGCCGCCTTGGTGAACATGAAGGCCGAGATCAGGTTTTCCAGCACGATGGCCGACTGGGTGGCGACAATGGTGTCGCCCTGGCGCAGGTATTCATCCTCGTAACCGGGCTCGATGCCGATGTACTGGTCGCCCAGCAAGCCGCTGGTGAGGATTTTGAGTGAGCTGTCGCGCGAGAATTTGTAACTTTCGTCCAATTCCAATACCACCTTGGCGCGGTAGAGCGTGTCGTCGTAGCCGATGGACAGCACCCGCCCAACGACCACGCCGCTGCTGCGCACGGCCGCGCGCGGCTTGAGCCCGCCGACGTTGTCGAAGTGCGCCTGCACCTGGTAGCTGCGGCTGTGCCAGTTGATGCTCAGCAAATTGGCCGCCTGCAACGCCAGGAACACCAAAGCCGCAAAGCCGGCCATGACGAACAGGCCGACCCAAACATCCACTTTCGATTTCTGCATAGCTGTTGTGCTTTCCTCTCAATGTGCCGCGCTAAGTGCAGCGACCCTCGTGTGCTCAATGGGCCGGCGTGAACATCACGGCCGTGAGCAAAAAGTTCAGTGCCAGCACCGCGCCGACCGAGGCCAGCACCACGGTGCGCGTGGTGGCGCGCGAGACGCCCTCGGGCGTAGGCCGCGCGACGTAACCTTGCAGCAGGGCCACGAAGGTCACGGCAATGCCGAACACCACGCTTTTGACCAGCCCCTGGCGCAGGTCGGTGAAGACGCCGACATTGCTTTGCATCTGCCCCCAGAACGCGCCTGCGTCCACGCTCAGCATCACCACGCCGATCAGCCAACTGCCCAGAATGCCCACCGCGTTGAAGATGGCCACCAGCAGCGGCATGACGATGACTCCTGCCCAAAAGCGCGGCACCAGAATGCGCTGCACGGGATCGACGGCCATCATCTCCATGGCGCTGAGCTGCTCGCCCGCGCGCATCAGGCCGATCTCCGCCGTCAGGGAAGTGCCCGCGCGCCCGGCAAACAGCAGCGCCGTAACCACCGGCCCCAACTCGCGGATCAGCGCCAGCGCCACCACCATGCCCAGGGTCTGGGCCGAGCCAAAGCTCTGCAGGATGTAGTACAGCTGCAGGCTGAGCACGCTGCCGACGAACAGGCCTGAGACGGCGATGATGGTCAGCGAGCGGTTGCCCAGAAAAAACACCTGGTCGCGCACCAGCGAAAACCGCCGCAGCGACAACAAGCCCGGCAACCACAGGCGCACGAACAGGCGCGCCGCATAGCCCCAGTTGGCCAACAGCTGGCGCACGCGCGCCCCCACCTCGGCCGGTTGCCACCAACGCTGCATCATGGCCGCCCTCCTGCTGCGCGCTCTGCACGCCCGCTCAATCGCGGCAAGCCAAAATCCTCTTCCAGCCCAGGGCCGGGGTAGTGGAACTGCACCGGCCCATCGAAAGCGCCCTGCACGAATTGCCGCACCAGCGGATCGCGGCTTTGGCGAATTTGCGCCGGCGCGCCCTGCTCGGCAATGGCGCCATTGGCCAGAATCACCACGTGATCGGCGATGGCGAAGGTCTCGTCCAGATCGTGCGAGACCAGGATGCTGGTCGTGCCCAGCGCATCGTTGAGGCGGCGGATCAGCCGCGCTGTCGTGCCCAGCGCAATCGGGTCCAGGCCGGCAAAGGGCTCGTCGTACATGATCAGCTCCGGGTCCAGCGCAATGGCCCGCGCCAGCGCCACGCGCCGCGCCATGCCGCCGGAGATCTCGCTCGGGTACAGGTCTCGCGCGCCGCGCAGGCCCACGGCATGGAGCTTCATCAGCACCACGTCGCGCAGCACGGCCTCAGGCAAGTCCGAGTGCTCGCGCAGCGGGAAGGCCACGTTCTCGAACACCGTCATGTCGGTAAACAGCGCACCGAACTGGAACAGCATGCCCATGCGCCGACGCAGCGCATACAAGCCCTTGTGCGTTTGCGCGCCCACGTCCACGCCATCGAAGAACACGCTGCCCACAGGCGGCAGGTGCTGGCCGCTGATGAGCCGCAGCAGCGTGGTCTTGCCACCGCCCGAGGCTCCCATGATGGCCGTGACCTTGCCGCGCGGCACCTGCAGGCTCACGTCGCGCAAGATCGGGCGCTCGCCATAGCCGAAATGCAGATTGCGAATCTGCACCAGCGGCGCGGCGGCACCGGCTTGGTTGGGTTCGAATGTCATACAAGTCAAGAAAGCGCCTGGGTCTTGGCCATTGCAATGGCCTGCCAGGCCGCCCGAGAGCGGGCAAGCGGGCCATTCTAGCGAAGTGATTTCCCAGCCGCTTGGCCAGCATCAGTGCTGCCACGTGGATGCAAATGCCATCGCACGGACATTGTCCGCCCCTGGCCGACCGGCCCGCTACACTTGGCCCCTTGCTGCGAAGCAGTGTTCCAGCCTGGCACTGTGCGCCAGCGCGCCGCAGCCAAGCCCATCCATCCAAAGAGAGAGGGACCTGATCCATGAGCAAGACTTCACTTCGCATGATGCTGGCCGCCGCGCTGGCCCTGGGCGCATTGGGCACCCTGCAGGCCCAGCCCCAGTGGCAATGGCTTGATGGCAGCGGCCGCAAGGTGTACAGCGATCGCCCGCCCCCGCCGGACGTGCCGCAAAACCGCATCCTCAAGGCGCCGCGCGACGCCGCCCCGGCCGCCCCCGCAGCGGCCGCGCCAACCAGCACCGAGAACGGCGATAGCGCCCCCGCCCAGAGCAGCGCCGGCGAGGACGCCGAGCTCAAAGCCCGCGTTGACGCGCAGGCCAAGGCCCAGGCTGAAGCCCAGGCGCGCGAGCAGGCGGCGCAAGATGAGGAAAACGCCAAGATCAAGCAAGAGAACGAGCGCATCGCCCAGGAAAACGAGCGCATCCGGCGCGAAAACGCCGAAAAGCGCAAAGCCCAATGCGCCGCCGCCCAGGCCACGCTCAAGCGCCTGGAGCCTGGCCGCCGCGTCATGACCACCGACGCCAAGGGCAACGCCGGCTACATGGACGACGCCACGCGCGAGGCGCAGCGCCAGCGCGCCCAGGCCATCGTGCGCGAGAACTGCTGATGCGCCGCCCCCGCCAGGCCGCTGCGCGCGCCGCCACATCGGCATGACGGCCGCTGCCGATGCGGCCGCCCCGCCGCTGGCCCTGCGCCTGCCGCTGCAGGGCAGCCGCCTGATCGAAGCCAGCGCCGGCACGGGCAAGACCTGGACGATTGCCGCGCTGTACCTTCGGCTGGTGCTGGGCCACGGCGGCGCGGCCCACGACCCAAGCGCTGCGCCACCCTTTGGCCCGCTGACGCCGCCGCACATCCTGGTGCTGACCTTCACCCGCGCCGCCACCCAGGAGCTCAGCGCCCGCATCCGCGAACGCCTGCACGAGGCCACGCGCTTTTTCCGCGGTCAGCTCGACCAGGCCGACGCACTGCTGCACGCACTGCGCGCGCACTACCCATCCGGCGCGCAGCGCGAGCTGGCCGCCTGGCGGTTGGAGCTGGCCGCCCAGGGCATGGATGAGGCCGCCATCCACACCATCGACGCCTGGTGCCACAAAGTCCTGCAAGACCACGCCGCGCTCACCGGCCAGCTCGGCCAGGCTCAGCTGGGCAGCGACAGCGCCCAGCTGTGGGACGTGGCGGCGCTGGATTTCTGGCGCAACCACGTCTATCCGTTGCAGGGCGATGTGCTGCAGCACGTGCAGGCCCTCTGGCCTGATGCCCAGCATTGGCTGGCACAAAGCCGCCGCCTGCAAAAAGCCCCCTTTCTGGAGCACGCCGCCGCTGACGCCGCACTGACCGGCCAGGCTCTGGGCGACTGGCTGGTGCAGGCCCTGCAAGAGCAACAGGCGCTGCTGACGCAATGGGCCGCCGGCTGGGACGAAAAAGCCGATCAACTGCAAAACTGGCTGGATGCGCAAATCGCTGCGGGCAGCCCCCAAAAAAGCCACTGGGATGGCCGCAAGCTGCAGGCGCGCTTTTACCAGCCCTGGCTGCAAGCGCTGCGCCAATGGGCGCGGCAGCAGCCACCGCCGCCGCACATCGCCGGCCTGAGCGACTCCGCCGCCGCCCGGCAGCGCCTGAGCCTCGAAGGCTTGCAGCAGGCGCGCCGCCCGCAGGCCCCGCCGCTGACGCCGCAAGAGCTGCCCGAGGAAATCGCGCAATTGCAGGCCCTGCTGCAACGCCTGGATCAATTGCCCAACCTGGGCCAGGCCGCGCAGGCCTTCGCACTGGCGGCCACACACCAGCGCTGGCAGCAGCTCAAGGCCCAGCAGGGCGTGATGGACTTCGACGACCTGCTGCTGCGCGTGCAACAGGCCCTAGCCGGCGCGCATGGCGCGGCGCTGCGCGCGCAGCTGCTGGCGCAGTACCCGGCGGCCATGATCGATGAGTTCCAGGACACCTCGCCCGGCCAGTACCAGATCTTCAACACCCTCTACCAGCCCGAGCGCGACCTGGCCGAGCACGCCCTGCTGCTGATTGGCGACCCCAAGCAATCCATTTACGGCTTTCGCGGCGCCGACATCCACAGCTACCTGGCGGCCAAGCGCCAGACCCAGGGCCGCCACGACGCGCTGGACACCAACTTCCGCTCCAGCCAGGCGCTGGTGCAGGCCGTCAACCACGTCTTCAGCCAGGCCGAGCAGCGCCCCGGGCCGGGCGCATTTCGCTTTCGCGACCATGAGGCCCAGCCCAGCCCGCTGCCGTTCGAGCCTGTGCAGGCCCAAGGCCTGGGCCAGTGGCTGGGGCCGCAGCAAGCCGCTGGCGCGCAGGCGCTCACCGCGATGACGCTGTGCGTGCCCGAACAGGCCCAGCCCAAGGACGAGGCCTGGGAGCACTTCGCCCAACTCTGCGCCGAACAGATCGTCACCTGGCTGCAACGCGAGCAGCTGACGCTGTACGAGGCCGGCGCAGACGGCAGCCCCCGCGCCGTGCGCCGCCTGCAGCCCGGCGACATCGCCATCCTGGTGCACAACCAGAAGGACGCGGCGCTGCTGCAGCGCGCCCTGCGCCAGCGCCAGCTGCATGCGGTGTACCTCTCCGGGCGCGAGTCGGTCTATGCCAGCGCCGAAGCGCGCGACCTGCTGCTGTGGCTGCAGGCCGTGGCCCAGCCCGGCGACGTGGCCCGCGCGCGCGCCGCCTTTGCCACCGCTCTGCTGGGTTGGCCCCTGCCCAGCCTGCTGGCCGGGGCCGAGCAGGAAGCGTTGCTGGACGCGCAGCTGCAATTGCTGCAGCAGCTGCAGCACATCTGGCGCCGCCAGGGCGTGCTGCCCATGCTGCGCCACAGCATCCACCAATTGGGCCTGGCGCGCCAATGGCTGGCCGCCGAGGACGGCCGCGGCGAGCGCACCCTCACCAACGTGCTGCACCTGGCCGAGCTGCTGCAGCAGGCCAGTGTCGGCTGCGAAGCCGAGCACCAGCTCATCCGCCACTTCACGCAGCAAATCCAGCAGGCGCAGCAGGGCTCGAACAGCGCCATGCAAGCCGAAGAGCAAATCGTGCGGCTCGAAAGCGATGCCCAGCTGATCCAGATCGTCACCATCCACAAAAGCAAAGGGCTGGAATACCCGGTGGTCATGCTGCCCTTTGCCTCGCACGGCGAGCGCCCGCCCAGCGCATCCAGCGCCCGCACGCCCGCCGCGCCCAGCCCCACCGGGCAGGATGCGGGCGAAGAAGAGTGCCGCGAGGCGCTGCGCCTGCTGTACGTGGCGCTGACGCGGGCGCGCCACGCGCTGTGGCTGGGCGTGCCCATCTACCCCGGCGCGCGCGCCAAGGTCAACGCCTTGCACCGCAGCGCCCTGGGCTATCTGGTGCATGGCGACAGCGAGCTGGACGATGCGCAGTGGCTGCCGCAGCTGCGCGCCTGGGCCGCGCCCTGCGCCGCCATCCAGGTGCAGGCCGCCGCCGCGCACGCAGCCAGCACGCGCTACCAGCCCGAGCAACCCCAGCGGCATTGGCGCGCGCCGCAAGCCTACCCTGGCCATACCGACCAGCATTTCGCCATTGCCAGCTTCAGCGCGCTGGTGCGCGAACTACAACCGCCAGAGCCTGCCACCGCAGAGGAAAAAGCGCAGGCCGACGCAGAAGCCAGGGTGGAGACAGCGCCACACGCCCTGGCCGATACCCTGACCCTGCTGACACCGCCGGCCGCCCTGGGCGCACAGGACGAATGGCCCGCCATACCGCCCAACCCTGCATGGGCCGCGCCAGCGCAGCCTGCCGCCCCAGCCTGGCATGCACTGCGCGGCAGCGCCCAGCTGGGCAACTGGATACACGAAGCACTGGAATGGCTGCAGGCCGAGGGCTTTCCCACACAACTGAATCCGGCCCAGGTCGCACGCCTGCAGCGCCAGGCCACTCTGGCGGGCATGCAGCAGCACTGGCCCGCGCTGCAGCAATGGCTCAACCGCCTGCTGGCCACGCCACTGCCGCTGCAGGCCACGGCCGCGCCGCGCCTGTGCGAGCTGGAGCACTGCCTGCCGGAAATGGAGTTCTGGCTGCCCGTGGCGCAGCAGCCGCAATTGGCCAGCGCCCAGGCCATCGACGCCATTTGCCGCGCCCACTTCTGGCCCGGGCTGGATCGCCCCGCGCTGCAGACACGCCAATGGCACGGCATGCTGATGGGCGCAGCCGACCTGGTGCTGCAACACCACCAACGCTTCTGGGTGCTGGACTACAAGAGCAACCGGCTCGGCCCCGGCCCGGCCAGCTACCACGCGGCGGCGCTGCGCGAGGCCATGCTGGCGCACCGCTACGACGTGCAGGCCCTGCTCTACGGCCATGCGCTGCACCGGCTGCTGCGCCAGCGCCTACCCAACTACGACAGCGGCCAGCACCTGGGCGGCCTGCTGTACTGGTTTTTGCGCGGCGCCGACCACGCCGACGGCGGGCTGCTGCACCTGCCGCTGCCGGCTGCGGCGCTGGCCGAGATGGACGCGTTGCTGGCCGCGCCTGCATCGGCCTGAGTTGGTCTGGGCAAGCCGCCCCAAAGGGCGGCCTGCCGCCTCCGGCGGTAGCATGAAGTGATACGCGCAGGCCCTAAAAGCCCTGCGCCGGGATCACTCTGCGATAACCCCTCCATTGACGCACAGGCGGCACCCTGGGCACCGCGCCCGGCTCCGCCTGCCTGCCAATCAGCCCAAACACCAAACCAATGAGGGTCAACGCCATGCCACACCAGCCACTGCCACCGCAGCCACAGCCCGACCTGCCCAGCGCCCCTGCCCACAACAACACCCACCCGGCAGCGCGACCCATGCAAGAGCGGCGCTTCACCACGCACGATGGGCTGTCGCTGTTTTACCGACACTGGCCGGCCGTGCTGCCTGCAGCGCCGGCAGCACAGGGCGATGCGGCCTATGGCGTGCAGGCGGCAGCGCCCACGCCCACCATCGTGCTGCTGCATCGCGGCCATGAGCATTCCGGGCGCATGGCGCACCTGGTCGAGGAGCTGGCGCTGCCGCAGTTCCAGTTCTTCGCCTGGGATGCGCGCGGCCACGGCCTGTCAGGCGGCGAGCGCGGCGACAGCCCGGGCTTTGCCACCAATGTGCGCGACCTGCAAAGCTTTGCCCAGCACCTGCAGCAGCAGCACGGCGTGGCCCCGCAGGACATGGCCCTGGTGGCGCAAAGCGTGGGCGCGGTGCTGGCCGCCACCTGGGTGCACGACTACGCGCCGCCGATCCGCGCCCAGGTGCTGGCCGCGCCGGCCTTCGACATCAAGCTGTACGTGCCCTTTGCGCGCCCCGCGCTGAAGCTGCTGCACAGGCTGCGCGGCAAGTTCTTCGTCAACAGCTACGTCAAGCCGCGCTTTCTGACGCACGACCGCGAGCGCGCGGCCAGCTATGCCAGCGATGCGCTGATCACCCGGCCCATTGCCGTGAACGTGCTGCTGGATTTGTACGACACGGCCGAGCGCATCGTCGCCGACGCCCAGGCCATCCGAGTGCCCACGCAGCTGCTCGTCTCGGGCAGCGACTTGGTGGTGCGCACCGGCCCGCAGCAGCGCTTTTTCGAGCGCCTGGGCGCCAGCCTCAAAGAGCACATCGTGCTGCCGGGCTTCTACCACGACACCCTGGGCGAGCGCGACCGCGCCCACGCCGTGGCCCAGGCGCGGCGCTTCATCCTCGCCGCCTGGGACGCGCCCGCGCCGCCCAGCCTGCGCCAGGCCGACCGCGCCGGCCCCGGCTGCGCCCAGGCCCAAGCGCTGGCCGCGCCGCTGCCGCCAGGCTCGCTGGCGCAGCGCTACTGGCAGCTGCAGCGCGCTGCGCTGCGCTGGGGCAGCCGCTTCTCCAACGGGCTGAAGCTGGGCTTCGAGACCGGTTTCGACTCCGGCAGCACGCTGGACTACGTGTACCGCAACCGGGCCGACAGCCCCAGCGCGCTGGGCCGCCTCATGGATCGCAACTACCTGAACTCCATCGGCTGGCGCGGCATCCGCCAGCGCAAGCGCCACCTCGAAGAGCTGCTGCACCTGGCCATGCAGCGCCTGCACGAGGCCGGCCAGCCGCTGCGCATGGTGGACATCGCCGCAGGCCACGGCCGCTACATGCTCGAGGCCATTACCGAGCGCCCAGCCGGGATCCCGCTGCCCGAGCAGCTGCTGCTGCGCGAC
Source organism: Vandammella animalimorsus (assembly GCF_002288875.1). Lineage (NCBI taxonomy): Bacteria > Pseudomonadati > Pseudomonadota > Betaproteobacteria > Burkholderiales > Comamonadaceae > Vandammella > Vandammella animalimorsus. The sequence continues at coordinate 60,796 of NZ_NTBH01000003.1, read as the reverse complement.
TACAGCGACATCAACGTGCGCGACGGCCAGGCCCTGATCGCCGCCAAGGGCCTGGCGGACGTGGCGCGCTTTGCCAAGGGCGACGCCTTCGACGAGCAAGACCTGGCCCAGCTGCAGCCGCGCCCCACGCTGGCCGTGGTCTCCGGCCTGTACGAGCTGTTTGACGACAACGCGCTGGTGGCGCGCTCGCTGGCCGGGCTGGCCCAGGCCGTGCCCCCGGGCGGCTACCTGATCTACACCGGCCAGCCCTGGCACCCGCAGCAGGAGCTCATCGCCCGGGCCCTGAGCAGTCACCGCGGCGGCCAGCCCTGGGTGATGCGCCTACGCAGCCAGGCCGAGATGGACGAGCTGGTGGCCGCCGCCGGCTTTCGCAAGCTGACCCAGCGCATCGACCGCTGGGGCATCTTCAGCGTCTCGCTGGCGCAGCGCCTGGGCTGAAAGCCTGTTGCCAAGGATGCGCCATGGCCCACGCCGCCGCCCCAAACGCCAGCACCATTCAGCCACTGCGCCCGCCCGGCCTTTGGCGGCAAGCGCTGTGGCGCCTGCTGGCGCTGGCCGTGTTGTTCTATACCAGCTATGGCCTGGCCAACTACGCGGCCGAACAGCGCGCCCTGGGCCACTGGGGCAGCCAGGGCGTGGGCAGCGTGGTGTTCGATTGGGAGCGCCACATCCCGCTGTGGCCCTGGACCATCGTGCCCTACTGGTCCATCAACCTGCTCTACGCGCTGTCGCTGTTCGTCTGCCGCTCGCGCCAAGAGCTGCTGACGCACTGGCGGCGGCTGCTGACAGTGCAGGCCGTGGCCATCGCCTGCTTTCTGCTGTGGCCGCTGCGCTTTGCCTGGCAGCGCCCCGCCATCGACGGAGTCTTCGGCCTGCTGTTCGATGCGCTGATGGGCTTTGACAAGCCCTTCAACCAAGCGCCCTCGTTGCACATCGCGCTGCTGGTGGTGCTCTGGCTGCTGTACGGGCGACACCTGCAAGCGCCTTGGGCTCGCTGGCTGCTGCACGGCTGGTTTGCGCTGATCGGCCTGTCGGTGCTGACCACCTGGCAGCACCACTTCATCGACCTGCCCACCGGCGCGCTGCTGGGCTTGTTGGCCGCCTGGCTCTGGCCCATGCCGCCAATGGCGCACACCGCCACCGGCCCGGCTCCTGGCGATGCGGCCCGACGCCGGCTGGCGCGGCGCTACCTGGGCGGGGCCTTGACCTGCGCGGCGCTGGCCGCATGGCTGACCAGTTCGGGCCAGCCCATCGCCCTGTGGCTGCTGTGGCCGGCCACGGCGCTGCTGCTGGTGGCCGGGCATTACGCCTGGTGGGGCAGTTCAGGTTTTCAGAAGCGCCCCGATGGCCGCCACAGCACAGCCAGCCGCTGGCTGCTGGCTCCTTACACGCTGGCGGCTTGGCTGAATCGCCACTGGTGGACGCGGCGCCACCCGCAGCCGAGCGCCATCGCCCCAGGCCTGTGGCTGGGCCGCATGCCGGCGCGGCCCGGGACCGAGCTGCCGCCGCAATGCGCCGCGCTGATCGACCTGTGCGCCGAGCTGCCCTGCCCGCGCGCCGTACACCGCCAGTTGGCGCATTACACGACCCTGCCCTGGCTGGACTTGCTGATCCCCACGGCCGAGCAATGCCTGCAGGCCGCAGACGCCATTGAGGCGGCGCGCCGCCAAGCGCCCGGCCAGGCTGTGCTGGTGTGCTGCGCGCTGGGCTATTCGCGCAGCGCCATGGCCGTGGCCGCCTGGCTGCTGCGCTACGGTCACGCCGCCAGCCCGGCCGCGGCCGTCGCCCGATTGCAGGCGGCCCGCACCCAGACCGTGCTGCACGCCAGCCACCGCGCCGTGCTGGCGCAATTGGCCATCAAGTTGACCAACGAACCGACCATCCCCCCGCAACCCAGGGCCTGTGCACATGACTGAAGGGAAGCCCGCCATGCCTGGCCCGACGCCATGCCCGGTGTCATGCCCTCCAGCATCAGCCCCCAGCGCTGCGGCCGAGGCCAGCGCGCAACGCTACCAATGGGCTGTGCTGGCGGCCGTGCTGCGCCAAGGCCGACTGATCGATGGCTGCAGCAACGCCTTGGCTGGGCTGGCGCTGCTGGTGCTGGCGGCGCTGGCGACCACCGCCTGGCCCTGGCCCAGCCAGCTTGGTCTGTGGGCGGCGCTGGGCCTGGCCATCAGCCTGCTGGCCGCATTGGCACAAAAGCTCACCGCCGCGCGCACGGCCATCGACGCGCAGCTGCTAGGCTGGCTGGCCTGCCACGCCAGTGATGCGCAGCAGGCGGCCAGCCAGCTCGATGCGGCCCTGCAGGCCCTGGGGCTGAAGCCAGGCCGCAGCGCAACGCCGCCGCGCACCTGGCCGCAACGCCAACGCGCCTGCCTGCGGCTGCTGCGCCGGCAAGCCGGCTGTCTGCTGCTGCAGGCTGCAACCCTGGCCCTGGCCCTGGCCCTGGCGCTGCTGGTGCTGGTGCGCACTTGATGGCTGCAGGCCAATGAGCAGCCGCCGATACAATCGCGCCCCATGCAAGCGACACTGAAACTGCTGCTGTGGCTGATCGCCGCAGTGGCTTTGCTCATGGCCGGGTTTGTCTTTCGCGGCTGGCCCGGCTTCATGCTGGCGCTGGGCGCGGTGGTGTTTTTCGTGCTGCTGCACCTGAGCCGGGTGCTGCGCGTGCTGCGCGCGGCGGCCAGCTCGCCCAAGGGCTTTGTCTCCAGCGCCGTGATGCTCAACAGCCGCTTGAAAGTCGGCATGACGCTGCTGCAGGTCGTGCAGCACACCCGCGCGCTGGGCGAGCCGCAAGGCCCGCTGGGCCAGGCCGAGGAGGTCTACCGCTGGCAAGACCCGGGCGGGGCCTGGCTGGATGGCCGCTTTCGCGCCGGCCGCCTGCAAAGCTGGCAGCTGGGCCGCCCGGCCGATGCCGCAGCCGCTAATGCAAGCACAGCGCCATGAAAGCCTGTTCACACACTTGGCGCGCGCTGAAAAATTGCGGCCCGGCACGGACCGCCCCCTGGCGGCGCGCCGATAATGGCGGGTTTTTAACGATGGCTGGGCCTGCGCTGCCGCCCCCTTGGCGGTTTGTGCCCCGCGCGCCCAGCCTTGCCCGCACCGCTTTTTGCTAGCCCCTCGCCCTGCCTGCCCCACCATGGACCGCGAGCTGCCACATCCCCACGTCGCCCCCCTGGCCGCTGGCCGGGCACCCGCAGGTGCCCAGCGGCCCCGGCTGACCATCGCGGTGCTGGCCTGCAATGAAGAGCGGCACATCGGCCAATGCCTGCAAAGCGCCGCCTTTGCCGACGAGGTAGTGGTGGTGGACGCTGGCAGCACCGACAGGACGGTGGAGATCGCCCGCAGCATGGGCGCGGCCGTGCATGTGCATGCGGACTGGCACGGCTTTGCCGTGCAGCGCAACCGCCTGCTGGAGCACGCCAGCGGCGATTTCGTCTTCTTCCTTGATGCCGACGAGGTGATCTCGCCGGCCTTCCAAAAGGAGCTGCTGGCCATCGTCGCGCAGGACGACCGCCAGGCCGTCTGGCGCATCCGCTGGCAGTTGGTGGCATTTGGCCGCGTGCTGCCGCGCACCATGTCGCGCACCCGGGTCGTGCGCCTGTTCCCACGGCAATTGATCGAGCGCTTCGAGGGGGTGGTGCACGAAGAGGCCCTGCTGCGCGCGCCCGCGCCGCGCAAGGACATCCAGGCCCTGCTGGTGCACTACACCAACCCCGATGTCAGCACCTCCATGGCCAAGGTGATGCAGTACGCCATGCTGGGCGCGACCAAGCGCAAGGCGCAGGGCAAGCGCGGCGGCGTGCTGCGCGGTCTGGCCGCGGCGCTGGTGGCCTTTGTGCGCTATTACCTGCTGCGCCTGGGCCTGCTGGGCGGCGGTGCAGGCTTCCTCTACTGCTTCTTCAAGGCGCTGGAGAGCTTTTTGCGCTACGCAGCGCTGCGCTACGACTACGAGCGCCTCAGTGACGATGTCCAGCGCCGCCACCATTGAAGCCAGTCCATGCGCGCCGCAGGGGCGTTGGGAGCGCGCCACCAGCGTGGCGGCTTTCCTGGTGCCAGCGCTGGCGCTGTGGCTGCCCTCGGGCTATTCCTGGGGGGCGCTGCTGCTACTGCTGCTGGCGCTGGCCAATCTGCACCACTGGCCCAGAACGCTGCCACGCCTGAGCGCTGGCAGTTGGCTGCTGGCGGCCACCATCCTGGCCATGGGGCTGATGTGGGCCATCCAGGCCGATGCCCAGGCCGGCTCGGCGCGCTGGGACCGGTTCAGCAAATACGCCCTGGCCCTGCCCTGCCTGGGCTATGCGCTGGCCCACCCGCCCAGCGCCCAGGCGCTGGAAAAAGGCCTGCTGGCCGGCTGCCTGGGGGCCGGCGGCATCGCGCTGTGGCAGGTCTACGGCCTGGGCATGGCCAGGGCCGCCGGCCACACCAATGCCATCCAGTTTGGCAACCTGGCGCTGCTGCTGGCGGTGCTGGCCGGCATCGTGCTGGCCTGCCATTACCAACGGCTGCGGCCGGGCATGCGGCTGGGGCTGGTGCTGGCCATTGGCGCAGCATTCGGCGCTTCTGTGCTCTCGCTCACGCGTGGCGGTTGGTTGGCCCTGCTGCTGTTGCCGCTGCTGGCCTGGCCAGTGCTGCGCCTGCCTGGGCGCCAGCCAGCCCGCGCCGGCCGAACAGTTTGGCTGGCTCGTCCATGGGCGGCCCTGCTGCTGGTATTGCTGGTGCCGCTGACCGTCAGCCTGCCACAGGTCGTGCAGCGCCTGCAGCTGATGGGCACGGAGGTGGCTGCCTATCAGGCCCAGGGCGATGCCAGTACATCCATCGGGCACCGCCTGGAGCACTGGCGCCTGGCCTGGCACATGGGCCAGCAAAAGCCCTGGCTGGGCTGGGGCGATGCCGGCTACAAGCAGGAAAAGCTGCGCTTGGCGCAGGCTGGCCAATTCGACATCAACACCACTTACTTCGACCACGCCCACAACGAGGTGCTGGATTTGTTCTCCAAGCGCGGGCTGCTAGGCGTGGCGTTGCTGCTGGCGTTCTACGGCGTGCCACTGGCCTTGTTCTGGCCCAGCCGCCAGCGCCAGGCAGCACTGCTGGTCGCAGCGCCACCGCCATGGCAGCAGGCACAATGGTGGGCGCTGCGCCTGATGGGCTCGGCCATCGTCCTGATGTACATCGGCTTTGGCTGGACGCAGGTGTTCTTCGCGCACAACAGCGGCACCATGTTCTACCTGTTCATGCTCATACTGTGCTGGGCCGCGCTGCGCCGCCTGGAGCAACGCGCATGACCCTGCACAGGCCGGCCCGTTTTCCCTTTCGCTGCACTGCATCCCTGCCATGCACCACACCAAAGGCGCCCAGACCCTGACCCTGACCGGCCTGCGCTTTGATGCCAATCTGGGCATTCTGGCGCACGAACGCAATGCCCCACAGCCCATCCAGGTCGATGCAGAGCTGCATCAGGGCACGCAGCCGCTGCTGCCCGCTGACGACGACATCCACAGCGTGCTGGATTACCGCAAGGTGCGCCAGATCATCATCGACGAATGCACGGCCGAGCACGTCAACCTGCTGGAGACGCTGATCGGCAAGGTCTCGCACCGGCTGATGCAGCTGCCCGGCGTCATCGGCGTGCGCGTGCGCATCGCCAAGCTGGCCATCTTCGACGACTGCGAGGTGGCCATCCGCATGGAAACCGGCCAGTGGTAGCGCCCAGCGCGGGCGCTGACCGCCAGGCACCGGATGCAACCAATTGCAACAAGACCTCCTTGGGGCTGCTGCATCCCATGTCCCGGCAGGGCGCGTGTGGCGTGGATTTGGCCTTTTCAACCCTTGCCAGCACAGGCCCTGCGCCCCGATGAGGCCGTGCAGGCCGCGCCCAGCCAGCATCTTGCAAAAAATCAACAAATCGCCAAAAAACACTAGATGTAGTGTTTTCTTTCGGGAGCAGCACTACATCTAGTGGCCGGGGTGTGGGCTATGGTAGCATCGCCCGGTTTGCATCGGCGGCCCAGCGGCACCATGCCACCGGCCCCGGCAAGGGCCACTGCAAAGGTCAGCTGCCATGCAATCACGAGGGAGGACACCCGCGCACGACCCGGCATGGGGAAACCGCTGCCGAGACCCAGGGCCGCCCCTTCCGCACGCCATCATCGTCTGATCTCAAAGAAGGAGCCCCCCATGCAGGTCACGGTCTACAGCACGCCCTCATGCGTCCAGTGCACCGCCACCTACCGCGCCCTCGATCGTCAGGGCATTGCCTATGAAGTCGTCGACCTGTCCCAGGACAGCGAGGCCATGGCGATGGTGAAAAACCTGGGCTATACCCAGGCGCCAGTGGTGATCGCCAACGACATGCACTGGAGTGGCTTTCGCCCCGACAAGATCGCCAGTCTGACGGCCACGGCTTGAGAGAGCCTGTTCAAAATCTCGGCGCTGCTGCGCCAGCCTTGCGCCCCGGCCTGCACTCCTGGCCGCCATGACCGCATTGCCGTTGCTGCATGATCGTTTACTTCTCCAGCGTTTCAGAGAACACGCACCGCTTCGTCGAGAAGCTGGCATTGCCCGCGCAGCGCATTCCCTTGAAGGTGGCGCAGGCCGAGCAGTTCCAGGCCAGCGGGCCCTATGTGCTGGTCGTGCCCACTTACGGCGGCGGCAGCCTCAAGGGGGCCGTACCCAAGCCCGTCATTGCGTTTCTGAACCAGCCTGAAAACCGCCGCCTGCTGCGCGGCGTGATCGCTGCAGGCAATACCAACTTCGGCACGGCCTACGGGCTGGCCGGGGCGGTGGTGGCGCAAAAATGCCAGGTGCCGCTGCTCTACAAGTTCGAGCTGCTGGGCACCAGCGACGATGTGCAGCGCGTGCGCCAGGGCATCAGTGCCTTTTTGCAGCAGGCGGCCCAGCAGTCTGAACCTGAGCCCGCGCCTGAACCAGCCTCGCACCCGTAGCCCAGCGGCCATGCGCTCTGAGGCCGCGCTGGGCGCATCACCCGCCGATCTTTTCTTTTTTTGTTGATTCCTGTTTGACCCTCTTTCCCGCCGAGCCCGCCATGTCAGCCACCTCTACCGAGACCGCCTACGCCCCAGCCCCCAAGACACAGGCCTCCGCCGCCCAGCCGCCCCAGCCCAAGGCGCCGCTGCAGGCTACGCCAGTGCACAAGGCGCCGGCGGCCACCAAGGAAGAGCTGGAGCTGGACTACCACGCGCTCAACGCCATGCTCAACCTGTTCGGGCCCAATGGGGAAATCCAGTTGGACAAGGACCGGCTGGCCGCGCGGCAGTACTTCTTGCAGCACGTGAACCAGAACACGGTGTTTTTCCACAACCTGAAGGAAAAGCTCGATTACCTGGTGGAGAAAGGCTATTACGAGGGCCAGGTGCTGGCGCAGTACGACTTTGCCTTTCTGCAAAAGCTCTGGGATGCGGCCTATGCGCACAAATTCCGTTTCCCAACCTTTCTGGGCGCCTTCAAGTACTACACCAGCTACACGCTGAAAACCTTTGACGGCAAGCGCTATCTGGAGCGCTACGAAGACCGCGTGTGCATGGTGGCGCTGACGCTGGCGCGCGGCGACGAGGCCATGACCATGGAGCTGATGCACGAGATCATCAGCGGGCGCTTTCAGCCGGCCACGCCGACCTTCCTCAACTGCGGCAAGCGCCAGCGCGGCGAGCTGGTCTCGTGCTTTTTGCTGCGCATCGAGGACAACATGGAGTCCATCGGCCGCTCCATCAACTCGGCGCTGCAACTGTCCAAGCGCGGCGGCGGCGTGGCCTTTTGCCTGAGCAACATCCGCGAGGCAGGCGCGCCCATCAAGCACATCGAGAACCAGTCCTCGGGCGTGATCCCGATCATGAAGCTGCTGGAAGACGCCTTTTCCTACGCCAACCAGCTGGGCGCGCGCCAGGGCGCGGGGGCGGTGTACCTCAACGCCCACCACCCGGACATCCTGCGCTTTCTGGATACCAAGCGCGAGAACGCCGACGAGAAAATCCGCATCAAGACCTTGTCGCTGGGCGTGGTCATCCCCGACATCACTTTCGAGCTGGCCAAGAACAACGAGGACATGTATTTGTTCTCGCCCTATGACATCGAGCGCGTCTATGGCCAGCCCATGGCCGACATTTCCGTCACCGAGAAATACCGCGAGATGGTGGACGACCCGCGCATCCGCAAAAAGAAGATCAACGCGCGCGAGTTCTTCCAGACCCTGGCCGAGATCCAGTTCGAATCGGGCTACCCCTACATCATGTTCGAGGACACGGTCAACCGCGCCAACCCCATCAAGGGGCGCGTCAACATGAGCAACCTGTGCTCGGAGATCCTGCAGGTCAACGAGCCTTCGCACTACGTGGACGACCTGGGTTACGAGACCATTGGCAAGGACATCTCCTGCAACCTGGGCAGCCTGAACATCGCCAAGACCATGGATTCGCCCGATTTCGCCAAGACGGTGGAGATGGCCATCCGCGCGCTGACAGCCGTCTCCGACATGAGCGACATCCGCTGCGTGCCCTCTATTGCCAAGGGCAATGACGACTCGCACGCCATCGGCCTGGGGCAGATGAACCTGCACGGCTACCTGGCGCGCGAAAAAATCTTCTACGGCAGTGAAGAAGGCATCGACTTCACCGACATCTACTTCTACACCATTACCTACCACGCGCTGCGCGCCTCCAACCAACTGGCCATCGAGACCGGCAAGACCTTCAAGGGCTTCAAGGACTCCAAGTACGCCAGCGGCGAGTATTTCGACAAATACATCTTCCAGAAGTGGGAGCCCAAGACCGCCCGCGTGCGCCAACTGTTCGAGCAGGCCGGCATCGCCATCCCCACGCAGGAGGACTGGAAAGCCCTCAAGGCCAGCATCCAACAGCACGGCATCTACAACCAGAACCTGCAGGCCATCCCGCCCACCGGCTCGATCTCCTACATCAACAACTCCACCAGCAGCATCCATCCCATCGTCGCCAAGATCGAGATCCGCAAGGAAGGCAAGGTCGGCCGCGTGTACTACCCCGCGCCCTACCTGGCGCAGGACAACCTGCAGTACTACCAGGATGCCTACGAAATCGGCCCGGAGAAAATCATCGACACCTACGCCGCCGCCACGCGCCACGTGGACCAGGGCCTGTCGCTGACGCTGTTCTTCCGCGACACCGCCACCACGCGCGATGTGAACAAGGCGCAGATCTACGCCTGGCGCAAGGGCATCAAGACCATTTACTACATCCGCCTGCGCCAGATGGCGCTGGAGGGCACGGAGGTCGAAGGCTGCGTCTCCTGCACGCTGTAAGAACCTGTTCACGCCCTAAGCGATTTGGGCTCTGAACATAAAAAAAGCGCCAGCGGCTGTACATGCCGCTGGCGCTTTTTGCATGGCGCCCTGGCCCGCACCGGGCCAGGGCGTGGGTCGATCACGAGCGGATCAGATGGTCAAAGGCGCTCAATGCGGCCTTGGCGCCATCCCCTGCGGCGATGACGATTTGCTTGTAGGGCACGGTGGTGCAATCGCCTGCGGCGAACACCCCGGGGATGCTGGTGCGGCCATGGGCATCGACGACGATCTCGCCCATGGGCGAGAGCTCCAGCGTACCCTTGAGCCAGTCGGTATTGGGCAGCAGCCCGATCTGCACGAAGATGCCCTCCAGCGCCAGCGTGCTTTCGGCGCCGGTCTCACGGTTCTTGTACGCCAACGCGTTGACCTTGCCGCCCTGGCCCTGCACCTGCGTGGTCTGGGCGTTGAGCAGCACCTCGACATTGGGCAGCGAGCGCAGCTTCTTCTGCAGCACGTCGTCGGCGCGCAGCTGCGGGGCGAACTCCAGCAAAGTGACGTGCTCGACAATGCCGGCCAGGTCGATGGCGGCCTCAACGCCAGAGTTGCCGCCGCCGATGACGGCAATGCGCTTGCCCTTGAACAGCGGGCCGTCGCAGTGCGGGCAGAAGGTCACGCCCTTGGTGCGGTACTCCTCCTCGCCGGGCACGCCCATGGCGCGCCAGCGCGCGCCGGTGGAGAGGATGACGGTCTTGGCCTGCAAGCGCGCGCCGCTTTCGAACTGCACCTCGATCAACCCGCCCGGCGCGCTGGGCGGCACCAGCTTGCTGGCCGTTTGCAGATTCATGATGTCCACGTCGTAGTCCCGCACGTGCGCCTCCAGCGCCGCCGCGAACTGCGGGCCTTCGGTCTTGCGCACGGAGATGTAGTTCTCGATGTCCATGGTGTCGAGCACCTGGCCACCAAAGCGCTGGGCCGCAATGCCGGTGCGGATGCCCTTGCGCGCGGCATACACGCCGGCGGCCGCGCCAGCGGGGCCGCCGCCGACGATGAGCACGTCAAACGGCTCCTTGCTGCTGATTTCCTGCGCGGCCTTTTCTGCGGCGCTGTCGTCAATGCGCGCCACGATTTCGGCCAACGCCATGCGCCCCTGGCCGAAGTGCTGGCCATTGAGGAACACCGTGGGCACGCCCATGATTTGCTTGTCTTCGATCTCCTGCTGGTAGAGCGCCCCGTCGATGGCCGTGTGCGTGATGTTGGGGTTGAGCACGGCCATCAGGTTCAGCGCCTGGATCACGTCCGGGCAGTTGTGGCAGGTGATCGAGTAATAGGTCTCAAAGTGAAAGCGGCCGCTGATGTCGCGAATTTGCTGCTGCAGCTGCTCGGGCTCCTTCGAGGGGTGGCCGCCCACTTGCAGCAACGCCAGCACCAGCGAAGTGAATTCATGCCCCAGCGGCACGCCAGCAAAGCGCAGGCCGCTGTCCACACCGGGGTTGGTGATCAGGAACGAAGGCACGCGCGCATCGCTGCCATCGGTGCGCAGGCTGATCTTGTCGCTTTGCTCGGCAATCTGCTCCAGCAGCGCGCGCATGTCGCGCCCGCCCTGGCTGTCGTCAAGCGTGGCCACCAGCTCCACCGGCCGGGTCAGGCGCTCCAGATAGGCTTTCAACTGGGTTTTGAGTGCGTCGTCCAACATGGTTCATTTCCTCCTGATCAACGGTTCTTGCATGAGAAATTGGGCAAAAAAAAGCCCGAGCACCCGCACGAGGTCTCGGGGCTTGACGGTGGCCGGGCCTGGCCGATGGGGGCCAGGGCGCCGGCGCGCAGCGCGAGCAGGCGCTTAGATCTTGCCGACCAGATCCAGCGAAGGGGCCAGAGTCTTGTCGCCTTCCTTCCACTTGGCCGGGCAGACTTCGCCCGGGTGGGCGGCCACGTACTGGGCGGCCTTGATCTTGCGCAGCAGGTCTTCGGCGTCGCGGCCAATGCCTTCGGCGGTGATTTCCACCGCCTGGATCACGCCCTGCGGATCGACGATGAAGGTGGCACGGTCGGCCAAGCCCTGGCCTTCGCGCAGCACATCAAAGTTGTTGGCCAGTTGGAAGGTCTGGTCGCCCACCATGTAGTACTTGATCTTGCCGATGGTGTCGGAAGTGTCGTGCCAGGCCTTGTGCGTGAAATGCGTGTCGGTCGAGACGGAGAACACTTCGACGCCGAGCTTTTGCAGCTCTTCGTACTTGTCGGCCACGTCACCCAGCTCAGTGGGGCAGACGAAAGTGAAGTCAGCGGGGTAGAAGAAAAACACTGCCCACTTGCCCAGCACGTCCTTTTCGGTGATGTCGACGAACTGGCCGTTGCGGTAGGCGGTGGCCTTGAAAGGCTTGATGGGGGTGTTGACCTTTGCCATGGAAATACCTCTTACGTTTGCAGGTGAACAATGATGGGTCGAAGTGTACGGCCTGCAACGCAATAGATCAAATTGAGCAAATTCATTTCTTGGATAGAAAAAATAAATCAAACACCCTCCAAACCCGGCACAAACTCGATTGACTTCACATGTGATGGTAATAAAATTCATCACATGGAAAGAAAGTCGTCGGCCTACTACCAGCGCCTGCACCGTCAGCGCCTGCGCGAGAAGGGCCTGGTCAAGAAGGAGCTGTGGGTTCTGCCCGAATACGCGCAAGACCTGCTGGCATTGGAAAAACAGATGCGCCTGCCACGCGGCGCGCAGACAAGCATCAAGGAGGGCATCATGAACACGGCAACACCTTGGACCATCCATGCCTTGCACCAGGCGCTGCTGGACAGCGACTGGGCCCGCAGCGGCAACGCGGCGCTGGAGCTGCTCGAAGGCGCAGAGGCCAGCATCCTGATCACCATGCACGATTACGGCCAGCTGCCGCTGTTTCTGGCCGTTGCTGGCGGGCAGATCGTGATTGAGGCCTACCTGTGGCCGATCGAGCACATCGCAGATCGCGCCGCCTTCAACGAGCAGGTGCTGCGCGCTCAAAAGGTGTTCCCACTGGCCACGGTGGCCATCGAGCGCTTTGCCGACGGCCAAGATGGCTACATCGTCTTTGGCGCGCTCAGCGCCGCCGCCTCGCTGGCCAACGTGCTGTATGAAATCGAAACCCTGGCAGACAACGTCATCCAGATGACCGAGGCCTTCGAGCCGCTGCTGCGCCCGGCCGCGCAACAGGCTGCGGGTTGATGGCCCGCCCCTGTAACCCCTTTTCACTGAGCAAGGAGGAGACCGCCATGTCGGTATGGAACAAACTCATCACAGCGCTGCGCGGCGGCGCCCATGAAGCCGGCCAGGCCCTGGTCGATGGTCAGGCGCTGCGCATTCTGGATCAGGAGATCCGCGACGCCGACGCCGACCTGCGCAAGAGCAAGGAGGCGCTGGCCGAAATCATCGCCAAGGAGAAGCTGGCGCGCGGCAAGCTGGAGCAAAGCGCCAAGAAAATCGCTGAATACGAGGGCTATGCCGTCAAGGCGCTCGATGGCAGCGACGAAGCCCTGGCCTTGGAGGTGGCGGGCAAGATCGCCTCGCTGGAGACCGTGCGCGACGAGGAGCAGGCCCAGGCCGAGCAATTCGCCCACAGCGCCAGCCAGCTGCGCCAGGCCATTGCCCAGGCCGAGGCGCACATCCGGCGGCTGAAACAACAGGCCGACACCGTCAAGGCCACGGAAAACGTGCAGCGCGCCCAGGCCACCGTGGCCGAACGCTACAGCGGCGGGCAGTCGCGCGTGCAAACCGCGCTGGATTCGCTGGAGCGCATCAAGCAAAAACAGGCCGAGCGCGGCGCGCGGCTGCAGGCAGCCGCAGAGCTGGCCCAGGAAAACGCCGAAGACGCTCTCGATGCCCGCCTGCGCCAGGCTGGCATCAGCCCCGACGCGCACAGCGCCAGCAGCGTGCTGGCGCGGCTCAAGGCCCAGCAGCGCGGCGGGCAGCCGGCGGCCAGCCCTGCCAGCCAAAACGATTGAACCAGGCCCTGTCGGGGGCCTTGCCCCCGGCCCTTAGCGCCCAAAGCGCGCGAAAATCCCAGCCTTGTGTCCGCGCCAGCGGCATGGCCGCGCGGTGCGCCCACCTGCCGTCCCACACAGCTCCCGCCCAAGAGGTTCGCATGCACAGCTTTTTGCAGATCGTCACTGGCTTTCCCACCGTGGTTTTCAGCGTTCTGCTGGCCGTGGTCGTGCTGTATTGGCTGGTCGTGGCCCTGGGCCTGCTGGAGACCGAAGTGCTCGACAGCCTGTTCTTCGACGCCGACGGGCTGGACGGCGCCGATGCCGGCGCGCTGGCCGGCCTGCTCTCGCGCCTGGGGCTGGGCGGCGTGCCGCTGACCGTCATCCTCAGCCTCATCGTGCTCTTTGGCTGGCTGGCCAGCTACTTTGCCGTTTTGATTGCGCTGCCGCTGCTGGGCCACCCTGCCGTGCATTTCGCGCTGGGCGCAGCGGTGTTTGCCGCCGCCAGCCTGGCCGCCATTGCGCTGACCAGCCTGGCGCTCAAGCCCGTGCGCGCCCTGCTGCGCAAGATCCCGCAGGAAGAACCCAAAACCCTGCTCGGCCGCGTGGGCGTGGTGCGCAGCGCCAGCGTCAACGCCCAAAGCGGTTATGCCGCCGTGGACGATGGCGGCGCGGGCCTGGTGCTGCAAATCCGCACCCACGGCGATGAGCTGCCGCGCGGCAGCCGCGTGGTGCTGATCGAGCCGCTGCCCGAGCAGCGCGCCTGGCGCGTCGTTTCCGAAGAAGAATTCAACACCGGCGCGCTGCCATAAAACCCGCGCCACTGCACATCCCTTTCCTTTCACACACACCCTTGGGAGAACACCGATGAACTTGGCCTGGATCATGCCCCTGCTGCTGGGCATTGGCGTCGTCGTCGTCATCGTCGTCGCCTTGCTGGCGATGTTCAAAGCCTTCTACGTCAAAGTGCCGCAGGGCACGGCGCTGATCATCAACGACATGAGCTCCACGCCCAAGGTCAAATTCACCGGCGGCCTGGTCTATCCGGTGATCCACAAAAAGGAGTTCATGAAGATCTCCCTCATCACGCTGGAGGTGGACCGCCGCGGCAAGGAAGGGCTGATCTGCAAGGACAACATGCGCGCCGACATCACCGTGGCCTTTTACCTGCGCGTCAATGAAACGCCCGAGGATGTGCTCAAGGTCGCCAAGTCCATCGGCGTCGATCGCGCCTCGGACAAGGCCGCCGTCAACGAGCTGTTCAACGCCAAGTTCTCCGAGGCGCTCAAGACCGTGGGCAAGCAAATCGAGTTCGTCAAACTGTTCGAGAACCGCCAGGAGTTCCGCGACCGCATCGTGCAAGTGATCGGCGAAGACCTCAACGGCTACGCGCTCGAAGACGTGGCCATCGACTACCTGGAGCAAACCCCCAAGGCCGCGCTGGACCCCAACAACATCCTGGACGCCGAAGGCATCCGCAAGATCACCGAGCTGACGGCGGCGCAAAACGTGGTGACCAACGAACTCGAGCGCAACGAGGAAATGGCCATCACCAAGAAGAATGTCGAAACCAAGGAGGCCCTGCTGGCGCTGGAGCGCCAACAGGCCGACGCCGAGGCGCGCCAAAAGCGCGAAATCGCCACCATCCAGGCGCGCGAGGATGCCGAAACCCGCAAGGTGCAGGAAGAAGAGCGCCTCAAGGCCGAGCAGGCCCGCATCGCCACGCAGGAGCAGGTGGACATCCGCGAGGAAAACCGCCTGCGCGAAGTGGAAGTGGCCCAGCAAAACCGTCAGAGGGCCGTGGTCATCGAGGCGGAAAAAGTCACCCGCGCGCGCGATCTGGAAATCGTCTCGCGCGAGCGCGAAGTCGAACTGCAACGCATCGAGAAGGAAAAAGCCCTGGAAGTGGAAAAAGCCCACATCGCCAACGTCGTGCGCGAGCGCGTGGCGGTGGAGAAAACCGTCGCCCAGGAAGAAGAGCGCATCAAGGAAGTGCGCCAGGTCTCCGAGGCCGACCGCCTCAAGCAAGTGGCCGTGCTGCAAGCCCAGGCCGAAGCCGAAGAGGCCCTGGTCAAGCAGGTGAAAAAAGCCGAGGCCGACGAGGCCGCCTCGCGCCACAAGGCCGTGGAAATCACCGTCGTCGCCCAGGCCGAGCTGGAAGCGGCCACGCAACAGGCCGAGGCCAAGAAGCGCCTGGCCGAAGGCGTGCAGGCCGAGCGCGCCGCCCCCGGCCTGGCCGATGCCCGCGTGCGCGAAGTGGCCGCCGCCGCGCTGGAAAAAGAAGGCCTGGCGCAAGCCAAGGTCACTGCCGAGCAGCTCATGGCCGAGGCCAAGGGCCTGGAGGAAAAAGGCCTGGCCGAGGCGCGCGTTATCGACGCCACCGCCGATGCCATCGAGAAGCAAGGCCTGGCCGAAGCCAAGGTGGAGGCCGAAAAGCTCATCGCCATCGCCAAGGGCGAGCAGGAGCAAGGCCTGGCGCGCGCCAAGGTCACCAGCGAAGTGGGCAATGCCGAGGCCGCTGTGCTGCTGGAAAAACTCATGGCCGAAGCCAAGGGCCTGGCCGAGAAATTCGCCACCCTGGGCCAACTGGGCGACACCGCCCGCGCGCACGAGGAGTTCCGCATGCAACTGGAAAAGAGCTTCGAGCAGGCCATTGCCGGCATCGAGGCCAGCAAGCACATCGCGCGCGAGCAGGCCGAGGTGCTGTCCTCGGCGCTGTCCAAGGCCAACATCGACATTGTTGGCGGCGAAGGCGCGTTCTTCGACAAATTCGCCAGCGGCCTGTCCATGGGCAAATTCCTCGAAGGCGCGGCGGGCAAAAGCCCCATCATCCACGACCTGCTGCAAAAGTTCACCGGCGGCGGCGCCCCCTCCGGCGACTTGCTCAAGGCCTTGACCCAGGCACAGCCGGCCACGCCCCCGGTCAGCCAGCCAGGCCGGGCCCCTGGCGCTGACGCCTGAAGGGAGCGGCCATGCCCAGCGAGCCCACACGCCGCCATACGCCACCGGGCGCGGCAGGCCAACGCCCAGAGCGCGCGCAAAGCGCCCCGCCCGAAGCCCGCACGGCACGCCCGCGCCCTGTGCAACGCCCAGCCCAGGCGCGCAGCCTGCCCATCTGGGCCGTGGTGCTCATCGCCGTGGCGACGGCGGCGCTGGCCGTGGCAGTCTATGACTTCACCATCGGCCGGCCCCAGCGCGACATCGCCCGCAACGTGGCGCGCGAGACCGCCGAGCACATGAAGCAAGAGCACCAGCAACGCCTGGAGCAGGCCGTGGCCCAGACCCGCCGCATGGAGCGCCTGCGCCAGGTGGTGAGCTCTGCTGCTGGCGTGCGCGTGGCCATCGCCGAATACCTGGCCGAACATAGCGAGCTGCCCACCGAGCTGCGCCAGCTGAGCATTGATACGGACTACACGCCCAGCAATCTGCTGGCCTCGGTGCAGCTGCGCCCCGGCGGCGTGATCGTGCTGCAGCCCATCGCCGGCATCGATCTGGACGGCCAGGTGCTGCTGATTCCGGACGCCGTGCCCGAGCAGGGCATGATCCGCGGCTGGGACTGCACTTCGGCCGACTTCGACTTCATCGCCACTGCCATCCCCAACTGCCGCTACGTCAAGGCGCGCTGAGTCAAGGCGCGCTGAGCGCCCGAACCAGGCAGCGCGAAGAGCGCAGGCATGGCTTGCGCCTGCGCCGGGCCACCACTGAACCAATACCCGGAATCTGCGCATCCGCCGCAAGGAACACCAGGCATGACCACACAACAACAGCAGCCCCAGCAGTCCGCAGCAGCCAACGCCGACCACGCCGTGGACCAGGCCGTCGCCAGCGGCGGCGCGTATGAGGTTTTGCGCAAGCGCCTGGCCGAGCAGGGCGCCAGCTTGCAGGCGCTGGCGGCGGACTTGAACGCGCAGCGCCTGGCCGAGTTTGGCGCCAGCCAGATGGGCCTGCTGGGCCGCGTGCGGGTGCGCACCGAGCACAACTGCGTGGGGCGCGACATCGTGCAGCTGGGCGAGCTGATGGTGTTTGGCTACAACGTGTTCCTGGGCATCAAGCAGGAGACGCGCGTTGAGGATGTGTTCGCCGTCTATCGCCTGCACGAAGGCGCGGCGGGTTCTGCCGGTGATGGCAGCGAAGGCGGCGCGGGCTACGACGTGGTGCCGGTCGATGCGGCGCAGACTTTTCTGGGCCAGCAGAGCTTTGTGCAGGACTTCCGCGAGCTCTACACCTACTACAAGGGCGCGCGGCTGCTGCAATTGCGCGTCAAGGACGGCAAGCTGCTGGCGGCGTTTCAGATTGGCGAGCGACTCTCGGACGTGCGGGTGTTTCGCTGGTCCATCTCGCCCGATGGCCGCCAGGTGCAGTACATCGACAACCGCGGCGAGCGCGACATCGCCCTGCCCGCACCCTACGATTTCGAATGGACTGCTGCGGGCCGGGCCGACGTGGTGCAGGGCCGCCACCCGCACATCAATGTGCTGGATACGGTGTTCATCGACACGCTGGGCGGCGAGCTGACGGTCAAGATCGAGAACAACACCAACGATGGCCTGGGCATCTGGCGCGAGGCCGTGCAGGACTCCACCCAGTCGCTGGACGACGCCAAGCTGGAATACGCCCGCGTGGGCAGCCTGATCCTGCTGAAGGTGCTGCCCTACCGCGAGGAGCAGTGGCGTTATCTGGTCTACAACACGCTGACACAGAAGGTGCAGCGCATTGATGCCATCGGCCTGGCCTGCATCCAGTTGCCCGAGGACCACGGCATCATCTTCCCCGGTGGCTACTACCTGCAAAACGGCGAGAGCCGCAGCTTCGGTCAGGACATGGGCGGCATGCGCTTCAAGCGCAGTTACCGCTCGCCCAACGGCGAGGACGTGCTCTACGTGTTCTACGAGCCCGAAGGCGGGCGCGTGGCGCTGTTCACCTACAACCTGATCGCGCGCGAGCTGCAAGCGCCGCTGATCGGCCACGGCTACGCGCTGCTGGAGGACGGGCGCATGGTGCTGTTCAGCTCCGAGTCCGACGAGCCCACGCGCATCCACCCGATGCAGATCTGGCGCACGCCGTTCGCCACTGAGGAATACGCCGCGCGCCAGCCCGCGCGCCACACGCCGCTGGGGCGCATCGGCAACGCCGAGCTGGTGCGCGGCATCTCCGAGCTGTACAGCCTCACGCGCGAGATCGAGGCCGAGGAGATATCCAGCGGCCGCTACGGGCGGCTGATCGACACCTCGCGCCGCCTGTTCGAGCGCTACCACTGGATGGAGCAGGGGCTGGAGGGCGCACTGCCGGGGCTGCCGCGCGTGCTGCACGAGATCGTCGCCAGCGGTGAGGCGGTGCTGGACGAGTACGAAAAGGTCGAGAGCATCCGCAGCGACACGCAGCGCCAGACGAACGAGGCCGCCACGCGCCAGCGCAGCCTGCTGGGCGAGATCCGCCGCGGCGATTTGCGCCACACGCGCGATTACGTGCAGGCCTTGGCCAGCCTGGGCGCGCAGCGCGGGCGGTTGATGAGCGTGCGCGAGCTGCGCTACGTCGATGCCGCCGCCGTGGATGCCCTGCAAGCCGAGCTGGACGCCGCCCACGCCGAGACGGCCCAGCGCACGGCCGAATTCCTCGCCAGCGACGAGGCCCTGGCCCCCTACACCGAGGGGCTCAAGCAGCTGGATGAGCAGGTCGCCAAGGCCCAGACCACACCCCAGCTGCAAGAGCCGCTGGCGGCCATGCAGGCCATGTCGGCCGAGCTGGACACGCTCTCCGAGCTGATGGCCGTGCTGCGCGTGGACGACCCCACGCAGCGCACCCGCATCGTGCAGGGCATCTCCGAGATTTACGCCGCGCTCAACCAAAGCCGCGCCCGCACCGAGCAGAAAAAGCGCGGCATGGGCGCGGCCGAGCAGGTGGCGCAGTTCGGCGCGCAGTTCGCGCTGTTTGGCCAAAGCATCGCCAGCGCCCTGGCCCTGGCCACCGACCCGGAAAAATGCGACGAGCAACTGGCCCGCCTGCTGGTGCAGCTCGAAGAGCTGGAGAGCCAGTACGGCGAGCACGAGCAGTTCCTGACCGACATCATCGCCAAGCGCGAGGAGCTGCTGGAGACTTTCGAAACCCACAAACAGGCCCTGCTGGACGATCGCCAACGCCGCGCCCAGGGCGTGTTCGACGCTGCGCTGCGCATTCTGGAAGGGCTGCCGCGCCGCACCGAGCGCATGGACGGGCAGGACGCGCTCAACGCCTTCTTCGCCGGCGATGCGCTGATCCTCAAGCTGCGCGAGCTGGCCGAGCGCCTGCGCGCGCTGCACGACCACGTCAAGGCCGACGACATCGAGGCGCGCCTCAAAGGCATCCGCGACCAGGCCCTGCGCGCACTGCGCGACAAGAGCGATTTGTTCGAAGGCGACGGCAGCGTCATCCGCCTGGGCCGGCACCGCTTTTCCGTCAACACCCAGGCGCTGGATTTGACGCTGATGCCGCGCGGCGACACGCTGCATCTGCACCTGACGGGCACGGACTTCATGGAGCCGCTGCACGCGCCCGAGCTGGCCGCGCTGCGCCCGTTCTGGGACGTCTCGCTCGAATCCGAATCGCCCCAATTGAGCCGCGCTGAATACCTGGCCCTGCAAATGCTGCAAGCAGCGCGCCAAA
This sequence comes from Vandammella animalimorsus, assembly GCF_002288875.1. Classification (NCBI taxonomy): domain Bacteria; kingdom Pseudomonadati; phylum Pseudomonadota; class Betaproteobacteria; order Burkholderiales; family Comamonadaceae; genus Vandammella; species Vandammella animalimorsus. Next base: position 40,920 of record NZ_NTBH01000003.1, on the reverse strand, counting down.
CAGGGGTGGGAGCAGTGGGCACCACAGGCACCGCCAGCCAGGGCGGCGAAGGCGGCGAGCCAAGCGGAGAAGCCGGCGCCGCCGCCCCCAGCCGCGACCAGCTCATGGCCTTGCTGCCCAAGCCCGAGGAGCTGGTGCGCGCCGTGCGCGAATTTGCCGCGCCGCGCTACCGCGAAGGCTATGAGCGCGGCATCCACGATCACGATGCCGCCCTCATCCTGCAAGCGCTGCTGCCGCTGCAGGAGCAGGCCGGCGTGCTGGCGCACGACGCCCGCGCCCGCGCCCTGGCCGTGCTGCTGTGGAGCAGCCTGAGTGCGGGCCTGGATGGCGGCGCGGAGCCGGGCTTCAAACTGGCCGCCCAAGCGCGCCATTGGCCCAGCCGCGCCCAGGGCGCCGCCGCCATGCAGCAACTGCTGGGCAGCGCCCAGGCGCGCACCGCACTGGAGCAGGAAATGGCCCAGGCCCTGCTGGCCTTTGCGCGCAGCCAGCAGCTCGAAGCCGTGTTTGCGCCGGCCGACCTGGCCGCCCAAGCCGACTTGGACGATCCGACCCAGCCCAGGCCACAGCACAGCAATACCGCCCTGCAATCCCTGGCCGCCCAGGCCGCGGCCTATCTGGCCGAGGAGCTGGCCGGCCCCGCCAGCGGCGGCGCGGCGCGGCTGCACTTCTCCAGCCAGGCGGCAGCCTTGCTGCACAGCCTGCAAGAGCGCCTGCAACCCCAGGGCCGCTGGGCCGAGCTGCACGCCACCCTGCACGATGCCGAGCAGCCGCTGGCCGTGCGCTTTGCCCTGGCCGTCCAGTGGCTGAGCGCCATCGCCCAGGCCGAGGCCAGCACATCCGCCAAGAACGCCCAGGCCGCGCTGGACTACGTGCCCGAAGCCGCCGCCCTGGCCCTGCTGCACGAAGGCACGGCGCACGAGGTGCTGCACGTGCCGCTGCGCACCACCGTCACCGGCCTGCTGGGCCAGCACCCGCGCATCCACGATGGCGCGCTGGAGCTGGGCGTGGACGACTTCGCGCGCCGCGCCCACTGGCACACCAACCACTTCGTGCCCGGCCTGCGCCGCTACCAGCAGTTGCGTCAGGACATCCTGGCCGAGCAGCGCGCGGCCATGCGGCTGGACGAGTTCAAGCCCCGGCCGCTGGCCAGCTTCGTGCGCAACAAGCTCATCAACGACGTGTACCTGAGCGTCATCGGCGACAACCTGGCCAAGCAAATGGGCACCGTGGGCGAGCACAAGCGCACCGATCTGATGGGCCTGCTGATGATGATCTCCCCACCCGGCTACGGCAAAACCACGCTGATGGAATACGTCGCCAGCCGCCTGGGGCTGATCTTCATGAAGATCAACGGCCCGGCGCTGGGCCACGAAGTGCGCAGCATCGACCCCGCCCAGGCGCCCGACGCCACCAGCCGCCAAGAGCTGGAAAAGCTCAACCTCGCGCTGGAGATGGGCAACAACGTCATGCTCTACATCGACGACATCCAGCACACCCACCCGGAGTTTTTACAGCGCTTTATCTCGCTGTCGGACGGCACGCGCCGCATCGAGGGCGTCTGGCGCGGGCGCACCAAGACCTACGACATGCGCGGCAAGAAGTTCTGCATCGTCATGGCCGGCAACCCCTACACCGAATCGGGCGAGGTCTTCAAGATCCCCGACATGCTGGCCAACCGCGCCGACGTCTACAACCTGGGCGACGTGCTCGGCGGCATGGAGGAGACCTTCAAGCTCAGCTACATCGAAAACAGCCTGACCAGCAACCCCACCCTGGCGCCGCTGGCCACGCGCGATCTCAAGGACCTGTACCTGCTCATCGGCAAGGCGCAGGGCCGGGAATTCTCCGCCGGCGACCTCAGCCACGACTACAGCGCCGCCGAGCTGCGCGAGATCGACGCCGTGCTCCAGCGCATGCTGGCTGTGCGCGAAATCGTCTACCGCGTCAACCAGCAATACATCGCCAGCGCCGCCCAGGCCGACGCCAACCGCACCGAGCCGCCCTTCAAGCTGCAAGGCTCCTACCGCAACATGAACAAGCTGGCCGAGAAAATCACCAGCGTCATGAACGAAGCCGAAATGCAGCAACTGCTGGACGACCACTACCTGGGCGAAGCGCAGCTGCTGACCACCGGCGCAGAGGAAAACCTGCTCAAGCTCGCCGAGCTGCGCGGCCACATGAGCCAAGCGCAGCAGGCGCGCTGGCGCGAAATCCAGCTCAACTACCAGCGCACGCAAGCCATGGGCGGCGCCGATGCCGACACCGGCGGGCAAATCGTCGCCCAACTCATCGACCTGGTGCGCGCCACCCGCGCCCAGGCCGAAGCCAGCGCCAACCAGCCCGCCGCCCCCTGGGCCGAACTGCTGGCCAGCCTGCAACAACTGGCCGCCGCGCAGCCGCCTGCCGCACAGGCTGACGCCGCCAGCCCAAGCCAGGCAGAAAAAGACCTGGCCGAACAAACCAGCCGCCTGCTGGCCGCGCGCGAGCTGGGCCACCTGGTGGCCAGCGCCCTGCAACCCGTGCAAGACCACCTGGCCAACAGCCGCCGCCAGCAGCTGGGCCTGCACCGCGTCATGCTGCAAATCGCCGCCGCCATCCAGGAGCAGCTCGACATCCTCAACGCCAAAGCCGCGCCACGCGACAAGGAGCGCGTGCGCCACACCGAAGTGGTGGACAAGGCCTTCGACAAAATGGTGCGCACCGAACCGCCCAGCCCTGCGCCATGATGGCGTCGGGCCCATTGCCGCTTAGAGCGTGTTATGCAGCGGCCTTGAACGAGATACTCAGGGCAGGTGTTGCCACCACTGCTCCAAGGCTTGCACGTCGGGCGGAAGCTGCATGCCCATACCACCGCAAAAAGCCTGCCACTCGGGCAAAAAACGCTGATCCACGGCCGTGAGCAATGGAATGCCAGCAGCAGCAGCGGCAGCAATTTCCTGGCGCAAGCCGGAGCCTTCGATCTCAATCTTGCCAAAGCGGTTGGCCACGATCAGATCGGGCTGCTCATGCAGGGCGCGACGCAGCACGACGCTGGCTGCAGCCACCCCTGCTGCATCCAGACAGCAGGCTTGCGACCCCTTGCCCAGCACCTGAGAGATCAGATAACGCTGGCCACCTTGCACATCCACCAATTCCATGTGGCGCTGGCAAATGCTGCTGCCATCAGCAGCCGTGTCAGCCTGCACGACGCTGTCCTGAAGCAAGCCACGCACACGGACGCCACGAGCCTGCAAGCGTTGCACAAAGGCTTTGAGCACAGGCTCGGCAATGCCGTGCCCATCGTGCAACACCGCTGCCAAGAGGGCACTGGGTCTAGGTCGTTCAGGTTTTGCTGTCATTGAGCGCCTGTTCAAAGTTTCGGTGCAAGTGGGCACAAAGCAGTTTTTCGAGGCAAAAGCCGCAGATGCAAGGCGAAAACGCGGCAGCTGTGGAGTTTTGACCGAAAACACCGCCGCAAGACTAAATCTCAACAACCCCTAAACCTCAACAGGCCCTGGGCTCGGCCACGATCAGCATGACGCGCGCCGCGCTGCGCCCGGTGTTGCGAAAGCGGTGCGCCACGTCCGCGCGCAACGTGGCGGTGTCGCCCGGGCCCAGGCGAACGGCCTGGCCATCCAGCTCAATCTCCACCGTGCCCGAGACGACATGGAAGGTCTCGCGCGTGCCCGGGCCATGGGGTGCGAAGGTGCCGGTCTGCGCGCCCACGGGCAGCGTGTAGGCCACCCATTCCACCCCCGGGGCCGGGCGCGCCAGCGCCTGGCGCTGCACACCCGTGGCCGGATCGACGTAACGCACCCCATCGGCCGCACGCGTGATGTGGTGGCCGACCGACCCAGCCTGGCCCAGCAGCTCGGGCAGCTCGCGCCCCAGCGCCTGGGCGATGGCCAGGCCGTAGTTCAGGCTGGTGGCCAGGGCGCCGCGCTCGATGCGCGAGAGCGCGCTGCGCGAGATGCCGGTGGCCTCGGCCAGTTGCTCCAGGGTGATGCCGATCTCTGCGCGGCGCGCGCGCACGGCCGCGCCGAAGGCGGCGTCGTGTCGGCCAGGCCCTGGCTGGGGCTCCTGAGGCTCGCCGGGCAAGGGGTTCATCAGGGTATTTGCCATGTTTTTTAATTTCTTATCGGAAACTAAAATTGCAGATAAGGAATTTCAGGAGTGCATGTCATGTGGTCCCTGGCGGCATTTTTACCCGTTCTTGCGGTGCTGGGCGCCTTATTGCGCGGCTGGCCGTCATTGCGCGCAGCCCTGCTGGGGCTGGCTGTGGCGCTGGCCCTGGCGGCGACCCAGCCCCTGACGGGCGGCAGCCTGCCGGGCACGCCAGCGCTGGCATCAGCAGCTTGGCATTGGCTGCCAGTGGTGCTGGAGGTGGCGGGCATCATCGGCGGCGGCCTGGCGCTGAGCCAGCTGCTGCAAGCCAGCGGCGCGCAGGCGGCCCTGGCCGGCTGGCTGCGCCAGCGCGCCGGACAGGGCGTGGGGGCGGCGCTGCTGGTGGTGCATGGGGCGACGCCATTTGCCGAGTCGGTCACCGGCTTTGGCATTGGCGTGACGGTGGGTATTCCGCTGCTGCTGCACCTGGGCCTGGCGCCAGCGCGCGCGGCGCTGGTGGGCCTGCTGGGGCTGTGCGCCGTACCCTGGGGCTCGATGGGGCCGGGCACGCTGATTGCTGCACGCATGGCCGAGCTGCCTTTTCAGGCACTGGGCGAGGCCTCGGCCTGGCTGAGCCTGCCACCCTTTCTGGTGGCGGGCTGGGGCGCGGCCTGGCTGGCCGGGCAACCGGGGCAGCGCGGCCGTGCGCTGGGGCTGGCCACGGCCTCGGCACTGGCGTTGTGGCTGGCCGTGTGGGCCTGCAACCGGCTGGCCGGCACGGCGCCAGCTGGGGCACTGGGGGCCTTGCTGGTGATGCTGCTGCACCTGATGCGCCAACGCGGCGCCTGGCCGCCGCTGCCGCAGGCAGCCTTGCTGGCTCTGCAGGCCTATGCGCTGCTGCTGGGTGGGCTGCTGCTGGCCGCGCAGGGCCTGCGCGCCGCCGGGCTGGCGGGCAGCGCCTGGATGGCGTTGGCATCGCCCGCGCTGTGGCTTTGGCTGGCCACGGCGCTGACGGCCTGGCGCGTGCAGCGCGGCAGCACGCCCCTTCCAGCACTGCAGTGGCGCGGCCTGCAGGCCCGCGTGCTGCACGGCTGGGCCCTGGTGGCTGCGGTGGCGGTGTGCTACATCCTGCTGGGGCTGGTGATGGCGCTTTCGGGCATGGCCGCCCGCCTGGCGCAGGCGTTGGCCGGACTGGGCCACGGATATGCGCTGGCAGCGCCGTTCGTCGGTGCGCTGGGCGGCTTCGTCACCGGCTCCAACACCGGCTCCAACACCGGCGCCAATGCCATGCTGGCCGACACTCAGGCGCGCATCGCGCTGCAAATGGGCCTGCCGCTGCTGCCCTTCATGGCGGCGCACAACGTCAGCGCGGCACTGCTGCTCATGGCCTCCCCGGCGAAGGTGGAGATGGCCGTGCAGCTGTGCCCGCCAGAGGCTGCCGGCCAGCGCGCCTGGGTGCAGCGCCTGGTGCTGCTGGCGGCGCTGCCCTCGGTATCGGTGCTGGCACTGTTTTGCGTGGCGCTGCTGTGGTGGTGAGCTCTGCTGCCGAGGCCATGAAAAAGCCACGGCAGGGCCGTGGCTGTGGGGGCGGGAGAGCACGCGGGGCGCGGCAGAGGCGATCAAACCTGGCCGCGCACTCGCGCGCTGAGCGCAGCGAGAGTGATCAGTAGCGGTAGTTGACGCTCAGGCGGAATTCGCGGCCTGGCTCGGGCAAGGCGTTGTTGCCCGAACGCTGGCTGTGGTTGCGGTAGAGCTTGTCGGCCACGTTGTGCACGGCGAAGTTGACGTGCAGCGTGTCCTTGCCCAGCGGCATCCAGGTGGCGTGCAGGTCGTGCACGCCGTAGCCGCTGCGCGAGACGGGCGTGCCACTGCCACGGGTGGCGTTGATGTAGCTGCCCTTTTGCGCATAGCGACCGCGCCAGCCCAGCTCCAGGTTGAAGGGGCGGTAGTGGTAGCTCAAGCCGGTGGTCCACTGGCGGCCCATCGGGATGGCCGTGGCCACCGAATCGTAGGTCGCACCGTTGAGCTTGGGCTTGCTGTGCGCCACGCCCAGGCGGGCCGTCAGATCGCGCCAGCGGTAGCTGCTGTTGAGCTCGTAGCCGCGGTTGGTCAGTTCGCCGTTGTTGCGCACCAGCCGGTATTCGCAAACCCGCTCCACACAGTTCATGCCGGCAAAGTTCTGCAGATCGCGGATCTTCTGCTGGAAATAGCTGCCGGAAACAGCCAGTCCGCCATCGACCCAGTCAAAACCAATTTCCGAATTCTGCGAGCGCTCGGCCTTCAGATCGCGGTCGTAGCGCACAGGCGTGCTGGCCAGCAGGGCCTCGTAAAAACGCGGGCTGCGGCTGGCGCGGTTGTGGCTGATGTTGAAGGACAGGGTGTCGGTGGCATCCCAGATCAGGCCGACGCTGGGGTTGACGTTGCCATCCGAATGCTTGGCGCCTTCGTTGGACTTGAGGCTGAAGCGGTCATAGCGCAGGCCGGTGGTCAGCGTGATGGGGTGCCAGCTCCAGATGCCTTCGACGTACAAGCCGGCGTCGGTTTTCTCTTGCTTGCCCAGCCCCGCGGCCTTGGAGCCCGTGGAGTCAGCCTGCTGCTGGCGCAGGTTCACGCCGTACTTGATGCGGTGCGCGCCCAGGCGGCTGCTCAGGCGCAGGTTGCCGGCATTGGTGTCGATGTTCGCCGTCGAGGCCTGCAGGCGCCGGCCAGCGCCACTTTTTTGCTCGGAGCGGATCATCGAGGCATTCAAATCTAGGGTGTCGATGAAGCCCAGCTGGCCGCCACGCAACGCCGCTGTGGTGGTGTCCACCGTGCGGCGGCGGTGTGCAGGATCGTCGTTGGCGGTGTCGAAGAAAAACTCCTCGCGCAGATTGCGCAAACCCGACTCCTGCTCGCGACGGTGGCTCAGCGTCAGACGCAGGTCGTCACTGAAATTCACCCCGGCCTTGGCCATGAAGCTGCGTCCATCGAGCGCGCTGTTGCCGATCTCGCGGCCGCTGCCGTCCTTGTAGTTCTGGTCATCGACGCGGTTGCCTACGAACAGGCCATCGAAATTGCCGCTGCGGCCATAGACGGACAGCCCGCCGTTGCGGCCCTTGTTGGTGTTGATGCCGCCATTGACGCGAAAGCCCACGTCCTGGCCATCGCGCAACAAATCCAGTGCATCGACCGTAGTGGCCTCGATCTTGCCGCTGGTGGCACCAATGCCCGAGCTGGCCGAGCCCGTGCCCTTCTCGATGCCGATGATCTTCACCAGCGCCGGATCCATCATGAAGCGGCCCTGGTGGTGGAAGATCTGCGCATCGCTGGAGGCATCATCGACCACGTAGTCGATCTGATCCTGCCCCATGCCACGGATCGTGACCCACTGCGACACTCCATTGCCGCCGCCAAACTGCACCGCCGCCTGGTCGGCCAGCACCTCCTTCAGGTCGGTGTCGGTGCTGCGCTCCTGAGCACGCCAATCCTCTACAGGCTCAGCCGTGGGGGCCTGGCCCTGCACCTGCACGGCAGGCAATTCCGCATCCTTCTTCGATGCATCAGACGGCTGCTGAGCATGGGCAAAACCCGCCAACAACGCCACCTGCAAAACACTCAGACGAAACAAAGGGGTGCTTTTCAGCGCGGACATAAAACTCCTCAGTGAGAAAAAAATCTTCGCTTGCCCAGCATTACGCAAAAGGGCATGCGCGTGGTGCAAAAAAACAACACGGTGCGCAACCGCGCCTCCATCCCATGGCGCGGTTTGCCGCAAGCAACACGCCTGCCCGCCCGGCCCAGGCCGCAAAAACGGCGCGGTTAAAACCGCGCCGCGCATCCCGTGCTCAAGCCAGAGCCGGGGCACTGTTTCTGGCCTGTTCTCCCAAAGACCCTACCCCCCTGCAAGCAACATGCCTGCGAACGAAAAGACCAGGATCTAAAATAAGAATAGCAACGATTCGCTTCATTATAATGCTATCGATCTTGCACCAATCGCCACGGGCCATACCCACGCCCTGGGTAAGGGCTCCGTCCCTGCTCTGCTTCTCTGCCCTAGGCACAAGCGCGAGGCGCTCCGCCTGCGACTTTGCTGCGCCATGGCCAGGTTTTAATGCTGCACAAAACCTGGCCTTCAGCTGAAGAGGCAGCACACCTGAATGCTCATGCCCTTGCCTTGCTTAATTTGTGACAGATCAATGACAAGGCTGCAACCAATTCAATCTGCTCTTGATCTGCACCCGACAAGGCAACATTGAAAGAAAATTTATATTCAGGATCTCCCAAGGGCTGTTCAATTTCTTGGACAAGTGGGCAACAAGCCTCTTCAAATGGAATGCAAAGCACAGCAGCCAAGCAACGCTGGCGTGGAAGTTTTTTTGACTTTCCGAGCTGTAGGCGCCCAGCAACCCTAAGAGCCTGTTCAAAATCTCGGCGCGGGTGGGCAAGAAGCGGTTTGGGATGGGCTGCAAGGCGCAAAACGCAGCCATAGCTGGGGCCATGGAGAGGCTTTGCAACGCAGCAGAGCTGCCCAAATCCGCTCTCTTGACCGCCGCGCAAAGATTTTGAACAGGCTCTAAAAGCACCCACCTTTACCAAACAGCCTAGAAAATTCAAAGATGTTTTACGACCAGTGCGTGTTGTGAATGAAAATTCTGCGCTCAAAGGCAACGCCGTGCGAACAGCGCAGACTTGCCGCCTGACAAGTCATTTAAACAACCTCCGCTTTGCGATACAATCGCTCAATAACTGATTAACCTCTCATTCTTAAACTTAGTGGAGATTCCTGATGTCTGAATTAACCGCACTCCTTCAACAGCGCGAAGAATTGGAGCAACGCATTCAAAAAATTCGTGAGCAAGAGCGCGCCCAAGCCATTGAACAGGTGCGCGCCATTGTGCAAAAAAATGATTTGAGTGTGGCGGATGTGTTCGGCAACAGCAAGGCTAACCGCCAGCCAGGAGCCGCCAAGAAAGTAGCCATCAAATACATGAACAAAGCCACAGGGGAAACCTGGACAGGCCGCGGCAAGCCGCCCCGCTGGATTCAAGGGCTGGATCGCGAACAATTCAAGGTTTGATGTTGCAGGGCCAAGCCTGCAAAATTTGACTGCCTTCACGGCCACCTTTGTAAGAGGTGGCCGTGTTGTTTTGGAGCTCTCGCAACCAGCACAAGGCAAACGCCTGCCATGCCCGCAGTTGCAGTCCGCTTTGACATGAGGCATGAGCGCCCCATGGCCCAACAGGCCCATCCCAGCTCATCTGGCGCTGTCGCATGGGCTGCAAGCCATGCATACGGCTGGCAAGGCGAGTGGCTCTAGAATCAGTGGCCAATCCTGGCCCGCGCCTGCCCACCTGCCACGCAGCAGCACACAGCCGTCCACCAGGCCCATCGCCAAATGGCTTTTTGTCGATTCAAGGATTTTTATGTCACGTATTCCCGCTGTTTTGCAGAATCTGCGCCTGCCCGTCATTGGCTCGCCTTTGTTCATTATCAGCAACCCCAAGTTGGTGCTGGCCCAATGCAAGGCGGGCATCGTGGGCTCCATGCCGGCGCTCAATGCCCGGCCCGCTTCAGTGCTGGAAGATTGGCTCAAGGAGATTACCGAGGGCATCGCCGAGCACAATGCCAAAAACCCTGAGCGCCCGGCCGCGCCCTTTGCCATCAATCAGATCGTCCACAAAAGCAACAACCGGCTTGAGCAGGATATGGAGTTGCTGGTCAAGTACCGCGTGCCCATCGTGATTACCTCGCTGGGCGCGCGCCCTGAAATCAATGAAGCAGCGCACAGCTATGGCGGCATCGTGTTGCACGATGTGATCAACAACGCCTTTGCCAAAAAGGCCATTGAAAAAGGCGCCGATGGGCTGATCGCCGTGGCTGCCGGCGCTGGCGGTCATGCGGGCGTGAAAAGCCCATTTGCCCTGGTGCAGGAAATCCGCGAATGGTTTGACGGGCCTTTGGCGCTGTCGGGCGCCATGGCTACGGGCGATGCGATTTTGTCGGCCCAGGCCATGGGGGCGGACTTTGCCTATATGGGCTCGGCATTCATCGCCACCGATGAGGCCAACGCTTCACAGGAATATAAGCAGGCCATCGTCGATCACACGTCGGACGACATCGTGTATTCCAGCCTGTTCACTGGCGTGCATGGCAATTACCTGGCGCCCAGCATCCGCAATGCCGGGCTGGATCCAGACAATCTGCCCGAAGGCAATTTGAAGGACATGAGCTTTGCCACTACCAGCGACGGTCAGGCGCAGAAAACCAAGGCTTGGCGCGACATCTGGGGCTGCGGCCAGGGCATTGGCGCCATCAAGGCCGTGACCTCCACCGCCGCCCTGGTGGATCGGCTGGAGCGCGAGTACCAGGCTGCGCGCCAGCGCTTGCAGCTGGGCTGAGGCCGTGTCAGAGCCTGCGACCAGTACAATCCGCGCCCGAGCCCGGCCCTCCCCGTAGTTCAATGGATAGAACGAGCGCCTCCTAAGCGCTAGATACAGGTTCGATTCCTGTCGGGGGGACCAGCCCACGGCACGGGCAAACGCCCAAACCCGCCTCGCCCTTTCGCAGCCAGGCGGGTTTTTTTGCCCTGCGAAGGCCGGGCCAGTGGCCGCGCGAGAAAGCCGCAAGGCCCAGCATGGCGGCCAACTTCAAGCACAATCGGGGCCTATGGCAATACAGTCCCCACTCTCTTTTCTGAGCAACATCGCCAGCAGCATTGGCAAAAGCATCACGCTGCCGGCCTGGCTGATCGAAGAAATGCAGCGCCGCATGGTGCTGCTGCTCAACCACGTGCTGCAGCAAGAGCCCCAGGCCCAGCAGCGTCTGGCCAAGCAACAGGGCAAAACCATCTACCTGAGCTGGCGCCAGTTCAACGGCCAGGTGCGCATCACGCCCGCAGGCCTGCTGGACCTGGACAGCACCCAGCAAAGCAGTGATCTGCTGGTTGAGGTGGCCGAGCCCTCCATCAGCCAACTGGCCCGCCACGCCGCCCAAGGCGAGCGCCCGCCGATCCGCATTGCCGGCGATGTGGCCCTGGCCAGCGAGCTGAACTGGGTCATCGACAACGTGCGCTGGGATGTGGAAGACGATCTGGCGCGCCTGGTCGGCGATGTGCCAGCGCACAAGCTGGCGCAACTGGGCCGCATCGTGGCCGATGCGCTGCGCAAGTTCGCCCAAGGCGCATTGGCCACCTGGGGCGGCTTGAGCAGCCGCACGGGCACCGGCGCCGCCCCAGCACCGGCCACCGGCCAAGGCCATGCCGCCGAATATCCGGTCGCCGTCGTGCGCACCGGGCCCGCCAACGATGCGCCAGCGCCGGCTGCGGCCGCGCCCAATTCACCCGACTCGCCCGCCGCGCCCACCCAGGCGCCGCAAGCCTGAACGCCGACAGCACCGCCATGAGCAAATTGCTACGCGGTTGGGCCATCGTCTGGGTGGTATTGCGCTATGGCCTGGATGAAATGGTGCTCACCCAATTGCGCAGCAGCTGGGCGCAGACGCTGGTGCGCCTGCTCTCGCGCGGGCGCAATCTGCAGGCGCCGCGCGGCCAACGGCTGCGCCTGGCGCTGGAGCAGCTTGGCCCGATCTTCGTCAAATTCGGCCAGGTTCTTTCCACGCGGCGCGACCTGATGCCGCCAGACATTGCCGACGAGCTGGCGCGGCTGCAAGACCGCGTGCCGCCGTTTGACAGCGAGTTGGCCGTAGCCATCATCGAAAAAGCCTTCGGCCGCCCCATCGACGCCGTCTTCACCAGCTTCGAGCGCCAGCCCGTGGCCAGCGCCTCCATCGCGCAGGTGCATTTCGCCACCCTGGTGGACAAGCACGGCCAAAGCCATGACGTGGCCGTCAAAGTACTGCGCCCGGGCATGCTCAAAGTCATCGAGAAAGACCTGGCGCTGATGCACATGCTCGCCGGCTGGCTGGAAAAACTCTCCGCCGATGGCAAGCGCCTCAAGCCGCGCGAAGTCGTGGCCGAATTCGACACCTACCTGCACGACGAACTCGACCTGATGCGCGAAGCGGCCAACGCCGCCCAGCTGCGGCGCAACATGCAAGGGCTGGATCTGGTGCTGATCCCCGAAGTCTTCTGGGACTACTGCCACACCGACGTCATGGTCATGCAGCGCATGACGGGCGTACCCATCAGCCAAACCGAAACCCTCAGGCAGCACGGCGTCAACCTGCCGCAACTGGCGCGCGATGGCGTGACCATCTTCTTCACCCAGGTGTTTCGCGACGGCTTCTTCCACGGCGACATGCACCCGGGCAACATCCAGGTCAGCCTCGACCCGCGCAGCTTCGGGCGCTACATCTCGCTGGACTTCGGCATCGTCGGCACACTGACCGACTTCGACAAGGAATACCTGGCGCAAAACTTCACCGCCTTCTTCCGCCGTGACTACAAGCGCATTGCCGAACTGCACGTCGAAAGCGGCTGGGTGCCGGCCAACACCCGCGTGGCCGAGCTTGAAGCAGCCATCCGCACCGTCTGCGAACCCTACTTCGACCGCCCACTCAAGGAAATCTCGCTGGGCGTAGTGCTGATGCGCCTGTTCCAGACCTCACGGCGCTTTCACGTCGAAATCCAGCCGCAGCTGGTGCTGCTGCAAAAAACCCTGCTCAACATCGAAGGCCTGGGCCGCCAACTCGACCCCGACCTCGACCTGTGGAGCACCGCCAAACCCTTTCTGGAAAAGTGGATGGTCGATCAGGTCGGCCCCAAGCGCCTATGGCAAGAACTGCGCAATGAAGCGCCGCGCTACGCGCAAATCCTCCCAGCCCTGCCGCGCCTGGTGCAGGACTTCCTGCAGCACAGCGTGCAACAACGCGACCAGGAACTGCGCCGCCTGATCGAAGAGCAAAAACGCACCAACCGCCTGCTGCAATCGCTACTCTACGGCAGCCTGGGCTTCGCACTGGGCCTGTTGCTGCTGCAGGTTTACCTGCGTATCCGGCTCTGGGGGTGATTGGGTTCAAAGCCACGATGCTCGGGAAGATCTGCAAGGCACATCCCGACTCATGCAGCCGCACAGCCGGGCCAGTTGGCACGGCCTGCCTTTGCAAGCCATACCGAAGGTGGCTATACCCTCCCAGCCTTGGAGCTCGCTTGCGCCAAGCTGTGCGCAGGGCTTCCCAGACGCTTTGAAACCTCCTGGGCACAGGCCCGCACAGCATTGGCCTGAGGTCCATTCCAATGGACGTCAAAGGCGCGCGTGTGCCCCATCAAGGTCACACCGAGCACGATGTTGCCGGAGTAGTCAAACACTGGCGCGGCAAACGAACACACTCCTGGGGTGGGGTTGTTCACGGCGCGTGAGACGCCGTGCTTGCGCACCTGTTTGAGCATCTCCTGCAACTCATCGGCATCAATCGGTTTGGCAATGTCCGGCCCAAGGCGACGCTCATCTTCGAGCAGTGATTCCTCGATCAGCTTGGCCGGCAGATAGGCAGCAAACAAACGCCCTGTGGCCGTGCCCGCCAAAGACATGACGGTGCCGGTGCGAATATTGGTGTGCAGTGGATAGATCGCATCAAAGAGAAACACCATGGTCGGCCCTTGATTGCCCCAAACGGACAGCCCAACGCTGTGACCAGTTTCCCGCGCCAGGGCCTGTGCGTAGGGCGTGGCCTCGCGCACGGGATTGAGCATGCGCAAAGTCACCAGGCCCAGCTGCATGGCCGTCGGGCCGAGCCAGTAATAGCCAGTAGATGGCTCCTGCGTAACCAAGCCCAGCTTGGCAAAGCTCACGAGATAGGGGTGGGCCTTGCCCGGGGCCATGTCCGCCGCCTTGGCCAACTCCCTCAATGGCATCGGCCGGCCCTGGGCGCCAAGGGCCAGCAACAGCTGCCCACCGACCTCGATCGACTGAATGCCACGGCGCCCTTTTTCGGGCGCGAGCCCACTGCTTGCTGCATCGGCTGCAGGCATGCCTTTCTCCTAACGGTTGGGTTGAATCCATCGCGCTTGCATGACGCAGCTGGCGCACGGCACTACTGCCGCGCCAATATACAGCCCCCAGCCACGTTTTCTGCGGCCACCAACCTCCCGGCCCCAATGCTGCGGTGCGCTGCTTTGACACCAAGCCCGAGTCCGCCGATTACATCAAACAATATCAAGTGCATACATCAAGGGTAAACCATTAGTAAATAAAACATGGATTAGTATTAAGCTAATTTATACAACCAAACCAGGAATGACCGGCGATGGCAAGGGATGAAGCAATGAGCGAGCAGGAATCCATGTATGACGTTCTGGTGATAGGCACCGGCGCTTCCGGTATGTCAGCAGCCATCACGGCTGCTCACCAAGGCTTGAAGGTATTGGTCGTGGAGAAAGCCCCCGTCTATGGCGGCACGACGGCACGCTCGGGCGGCTGGCTGTGGATTCCTGGCACCGAACTGGCCAAGCAGCAAGGCATTCATGAGCCTGTGGATGCTGCGCGCAGCTATTTGCAGCATGAGACAACGACGCACTTTGATGCCGACCGCGTGACCGCCTTCATCGAGAACGGGCCCCAGGCCATCGATTTTTTTACGAACAACACCTGCGTCCAGTTCGACATGCCGGCTGTGTTTCCGGACTATCACGCCGAAGCACCTGGCGGTCAGCCCGGTGGACGCTCCATGGTGACGCGCCCTTTCGATGCCAGAGAACTTGGGCAACACGTCGCGCAACTGGCACCACCCGTGCCGGAGCTGACGGTGTTCGGCATGATGCTGGGATCCGGCAAGGAGCTCTGGCATTTCCTGCGCGCCTTCAAGTCATTGGAGTCCTTCTGGTATGTCGCCAAGCGCTTTGGCAAGCACTTCGCCGACGTGCTGCAGCACGGCAGGGGCATGACACTGACCAATGGCAATGCGCTGGCTGGCAGACTCTTCAAGGCCGGTCTGGATCTGGGCATCCCCGTTTGGCTCAACTGCCCAGCGCAAAAGCTCATCACCGATCAAGGTCGGGTCGTGGGCGCGACGGTGGTTCGCGAGGGCCAGCCCACAGACCTGCGCGTGCGCCGTGGGGTCGTGCTCGCCTGCGGCGGCTTTCCCCATGACATTGAGCGCCGCAAGCAATTGTTCCCGCATGCGCCCACCGGCCATGAGCATTTCACTCCGTCACCAACGCCCAATACCGGCGATGGCTTGCGCCTTGGCGAATCCGTCGGCGGCTGGGTAGACCCAACCATCCCCAATGCCGCCGCCTGGTGCCCTACATCGATCGTCAAGCGCAAGGATGGCACCGATGGGGTCATGCCGCACTTCATCGATCGCGCCAAACCGGGGGTGATTGCCGTCACGGCCCAGGGCAGGCGCTTCACCAATGAGGCCCTGTCCTACCATGACTTCATCCAGGATTTGGTGAAAGCCTGCGCCGGCAGCCCTGCTGTGAACTGCTGGCTGGTGTGTGACCACGCGCATTTGCGTGAATACGGCATGGGCGCAGTGGCTCCATTTCCGCTGCCCATTGGCAAGCATTTGAAAAGCGGCTACCTCAAGCGGGGGGGCAGCCTGCAAGCGCTGGCGCAAGCCATCGGCGTCCCCCCGGATGCCTTGCTAGAGGAGGTCGAGGCATTCAACCGCGATGCCATATCTGGCACCGACACCCGATTCGCCAAAGGCAGCACTGCCTACAACCGCTACCAGGGCGATGCGCTGGTCAAACCAAACCCTTGCATGGCGCCAATCCAGCATGGCCCGTTCTATGCCATCCAGGTCGTTGTCGGAGACATTGGCACTTTCGCCGGTCTGGCCACGGACCAGCATTGCCGAGTCTTGCAAAAAGACGGGCAACCTGTGCGGGGGCTGTTCGCGGTCGGCAACGACGCCGCCAGCATCATGGGCGGAAATTACCCCGGCGCGGGCATCACGCTCGGCCCGGCCCTCACCTTTGGCTACATCGCCGGGCGGGCATTGGCCAACCAGGCAGCACTGCCCACGAGCGCTTGAACAGCGCATCCAAGGAGCGGCCCAATGGAAATCACCGCATGCATGGCTCCCAGAATCCTCGATGGGCGCATTGCCCTCGTCACCGGAGCGGGCCAAGGCAATGGCCAAGCCATCGCGCAGGGCCTGGCAAAAGCGGGGGCTCAGGTCATCGTGACGGATTTGGATGCCCAAAACGCGCAGACTGTTGCAGCGCAAATTCATGCTACAGGCGCTCAGGCAGTGGCCCATAGGCTGGACGTGACTTCTCAAGACGAATGCCAAGCGCTGGCAGCGCAAGTGGGCGACATTGACATCCTGGTCAACAACGCCGGCATGCTCATTCGAGAAGGTCTGGACAGCCCGCAGGCCGCATCGAACCTGCAGCGCACGCTCAATGTCAACGTGATGGGAAGTTTTTTCCCGACCCTGGCTTGGCTGGACGCGCTCAAACGCAGGCGGGGCGTGGTCATCAACGTAGCCTCCATCGCCTCTTGCGTCGGTATCCCCAATGTGGTGGGTTATTCGCCATCCAAGGGCGCCGTCAGGCTGATGACCCAGGCCATGGCGGTGGAGCTGGCTCGACATGGCGTACGGGTCAATGCGATTGCGCCCGGGGTGATCGACACCCCAATGACGGCCTACACGCGCGGCGCTCCCGAGCGCCTGGCCCCATTCATGCAGCGCACACCCATGGCCCGTGTCGGGCAACCGCAGGAGCTGGTGGGTCCGGTGGTGTTTCTCGCCTCGGACATGGCCAGTTATGTCACAGGCGTCACCTTGCCCGTGGACGGCGGATTCCTCGCCGCTTAGTGCATGGGATGCGCTCTCGACCCATGGGCCTGTTCACTTTGAATCACAACATCCAACAAGGAGACAAGCAATGCGCATTTCTCAACTCTTCAAGCGAGCCTTGCTCACAGCCGGTTTGGTGGCCACGGCCATGGCCAGCGCACAAGACATCAAGCTGGGCTACAACGGGGATTTGTCAGCATCGCCCTCTGCCCAAAGCGGGCAGGCGGCGGTGCTGGGTATGGAAGCCGCCATCGCGGATCTCAACGCAGCAGGCGGCGTATTGGGAAGAAAGCTGGTGCTGATCACCCGTGACGACGCCTCGGCGCCTCCCAAGTCGATTCAGAACATGAGCGAATTGATCGACCGCGAGAAGGTGGCTGCCGTATTCGGCCCAACCAACTCCGGCAACGCCATGGCCTGGAAGCACATTGCCAATCAGAAAAAGATTCCCGTCATCGGCAATGTGGCGTCCGGCACCGACATCACCAAGCCCATGGGCGCCAATGCCGAAAACTACATGTTCCGCATTTCTATGGTGGACCGGGAACAAGTGGCAGCCCTGATGGCCTATGTGAAAAAGAATGCGCAGCAATCCAAACGCATCGGCTTGATGGCAGAGACGACGGGCTATGGGCAAGGCGGGCTCAAGGATCTGGAGGAGATTGCCAAGCTGCAAGGCATCAGCGTTGCTGCGACTGAGCGTTTTGGCGTGGGCGATACGGACATGACTTCCCAGCTGAACAAAATGAAGTCAGCCGGCGTGGACACGGTGGTGGTCTGGGCACAGGGCACGCCAATCGCGCAATTGGTGCGCAGCATGGAAAAGATCGATTACTTCCCGCTGGTACTCACCTCCTGGGCGGCCGACAACATCACTTTCTATGACGCCGCAGGCAAGAACCTGGCAGAAAAACCCATCTTCATGCGCACGGTGGCCGATGCCTACACCCCTGCGCAGCAGGCCCTCTTCGAGCGCATCTCGGCCAAGCTCAAGGCGCCCGGCTCCTTCTCCTTCGCCCTGCATGGCTACGACTCCGTGATGCTGTATGCCGCCGCAGTCCGGCAGGCTGATAGCACCGACGGCAAGGCCGTGCGCCAAGCGCTGGAGGATTTGCAAGCGCCCGTGCAAGGCCTGCTCAAGACCTACGAAAAGCCTTTCAGCGCCACAAATCACGAAGCCTTGAAGGCCGAGGATTTCGTCTGGATTCGCTGGAAGGACGGCAAGCTCGCGCCCTACTCGGATGCGGTCATTGAAGCGCTGAGCAGCGCTGACTTCAAGAAATAAGCACCCACAAAAATGCTCTAAGCCACCGGGTTGTAACCGTGCCACCCGGGACCCTCGCTCTGGAGTCAACCATGACAGAAGCGATCTTGCAATCCATTCTCAGCGGCTTGGCCGTCGGCGGCGCATACGCCCTGGTTGCCCTGGGTTTCAGCATCACGTTCACGACCACCAAGACCTTGAACTTCGCGCATGGGGAGTTCGTCTCGGCAGGGGCATTCATCAGCATGAGCGCCTTGTTCTTGCTGCTGGGCATGCCCGCGACCTCAACCACCTTCGGCCAGACGCAGCCTGGCACAGGGGCCCAGCTATTGGCCTTGGCAGCCGCCCTGGGCGTCATGGGTGCTCTTGGCTGGCTGCTGTACATCGTGGGCGTGCGCCCCTTTGCGGGTCGCCCCGGCATGGCCTGGGTCATGAGCACTCTGGGCTTTGGCGTCATTTTGCAAAGCATCGGCCTGGCCATCTGGGGCCCCAAGCCTGTGGTCGTGCCCAGCCCCTTGGGTGATTCGGTCATCCGCGTGCTGGGAATTGGCGTGCGCCCGCAAGAGCTGCTGACGCTGGGTGTGGCCGTAGTCATCACGCTGGGGTTGGACTGGGTGATGAACCACACCATGGCCGGCAAGGCCATGCGCGCAGTGGCCGCCAATGGCCAAGTGGCCAGCCTCATGGGCATCAACACCAACGCGATGATGGCCGGCGCGTTCGTGATGAGCTCTGCACTGGCGGGCCTGTCGGGCTTTCTTCTGGCGCCGATCGCCCAGGCATCGCTGTTCCTGGGCCTGGCCGTAGGGCTCAAAGGCTTTTCAGGCGCGATCATCGGAGGGCTGAACAACCCCCGCGGCTGCGTCATCGGCGGCTTTGCGTTGGGCGTGCTGGAGTCACTCGTGAACCTCTGGTCTGCACAGTGGCGAGAAGTGGCCGTGTTCGCTCTCGTGATCCTGGTGCTCGCGCTGCGTCCAACCGGGCTGTTTGGCAAAGCGATGGTGGAGAAAGTATGAAGCGCTATCGACACTTGGTGGGCACGGCCCTGGTGGCTGCCACGCTGGCCGGCCTCATTGCTTTGCTGCAAAACGACTATTACCTGCGCATCATCTTCATGATGTGCGTTTACTACCTCTGCGCTGCTGGCATGAACGTGCTGGTGGGGTATGCAGGGCAAAAATCCCTGGGGCAGGCTGGGCTGTTTGCTGCAGGCGCATACGCGGCGGCGCTGCTCACCACGCGCACGGACATCAACCCATGGTTTGCATTGGTTCTTGCCGCAGGCGCATCAGCCGCTTGCGGCGTGCTCATTGCCCTGCCTTCGCTGCGCGTGAAAGGCCCATACCTTGCCATGGTGACGCTGGCATTTGGCATCGTGGTGGAAAAGCTGGTGAGCGAATGGACCGAAGTGTTTGGCGGCGCACAAGGGATTTATGGCATCAGGCCCTTGACCTGGAATGCACAGCCGCTGACCTCGCAGCAATGGGTTTGGCTGGGCATTGGCCTGTGCGCACTGACGCATTGGCTGCTGCGCAATGTGCTGCAGGGGCGCTTTGGCCGGGCCCTGCAATCGCTGCAGGCCGATGAGATCGCCGCTGCATCGGTCGGTGTGCGGGTCTATCGCGCCAAAGTCATGGCCTTTGTCATTGCGGCCGTGACCTGTGGCATCGCAGGGGCTCTGGTGGCCCAGCAAAACCAGTACATCAACTCGGACTTCATCACATTCCATCTGTCGATCTTCATTTTGCTGCTGGTGCTCTTTGGTGGCCCCGGGTCGCAATATGGCCCATTGATCGGTGCCGTGGTGCTGACATTGGTCGATGCCATGCTGGCGCGCTGGCCATCGGTGCAGCACTTGCTCTACGGCGTTTTGCTGCTGTTTGCGCTCTACGTGATGCCAGGCGGCGTGGCGGGCCTGTTCTCCAGGTGGCTTGCGCCCAAGCCCGACGCACCTGCTGCCAACCAAGAAGGCGACACCTCGCCCTTGCAATCTGACACGGACCACGACAGCGCATTGCTGGTTGCGCAGGGCGTGACCAAAAGTTTTGGCGGCGTCAAGCCCGCGCAGGACGTGTCCTTTGATCTGCAGCGCGGGCACATCCACGCCTTGATCGGCCCCAATGGCGCTGGCAAGAGCACCATGATCAACATGCTCACCGGCCTGCTCAAGCCCTGTGCAGGTTCGATCCGCTTTCTCGGGCAGGAGATCTCCGAGCACCCGGTACATGCCATTTGCCGCATGGGCATGGGCCGCACCTTCCAGAACCTGCGGCTGTTTGGCGACTTATCGGTTCTGGACAATGTGATGCTGGGGCACCACTGCCGCATGGGCAACGGTTTTTTTGCCTCGCTGCTGGCCTTGCCCAGCGCCATCCGGCAGGAAGCCGCCACGCAAGCCTTGGCCCTGCAGCTGCTGGATCTGGTGGGCCTGCTGCATTGGGCCCACCATCGGGCGGCCAGCCTGCCCTACGGCCTGCAGCGCCGCGTTGAATTGGCCAGGGCCCTGGCCACGCAGCCGCAGCTTCTCTTGCTCGATGAGCCCGCTGCCGGCTTGAACCCTCAGGAGACAGCGGAGTTGGGCGAGCTGCTGGTGCGCATTGGCCAGCATGGCGTGACCATTCTGATGGTCGAGCACCACATGGACCTGGTCATGTCGATCTCCGACCATGTGATCGTGCTGGACTACGGCGTCAAGATCGCACAAGGGCAGCCTGCACAAGTACAGGCCGACCCCCGTGTCATTGAGGCCTATCTCGGTATCGATGAGCCGGGGCCCAGCCCCACCGTGGCATGAGCAATAGGGGGGGCAATATGCTGAAACTCGAAGCAGTCCAAGTGGCCTACGGCGCGATCCAGGCCATCAAAGGCGTCAACCTGCAGGTCCATGCCGGTGAGGTGGTCACGATCATTGGCGCCAACGGCGCAGGCAAAAGCACGCTGCTGAAATGCATTTGCGGCCTGGAGCCCGCTGCCGCAGGCCGCATCCGCTTCAATGGCAGCGACATCACCAAAGTCAAGGCGCATGAGCGCGTCGGGCTGGGCATCGCCATGTCACCTGAAGGGCGTGGCGTTTTTGCAGACCAGACGGTGCGGGAAAACCTGCTGCTGGGTGGCTACACGCGCCGCAGAAACACGGCACAGATTGAAGCCGACCTGGAGCGCGAATTCCAGCGCTTTCCCCGCTTGCGCGAACGCCAGCACCAGCTGTCCGGGACGCTGTCTGGTGGAGAGCAGCAAATGCTGGCCATTTCGCGCGCACTGATGAGTGCACCCCGACTGCTGCTGCTTGACGAACCATCGCTTGGGCTGGCACCGCTGGTCATCCAGGACATCTTCCACGCCATCGAGCAGTTGCGTGCATCGGGCCTGACCATTTTGCTGGTGGAGCAAATGGCCAAGCAGGCCCTGGGCGTGGCCGACCGCGCCTACGTGCTTGAAACCGGCCGCATCACGCTAGAGGGCACAGGGCCTGAACTGCTGAACAACCCCAAGGTCAAGGCAGCCTACCTGGGCACGCACTGAAATCATCAACGCACTGAACAAGGAACACCCATGAGCCAGACTAAGCAATTTGCTTCACAAGCCGACCTGGATGCAAAGCAGGTCAGCTTCAGCCAGATCTCAGAGCACGCCTGGGCCTACACGGCCGAGGGCGACCCCAACACCGGGGTCATCATTGGCGATGACGCCGTGCTGGTGGCAGACACACAGGCCACGCCCGCCATGGCTCAGGATGTGATCCGCCGTATCCGGCAAGTCACCGACAAGCCCATTCGATACGTGGTGCTCACGCACTACCACGCCGTTCGCGTGCTGGGTGCCAGTGCCTACGGCGCAGACCATGTCCTGGCCAGCCAAGACACCTACGACCTGATCGTTGAGCGTGGCGAGCAGGACAAGGCCAGCGAGATCGCCCGTTTTCCACGCCTGTTCGCCGGGGTAGAAACTGTGCCCCCCGGGATGACTTGGCCCACCATCACCTTCACGGGCAAGATGACTCTCTGGCTTGGCAAGCTTGAGGTGCAATTACTGCAGTTGGGGCGCGGCCACACCAAGGGCGATACCGTGGTGTGGCTGCCGCAGGAGCGGGCCTTGCTGTCTGGGGATTTGGTCGAATTCGGTGCGACGCCCTACGCTGGCGACGCCTACTTCAAGGATTGGCCGCAAACGCTCGATCGCCTGGCCACACTGCAGCCCCAGGCATTGGTGCCAGGCCGGGGTGCGGCGCTGACGACGCCAGAGACGATCGCTCAAGGCATCGGGGAAACGCGCAGCTTCATTACCGACGTGCGCGCCTGTGTGCAACAAGGCGTGCAGGCCGGCAAGGATCTCAAAACGATTTATCAGGACACCATGACCGCGCTGCGGCCGAAATATGGTCACTGGGTCATCTTCGAGCACTGCATGCCATTCGATGTCACGCGCTGCTATGACGAACTCACCCAATATCCCGACCCGCGCATCTGGACGGCGCAGCGCGATCTGGAAATGTGGCGGGCCCTAGAGGGTTGACGCGCCAGCCAGCACTGCAGCCTCGCCATGGCAGCTTGGGAAAACCAAGCTACAGCCCCTGATTGCTCGCTCAGCATGTTCCGGCTACTGGGTGTGTGCGCTTTCACCAGCATGGCGGCCATGCGGCTGTGCGACGCCATGCTGCCCGCACTGGCCGAGGATTTTGGGGTCAGCACAGGGCAGGCCAGCTATGCCATCTCTGGCTTTGCCGTGGCCTATGGCGTGCTACAGCTTTTCTACGGCTTGATGGGAGAACGCTACGGCACTGTACAGGTGGTGGGCTATGCCAGTTGCGCCAGTGCCATTGGCTGTGTGGCGGCAGCGTTGGCGCCATCGTTAGCATGGCTGGTCGCTGGTCGCATCCTCATGGGTGCAACCGCAGCGGGCATCGTGCCCATGGCCATGGCATGGGTGGGAAGCCACTTTTCTTATTCCGAGCGCTCCGGGGCACTGGCCAAACTGTCGGGTGCAGTGGTGTGCGGCATGATGTTCGGTCAGCTGTTTGGCGCTCTGGCTGCCGCGCTGTTCGATTGGCGCCTGGCCTTTGCCTCCACGGGCTTGGCCTTCCTGCTCAGCGGCATGGCGTTGTGCCAAAGAGTCCGGGCCGACGCTAACGCCAGCACAGGCCAATCCCTGGCAGGGGTCAGCGCCTATTGCACCCAACGCCCTATAAGACACGTCCTATCCCATCCCTGGGCCAGAGTGATTTTGATCGTGACAGGTCTGGAAGGGGCGCTGGCTTTGGGTGCCCTGTCCTTCATCCCAGCGCACATGCAGGCGTGCTTTCACATGACGCCACTGGCCGCAGGCGCCATCGTTGCCTTTTACGGACTGGGCGGGCTGTTCTACAGCTGCTGCGCCTGCCGTTTGCTGCACCACGGTGGAGAGGTCGCGCAAACCTGCTTCGGCGGCGCCTGCCTTGGCCTAGCCTGGGCAGCCATGGCATGGGCCTCGCACTGGGCCTGGTTCGTACCCGCCTGCTGGCTTGCCGGATTGGGCTTTTATGCGCTACACAACACGCTGCAAACCCAGGCCACGCAAATGGCCCCGACTGTGCGCAGCACGGCAGTATCGCTGTTTGTCTGCACGCTGTTTGTGGGCCAGTCCGCAGGCATCATGGCCGCAGCCTGGATCGTTGACCGCCTCGGTCTATCCACGGTGTTTTTCATATCTTCCTCGGGCTTTGTGGTCCTGACAGGCTTGCTCGCCTGGCAACTCCAACAACGCCCCAGGCCATTGGCTGAGGCCTGAAGGACTGCGCTTGAGCAAAGAAAGTGATTGCCATGCACCCAACCCAACCCCTTCTTTTCCACCCCATCCAATTGCGTGATCTGGAGCTGAAAAACCGCATCGTCATCTCACCCATGTGCCAGCATGCCGCCCAATCGGGCCATGCCACTTCTTGGCACCTGGTGCATCTGGGCAAGTTTGCCCTGGGCGGCGCCGGGCTGATCCTCACCGAAAGCACGGCCGTGGATCCACGAGGCCGAATCGGCACCGCCGATCTGGGCCTATGGCAAGACAGCCAGATCGAGCCATTGAAAACACTGGTCGACTTCGTACACAGCAATGGTGCAGCCATTGGGATACAGCTGGCGCACGCTGGTCGAAAGGCGGGCAGCCAGCCACTGTGGGAAGGCGGGGCAGCATTATCAGATGCACAGTTGGCCGCCGACGCCCATCCGTGGGAGCGTCTTGGCCCCAGCAAGCTGCCGGCAGGCCCTGGATGGACGGCCCCAAAGGCCTTGTCTGCGCAAGACATTGCCGCCATCGTGCGCAGCTTTGCCGATGCCACCCGGCGCGCCAACGCCGCAGGCTTCGATGCCGTGGAGCTGCACTTTGGCCATGGCTATCTGGTCGCCAGCTTTCTCTCGCCGCTGTCCAACCTTCGCCGTGACGAGTGGGGTGGCAATTTGGCTGGGCGCATGAAATTGGCACTGGACATTGCGCGGGCAGTACGTGCCATATGGCCAGCAGGCAAGCCCTTGTTTTGCCGAATTTCCGCCGTCGATGGCAGCGAGGGCGGCTGGAGCCTGGAGGACTCGATCGTGCTGGCCAAAGAGCTTGCTGCCTGCGGCGTCGATGTCATCGATTGTTCGTCCGGGGGCTTGACGGAAGAAACCCGCACCTTGCCAGTACCCAGGGGATTGGGTTTTCAAGTCCCATTTTCCGAACGGATTCGCCACGACGCCCATGTCAAAACCCAGGCCGTGGGCATGATCGTCGATGCCCATCAGGCAGAAGCCATACTCACGCAAGGCAAGGCCGATTTGATCGCCATTGGCCGCGAGGCCTTGTTCGACCCGTACTGGGCCCACCATGCCGCACAGACCTTGAATGCCGACCCAGGCTATGCGCAATGGCCCCTCAGGCATGGGATCTGGCTTGCGCGCCGCGCGCCCATCTTGGCAAGCGCCCTGGCAAACCAGTGTCCAGCCACGGCGCATCAGGCCACACCGTAGGGCGAGAAGCGGCTTTGGTTTTCGTCGATGCGCAAGGCCTCGCCCACGTAGGGGAAGGCGCGCTGCGGGCAGTGCGGGCGCTCGCAGACCTTGCAGCCCATGCCGATGGGGATGGCGGCGCTGGGGTCTTTCAAGTCCAGCCCTTTGGCGTACACCAGCCTGGAGGCATGACGGATGTCGCAACCCAGGCCGATGGAAAACGTTTTGCGCGGTGAGCCCCAGCCGTGGCGGCCGCGCGAGACGGTACGCGCCACCCACAGATAGGTGCGGCCGTCGGGCATTTGCGCCAGCTGCGGCACGATGCGTCCGGGCTGGGCGAAGGCCTCGTACACGTTCCACAGCGGGCAGGTGCCGCCGGTGCGGCTGAAGTGAAAGTGTGTGGCCGACTGGCGCTTGCTGATGTTGCCGGCGCGGTCCACGCGCACGAAGAAGAAGGGCACGCCCGGCGCGCCTGGCCGTTGCAGGGTGCTGAGGCGGTGGCAAACAGTTTCGAAGCCGACGCCAAAGCGCTGGCCCAATAGGTCGATGTCGTAGCGCAGGTTTTCGGCCGCCTGCAGGAACTGGGCATAGGGCAGCAGCAACGCACCGGCAAAGTAGTTGGCCAGACCGATGCGCGCCAGGCGCTGCGCTGCGACATCGTGCTGCAGGGCCGCCGGGTGGGCCAAAGCGTCGAGCGCCTCGCTCATTTCCAGCAGCGCCAGCTGGGTGCCCAACTGGAAGGCTTGCTGGCCTGGCTCCAGCGCCGCTGAGAGGTGCAGGATGCGCTGGGCGGGGTCGTAGCTGCGCTGGCGCTCTTGTGCTGCATCGCTGCGCAAAACGCGCACGCCGTGGCGCTGGTGCAGGCGCTGCTCCAGCCAGGCGGGCAGAGGCCCGCCGGCACTGCACGCCTGCGCGGCCAGGCCCTCAGCGGCGCGATCCAGCGTGTCGAAGTGGTTTTGGTGGGCAAAGAAGAAGTCGCGCACCACTTCAAAAGGCATGGCGCGCGGCGTGGCAGCGGCCGCCTCGGCAGCAGGCTGCGCCTGGGCGCGCTCGTCTCCGCCCAGGCGCAGGGCCATCGCGTCGCAGCGCGCCTGCGCATCCACGCTGCGGCGGTGCAAGGCCAGCAGGGCATGGGCCAGCGCGGGCATTTGCGCGACAAGTTCGCGCAGCTCGGGCAGGGTGACGGGCTGCGGCGCATCGGCCAGCGCATCCTGCAGCGCCGCCACCAGGCGCATTTCCTCGTCTTCGGAGAAGTGCTGCACATCCACGCCCAGCGCCTGGCTGATCTTGAGCAACACGGAGACGGTCAGGGGCCGCTGGTTCTGCTCCAGCTGGTTCAGGTAGCTGGGCGACAGGCCCAGGGTTTGGGCCAGCGCGACTTGCGACAGGCCGCGCTCTGCGCGCAGGCGGCGCAGTTTGACGCCCATGAAGGTTTTTTTCATCGCTTAAGGGGCGAACACTTGCAACGGCCTCGGCAGACAATTCGCAATATTTGCAAATTGGCTGATTTTAGTTCGCAATCATTCGCCTTTTCAGTCGTTGAGTCGCGCGGGATTCTTGCGTAAATTGCGAATTATGACAACACCCCTCGGAACCGCTGAAGTGCATGAGCTGATACTGCCGGCCATGGCCAACCACCACGGCACGCTGTTTGCCGGCCAAGGGCTGCAACTGATGGCCAAGGCTGCGTTCCTGGCGGCACGCAGCCTGGCACAGCGTGAAGTGGTGATGGCCGGGGTCAGCGGCATCCAGTTCGCCCAGCCCATCCCCGTGGGCCATAGCCTGGCGCTGCTGGCCTGGGTCAGCCGCGTGGGCCGCAGCTCCATGACTGTGTGCGTCAAGGGTTTGACCGAAGCGCCCGGCCTGCCGCGCGAGGAGGTGCTCAAGGGAATTTTCGAAATGGTGGCGATCGACGGCCAGGGCCGCCACATTGCCATTGACCGCGCTGACATCAACCAGGAGACCTCTTCATGAACCCCACGACCGCCGCCCCCACCAAGCCCAAAAAATCCGTCGCCCTCTCCGGCGTGACGGCGGGCAACACCGCGCTGTGCACCGTGGGCCGCACGGGCAACGATTTGCACTACCGCGGCTACGACATCCTGGACATGGCCGAGGTCTGCGAGTTCGAGGAAATCGCCCACCTGCTGGTGCATGGCAAGCTGCCCACGGCGGCCGAGCTCAAGGCCTACAAAGCCAGACTGCGCGCCATGCGCGGCTTGCCCGCGAATGTGAAGGAGGCGCTGGAAAAGCTGCCCGCCAGCGCCCACCCCATGGACGTGATGCGCACCGGCGTGTCCGCCCTGGGCTGCGTGCTGCCGGAAAAGGACGACCACAACCTGCCCGGCGCGCGCGACATTGCCGACCGGCTGCTGGCCTCGCTGGGCTCCATGCTGCTGTACTGGTACCACTTCAGCAACTCGGGCCGCCGCATCGAGGTGGAGACGGACGACGAATCCATCGCCGGGCATTTCCTGCACCTGCTGCACGGCGCAAAACCCAGCGCGAGCTGGGTGCGCGCCATGCACACCTCGCTGAACCTGTACGCCGAGCACGAGTTCAACGCCAGCACCTTCACCGCGCGCGTGATCGCAGGCACGGGCAGCGACATGTACTCCAGCATCGCCGGCGCCATTGGCGCGCTGCGCGGGCCCAAGCATGGCGGGGCCAACGAGGTGGCGTTTGAAATCCAGAAACGCTACGACAACCCCGACGAGGCCGAGGCCGACATCCGCCGCCGCGTGGAAGCCAAAGAGGTGGTGATCGGCTTCGGCCACCCGGTCTACACCGTCAGCGACCCGCGCAACGTGGTCATCAAGGGCGTGGCCAAGCGCCTGTCGGACGAGGCCGGCGCCACCAAGATGTACGACATTGCCGAGCGGCTGGAGTCCGTCATGTGGGAGGTCAAGAAAATGTTCCCCAACCTGGACTGGTTCAGCGCCGTCAGCTACCACATGATGGGCGTGCCCACGGCCATGTTCACCCCACTGTTCGTGATCGCCCGCACCAGCGGCTGGGCCGCGCACGTGATCGAGCAGCGCGTGGACAACAAGATCATCCGCCCCAGCGCCCATTACGTCGGCCCGGAAGACCAGGTGTTCGTGCCCATCGAGGCGCGGGCCTAATTACAGAGTTCAGTTCGAGGCACGCAGCGTGGCATCCAGATACATGCCGAAATACCGCGCTTCTATTGTGGATTGATCTGCTATGTGGTCCGCGATTGCTCAACATGAAAAATCAAACTAAAAAGAAATCCATGCGCTTGCCCATCGTGCCGACACAAGGCGGTTTTATTTCTTTTTGATATGTAATAAAGCCCGCCTCGGCTTGCTGCCGCCCATAGCCCCATACCCCCACGCACCCCATGAACACCGCCTTTCGCAAACCCCTGCCCGGCACCGCGCTGGATTATTTCGACGCGCGCGAAGCCGTCGAAGCCCTCTCGCCCGGCGCCTGGGCGCGCCTGCCCTACACCGCGCGCGTGCATGCCGAGAACATCGTGCGCCGCGCCGAGCCTGCGCGCATCAACGACTACCTGGGCCAGCTCATCGGCCGGCTGCGCACGCTGGACTTTCCCTGGTACCCGGCGCGCGTGGTCTGCCACGACATCCTGGGCCAGACGGCGCTGGTCGATCTGGCCGGGCTGCGCGAGGCCATTGCCGCGCAGGGGGGCGATCCGGCGCAGGTCAACCCCGTGGTGCCGGTGCAGCTCATCGTCGATCACTCGCTGGCGGTGGAAGCGCCGGGCTTCGACCCGGACGCCTTCGCCAAGAACCGCGCCATCGAGGAGCGCCGCAACGAAGACCGCTTCCACTTCATCGAGTGGTGCCGCAGCGCCTTTGACAAGGTGGACGTGATCCCGGCGGGCAACGGCATCATGCACCAGATCAATCTGGAGAAGATGTCGCCGGTGATCCAGGCGCAGGGCGGCGTGGCCTACCCCGACACCTGCGTGGGCACCGACAGCCACACGCCGCACGTCGATGCGCTGGGCGTGATCTCGGTCGGCGTGGGCGGGCTGGAGGCCGAGAACGTGATGCTGGGCCGCGCCTCGTGGATGCGCACGCCCGAGATCGTCGGCGTGCGCCTGGACGGCCGCCGCCAGGAGGGCATCACCGCCACCGACATCGTGCTGGCGCTGACCGAGTTTTTGCGCCAGCAGAAAGTGGTGGGCGCGTATCTGGAATTCCACGGCGAGGGCGCGGCCAGCCTGACCGTGGGCGACCGCGCCACCATCGCCAACATGGCGCCCGAATACGGCGCCACCGCCGCCATGTTCGCCATCGACGGGCAAACGCTGGACTACCTGCGCCTGACCGGGCGCGCGCCCGAGCAAGTCGCGCTGGTGGAGCGCTACGCCAAGGCCGCCGGGCTGTGGGCCGATGATCTGGCCCAGGCCGAGTACGAGCGCAACCTGGCATTCGACCTCTCGCAAGTCGTGCGCAACATGGCCGGCCCCAGCAACCCGCACCGCCGCCTGCCCACCGCCGAGCTGCAAAAGCGCGGCATCGCCGGCCCCGTCAAGCTGGCCATGGCCCGCTCGGAAGAAGCGCGGGGCCTGCTGCCCGATGGCGCGGTCATCATCGCTGCCATCACCAGCTGCACCAACACCAGCAACCCGCGCAACGTCATTGCCGCGGGCCTCTTGGCGCGCAACGCCCGCCGGCGTGGCCTGGCGCGCAAGCCCTGGGTCAAGACCTCGCTGGCGCCCGGCTCCAAGGCCGTGGAGCTGTATTTGCAGGAGGCGGGCCTGCTGGGCGACTTGCAGGCGCTGGGCTTTGGCATCGTCGCCTTCGCCTGCACCACCTGCAACGGCATGAGCGGCGCGCTCGACCCAGCCATCGAGCGCGAAATCATCGAGCGCGACCTCTACGCCACCGCCGTGCTCTCGGGCAACCGCAACTTCGACGGCCGCATCCACCCCCACGCCAAGCAAGCCTTTCTGGCCAGCCCGCCGCTGGTGGTGGCCTACGCCATCGCAGGCACCGTGCGCTTTGACATCGAGCAGGACGTGCTCGGCCTGGACGAACAAGGCCGCGAAGTGCGCCTGAAAGACATCTGGCCCAGCGACGCCGAAATCGACGCCGTGGTCGCCGCCGCCGTCAAGCCCGAGCAGTTCCAGCGCATCTACACCCCCATGTTCGCCAAGCGCGCGCGCGCCGAAAACGCCCGCCCGCTGTACGACTGGCGGCCGCAAAGCACCTACATCCGCTGCCCGCCCTACTGGAGCGGCGCGCTGGCCGGCGCGCGCACGCTGCGCGGCATGCGGCCGCTGGCCATCCTGCCCGACAACATCACCACCGACCACCTCTCGCCCTCCAACGCCATCCTGCGCGACTCCGCCGCGGGCGACTACCTGGCGCGCATGGGCCTGCCCGAGGAGGATTTCAACTCCTACGCCACCCACCGGGGCGACCACCTCACCGCCCAGCGCGCCACCTTCGCCAACCCCAAGCTGTTCAACGAAATGGTGAAAAACCCCGACGGCAGCGTGCGCCAGGGCTCGCTGGCGCGCGTGGAGCCAGAAGGCCAAGTCATGCGCATGTGGGAAGCCATCGAAACCTACATGCAGCGCGGCCAGCCGCTCATCGTCATCGCCGGGGCCGACTACGGCCAGGGCAGCTCGCGCGACTGGGCCGCCAAGGGCGTGCGCCTGGCCGGGGTCGAGGCCATCGTGGCCGAAGGCTTCGAGCGCATCCACCGCACCAACCTCATCGGCATGGGCGTGCTGCCGCTGCAATTTCTGCCCGGCCAGAACCGCCACACCCTGGCGCTGGACGGCACGGAAACCTTCGACGTCATCGGCGACCGCCACCCCGGCGCGCGCCTGACCCTGCGCATCCACCGCCAGGACGGCCGCCAGAGCCAGGCCACCGTGCTGTGCCGCCTGGACTCGGACGAGGAAGTTCAGATCTACGAAGCCGGCGGCGTGCTGCAACGCTTTGCGCAGGACTTTCTGGCGCAGGCGGACAGCCGCCCAGTTGACGCCACAGCGGCCACGAACGTGGCATAACGCATGCTTTGCCACCACCATCTGATCTGGAGTCATGAACATGCGACGCTTTTCCTTGCGCTTGGCCGCGCTGTGCACCTGGGCCCTGGCCGGGGCGACGGCGTTTTCCGCCGCCGCCCTGGCAGAGCAGGCCTGGCCTGCCAAGCCCATCACCTTCATCGTGCCCTATGCCGCAGGCGGCTTTGCCGACACGCGCATGCGCCTGGTGGCCAGCAAGCTGGAGAAGGAGCTGGGCGCAACCATCGTCATTGAGAACAAAGCTGGCGCAGGCGGCGTCATCGGCACGGCGCAAATCGCCAAGGCCAAGCCCGATGGCTACACCATTGGCAGTGGCCACCTGGCGCCACTGGCGGTCAACCCCACGCTGACGCCCAAGACCGTGCCCTATCAGGTCAAGACCGAGCTGACGCCCATCGTGCTGATCGAGCAGGCGCCGCTGGTCCTCAACGTCCACCAGGGCGTGCCCGCCCAGACGGTGCAGGAGCTGATTGCGCTGGCCAAGAAAGACCCGGGCGGCATCAGCTTCGGCTCCTCCGGCATGGGCGGGGCGCACCACCTCTCGGGCGAGCTGTTTGCCCACCAGGCGGGCATCAAGCTCTCGCACGTGCCCTACAAAGGTGGCGCGCCGGCCGCGGCCGATTTGATGGCCGGGCACATCCCGATGATGTTCGAGATGGGCTATGCAGCCATGCCAGCCATCAAATCCGGCAAGGTGCGACCGCTGGCCGTCACCAGCGCCCAGCGCTTGCCGCTGCTGCCCGAGGTGCCCACGCTGGCCGAATCGGGCCTGACGGGCTTTGAGTCCACCAATTGGCAGGGCCTCATCGCCCCGGCGGGCGTGCCGCGCGACATCGTGGACAAGATCAATGCCGCAGCCAACCGCGTGCTGCAGCAGCCCGATGTGATCGCCGCGTTCGAGGAAACAGCCGGCCAGATCGGCGGCGGCTCGCCCGAGGACTTCGCCCGCCTCATCGAGAGCGAAACCGCCAAATGGGCCCAGACCATCTCGGCCGCCAAGCTGGAAGCGAAATGATGCGCCGCCAGCGCGCTGCACGACTGCGCAGCCTGGCGGGCCTGCTGGCCTGCCTGCCGCTGGCGGCCTGCCACAACCCGCGCGCGCTGGATGAGGCCACGCGGCAGACACTGGCCCTGGCCGAGGCCACCTGGCCAGGCCAGTTCCAGCTGTACAAGGCCGGCCGGCGCGGGGATTTGCAGGGCTATGAAATCATCCTGGCCGCGCGCGATGACGCCAACTTCCGCGTCAAGCTGAGCCACCGCGACCTGAGCATCTGCGAGCCGCAGCGCTGCCGCCAGATCCTGCAGCACGCCTACGACAGCGGCCATTACAACGCCACCATCTTCAACACCAGCGTGGCCGCCTTGCGTGGCTGCGGGCTGCCGATGCTGGGCATGGTCTCTGGCGGCAGCGGCCCCGCGCCGCTGGTGGAGCTGGACATCCAAAGCGATACCCGCGCCGCGCTGGCCCGTGTGGGCGCTTGTGCCCAGGCGTACTGGAAGGCCTGGGGCCAGACGTCTGCGGGCAGGGACTGGGGGCGGCCGCACTGGGAGCTGTACCTGCGCCAGTCGGGGGCTAACCCGGCTGCGATGCCCGAGCGCCTGGACTGGGAAACCCGGGCGCCCAGCCGCCCGGATGCGCCGCTGTATTCCATCTGGCTCAGGCCCGATACCCCGCTGCCGCCCGATCCATCCCGGCTGCGCGTGATCCCCTACACGGATTACTACAAGCAGCTGCAGGCCGCGATCCTGGCGCACACGCAGCGCTATCTGGAGACGCATCTGCGGGGGGCGGCCCTGAACGCCATCTCCCCGGTGGTCTGGCGAATGGCGCCCGACCCTGCGGACATCGGCCGCTTGCACGCCCAGGTCTTGCTCTGCTCGCCCCAGGCTGTGGCCCAGCGCCGCAGCAATTGCCAGGAGGACATGGCCCTGGCGCTGCAATACGACAGCCACAGCGGCCAGGCCAGCGATGAGCGCCTGCTGCGCAATATCCGCAACGCCGACGGCAGCGTGAGCCTGCCGCCGCTGCGCCCTGGCGTGGATGACTGACTTTCATTGTCCCCATTCGTTGTTCGCTCTGCCCTCTTGCCCACAAGGATTTGCCCATGCACCCAAGGCCCGCACTCCGCATCCCCGCCACCTACATGCGCGGCGGCACCAGCAAGGGCGTGTTTTTTCGTCTTGCGGATTTGCCGCCCCAGGCGCAGCAGCCCGGCGCGGCGCGCGATGCGCTGCTGATGCGCGTGATCGGCTCGCCCGACCCCTACGCCCAGCACATCGACGGCATGGGCGGGGCCAGCTCCAGCACCAGCAAGTGCGTCATCATCTCGCCGTCAAACCGCCCCGGCCACGACGTGGACTACCTCTACGGCCAGGTCGCCATTGGCGAGGCGCTGGTCGATTGGAGCGGCAACTGCGGCAACCTCTCCAGCGCCGTCGGGCCGTTTGCCATTGCCAACGGCTTGATCCCGCCCGAGCGGCTGCGGGATGGCATGGTGGAAGTACGCATCTGGCAGGCCAACATCGGCAAGACCATCCTCGCCCGAGTGCCGGTGCAGGGCGGGCAGGTGGTGGAAGGCGGTGATTTCATGCTCGATGGCGTGGCCTTCCCGGCGGCGGAAATCGTGCTCGAATTCATCGACCCGGTGGACGAAGGCGAAGGCGCGATGTTCCCCACCGGCCAGCTCGTCGATGAACTCGACGTGCCCGGCCTGGGCCGCCTGCCCGCCACGCTCATCAGCGCCGGCATCCCCACCGTCTTCGTCAACGCCGCCGACATCGGCCTGACCGGCTGCGAGCTGCAAAAGGACGTCAACGCCGATGCGCAAAAGCTGGCCATGTTCGAGGCCATCCGCACCGCGGGCGCGCTGCGCATGGGCCTGATCCAACGCCCGGAAGAAGCCGCCCAGCGCCAGCACACGCCCAAGGTCGCCTTCGTCGCCCCGCCCGCCGACTACACCGCTTCCAGCGGCAAGACCATTCATGCTGCCGACATCGACCTGCGGGTGCGGGCGCTGTCCATGGGCAAGCTGCACCACGCCATGATGGGCACGGCCTCGGTCGCCATCGCCGCCGCCGCCGCCGTGCCCGGCACGCTGGTGAACCGCGCCGCTGGCGGCGAACCGCGTGAGAGCGTGTGCTTTGGCCACCCCTCCGGCAGCTTGCGCGTGGGCGCGGCGGTGGAAAACGCCAGCGGCCCCTGGACGGTGAAAAAAGCCGTGATGAGCCGCAGCGCCCGGGTGCTGATGAGCGGCTGGGTGCATGTGCCCGCCGACACGCTGCGCTGAACCCCGGCCTTTCGCGCCTGTTCGCGCCAAACCTCTTTCCCCCTGATCTCGTGCGCCAGCGCGCACGCCCTTTTGCCAAGGAAATCCCGCCATGTCCACCAGCCCAGCCAGCCCGCGCCAGCAACTACGCGCTCTCATCCAGGCCCGCCGCGGCGCCCTCGTGCCCGGCGCCTTCAATGCCTTGTCGGCCAAGGTCGTCGAAGACCTGGGTTTTGAAGCCATTTACGTCACCGGCGCCGGCGTGACCAACATGTGGCTGGGCCTGCCCGACCAGGGCTTCATGGGCCTGCACGAAATCGCCGAGCACACCGCCCGCATCCGCGACGCCGTGGCCCTGCCGTTGATCGTCGATGCCGACACCGGCTTTGGCAACGCCCTCAACGTCTACCACAGCGTGCGCACGCTCGAGCGCGCCGGGGCCGACTGCATCCAGCTCGAAGACCAGCTCGCGCCCAAGCGCTGCGGCCACTTCAGCGGCAAGCAGGTCATCAGCACCGAGGAGGCCGTGGGCAAGATCAAGGCCGCCGCTGACGCCCGGCGCGACGCCGACCTGCTCATCATGGCCCGCACCGACGCCGCCGCCGTGCACGGCTTCGAGGCAGCCGTCGAGCGCGCCCAGCGCTTTGCCGAAGCCGGGGCCGATCTGCTGTTCGTCGAAGCCGTCACCAGCGCCGAGCACATCCGCGCCCTGCCCGGCCTGCTGCCCGTACCGCAACTGATGAACATGGTCATCGGCGGCAAAACCCCCATCGTCGGCGCCGACGAGCTGGCCGCGCTGGGCTACGGCATCGTGCTCTACGCCAACGCCGCGCTGCAAGGCGCGCTCAGCGGCATGCAAAACGCCCTGGGCGCGCTGCGCCGCGACAAGCAGCTGCTCGAATCCAGCGGCCTGGTCGCCCCCTTCGCCGAACGCCAGCGCCTGGTCGGCAAACCGGCCTGGGATGCGCTGGAGCAGCGCTACGGCTGAGGGCCTGTTTCGGCAGACCGGGCGGGCGCTGCATCGGCTTGCAGGTACTGGCCGGGCGTGGCGCCGAAGTGGCGGGCGAAGGCTTCGATGAAGGCGCTGACGTTGCCGTAGCCCACGTGCATGGCCGTCGCCGTGACGCTGGCGCCGCCGGCCAGCAGCTCCTGCGCGCGCATCAGGCGGGCGCGTTGGCGCCAGTGGCTGGGGCTCAGGCCCGTTTCGGCCTTGAAGCGGCGCTGCAAGGTGCTGGCCGACATCCGGGCGCGGCGCGCCCATTGCGGCAGATCGTCCGCGCTGTCGGGCGCGGCCAGAAAGGCCTGCGCCAATGCCTGCAAGGCGGCCGAGCGCGGCAGCGGCAGGCCGGGCAAGGCAGCGGGCAGGCCGTCTTGCAACTCGCCCAGCAGCAGGTGGATAAGGGCGGCGATGCGCGCGCCGCCGGTGGCGCCAGGCCCGGGCACTGATTCAAGTGCTGCATCTGAGGCTGAACCCGGGGCCCAATCCGAAGCCGCGCAACCTCGGCGCAGCGCCAGCAGGCGGCGCATCAGCGCCTCGGCCAGCGGCGTCAGCCGCACGGTGGCGCCTTCGGCGGGCAAGGGGCCGCAGTGGCGCGGGTGCAGGTACAAAAAGATGCCGCCCGCCACGCCGTGCCACTGCGCGCGGTGCGGCACGCCGGGGGCGATCCAGCCCAGGTGGCCGGGGCTGGCGCACCAGGCCTGGCGCTCGGTTTCGACATGGATCAGCCCGCCGATGAGCATGAACAGCAGCCCTTCCTCGTGCGAGTGCAAGCTCAGCTCGCCCGTCTGGCGGCCGCCGCTGTGGGCTTGGATGCAGTGAAAACTGGTCATGGGAAACGTCTGGGGCCTGGGGGAGATTGACGCGCGCGCCGCATGCCTTGCCTTCCCGCCGGTAGCGGCCGGGCGCTCGCCCCCAAAAAATAATCATTTTCATTGACGAGGAGGTATTCCCCATGATTTCCAACCCGCTTTGCCCGGGCGCCATGCGCCCGCTGGCGCTGGCCTGCCTGCTGAGCTGCCTGGCGGTCGGCGCTGCGCCGGCGCTGGCGCAGGCCGACGCGCCGGAGCGCCGCGCCCAGGCTCCGGCCCGCGTGGCGGCGCCCGGCGCAAAGGGCGCCGCAGAAGCCGCAACAGGGGCCGGAACCGATGCCGCCGCGCCCGAGCTGCCCACGGTCGAGGTCTTCGCCGCCCCGCAGGGCGATTGGCTGGACTTTCAGGACATCAACGCCAGCGGCCTGAAGCAGGCCGCGCCGCTGCTGGAGACGCCGCAGGCCGTCAGCACCGTCAACAGCGCGCTGATGCAGGCCCAGGGCAGCCATTCGCTGCTGGAGAGCCTGCGCTACACGCCCGGCTTTCTGGCCCAGTACGGCGATGGCGACGTGCGCGCCGACTGGGTGATGATCCGTGGCCACATCCCCTACAAATACCTGGACGGCATGCGCCTGCCCTACGGCCTGGGCTATGGCGATTCGCGCATCGACGCCTGGCTGCTGGAGCGGGTGGAGGCGCTCAAGGGCAGTCTTCCGTGCTCTACGGCGCCAACGTGCCCACCGGCCTGCTGGCCATGTACAGCAAGCTGCCCGACGCGCGCCAGCGCCGCCAAATCGCCCTGGACGCGGGCAGCCACGGCCTGCGCCAGGCGCGGCTGGATGTGGGCGGCCAGTGGGGCGATGGGCGCTGGCTGTGGCGCCTGGCGGGCCTGGGCAGCCGCGACGGCAGCCAGATGGATCACGTGCGCGAGCGGCGCTGGACGCTGGCGCCCAGCCTCACGCTGCGCCCGGACGGCCCCGGCGGGCGCACCAGCTTCACCCTGCACGCCATGCTGCGCCACGCCGACGCGCCCGGCGGCGGCGGCCCGGCCTGGCTGCCGCCCGAAGGCACCGTCTGGCCCAACCCGCACGGCCGCATCCCGCTGGGGCGCTTTCTGGGCGAGCTCGATTACGACCACTTCAGCGGCCGCACCCGCCACCTGGGCTACGTGCTGCACACGCGCCTGAGCGAGCGCTGGGCGCTGCGCCACCGCCTGCGCCACGCCCGCACCGACAACCACATGCGTTCGGTCAACCAGGACTTTGGCGGCATCCACGCCGACCTGCGCCACGTGGGCCGCAGC
Source organism: Vandammella animalimorsus (assembly GCF_002288875.1). Taxonomy (NCBI): domain Bacteria; kingdom Pseudomonadati; phylum Pseudomonadota; class Betaproteobacteria; order Burkholderiales; family Comamonadaceae; genus Vandammella; species Vandammella animalimorsus. The sequence goes on along the minus strand of NZ_NTBH01000003.1, from coordinate 3,524 downwards.
GTGGGCCAGACCCGCGAGGACACGCGCGCCCTGAGCAGCGACACCCAGCTCTTTGGCCGCTTCAACTGGGGCCCGGTGCGCCACCAGCTGCTGCTGGGATGGGACACGCGGCGCGAGCGCAGCGATTTCGAGCGCCTCTCCGGCGGGCGCGCCGCCCCGCTGGATTTGTTCCAGCCCATTTACGGCCAGCCCTGGCAACTGCCCACGCGGCGCTACGCCACCCAGCCCACCGCCAGCCAAACCGGCCTGTATCTGCAAGACCAGCTGCGCCTGGGCCAGTGGGTCGCCACCCTCGGCCTGCGGCACGACCGGCTGCGGCTGGGGCAGGCCGGCGCGCCCGCTTCCCCCACCTCACGCTACCGCGCCACCACCGGCCGCCTGGGGCTGAGCTGGCTCATGGGAAATGGCTGGGCACCCTACCTCGCCTACGCCCAAGGCTTCGAGCCCGTGGCCGGGCAAGACCGGCACGGCCGTCTGTTCCAGCCCAGCCGCTCGCAGCAATGGGAGCTGGGCCTGCGCTACCAGCCCGAGGACCGCAACCTCACCCTCTCAGCCAGCCTGTTTGCGCTGCGCCAGCACAAGGCCCTCACGCGCGACCCCGACCCGACCGAATCCCCCATCTGCGGCCGCGCCTGCCAGGTGCAGCAAGGCCGCCGCAGCACGCGCGGGCTGGAGCTGGAGGCGCGCGCGCAGCTCGGCGCGCAAGTGCACCTGAACGCCTCCTACGCCTACACCCATGCTCGCATCACCCATTCGCACATCCCCGGCGAAGCCGGCAGCGCCGTGCCCGACGTGCCCCGCCACCAGGCCGCGCTGTGGCTGGACTGGCGCATCGCCCAAGGCCCGCTGGCCGGGCTGACGCTGTACGGCGGCACGCGCCACACTGGCCAGCGCGCCTGGCACGGGCGGCCCGGCCAGCACCTCCCCGCCCACACCCTGCTGGACGCCGGGCTGGACTACGACCTGGGCCAGGCCCACGCCGCGCTCGCGGGCTACCACTTCGCGCTCAGCGTGAAAAACATCGCCAACCGCGCCCACGTGGCCAGTTGCTACGGCCCCACCGTCTGCTACTGGGGCCAGGGCCGCAGCGCCCAGGCCAGCCTGCGCTACCAGTGGTAAGCGGCCGACTTGGGAACAGATGCCTCATCGAGGAGAGGCCAAGCCAAAACAGCAATCCGCCTGGGACGTGCTGAAGCGCACTAAGGCTGCGAGGAGCGCGCCGCATCAGCTGTGTGCTGCGGCACGCGCTCGCACCAGAGCGTCAATGCGCACCAAGCGGCGGCAATCAGCGCAGTCACCGCAAACAGCCCGGCCTCTGCCCAATAGGCCACCAGTGCGCCCCCCACCACACCACCGGCAAAAAGGCCCAGCGATTGAAGCGTGCTGTACACCCCCATTGCGGAGCCGCGCTGCGCCGCCGGCGCCAGGCGCGACACCAGGCTGGGCTGCATGGCCTCCAGGGCGTTGAAGCCACAGAAAAATACGAACAGCACCGCACCCAGAAACCACAGTGCTGCCTGGCCTGTCAGTTGCTCATGGAAATAATGGCTAAAAGTCGCCAGCGCCAACTGCGCTGCCAGAATCAGGCCCATGGCCAATCGCATCGCCCATTGCAAACGCCCGCGACGCTCCAGCGAAAACACCGCACCAAAACACAGCACCGACAACAGCACGGCCGGCAAATACAGCTGCCAATGCGCGGCGCTGGCCAAGCCAGCATCCTGCAGCAACAAAGGCACGCCGCTCCACATGGCCATTTGCAACAGATGCAGAACAAAAACCCCCAGGTTCAGGCGCCACAGTGCCCATCGCCCTGTCTGCGCAGCTGTTTCTGCAGCATGGGCTGGCAGCTCGATATGCTGCACCGGAGCATCCTGTTGGCCCTTGGGTCGGGGCAGCAGTTTGAGCACCACAAGCAGAGCAATGCCAGCCAGCAGCGCCATCAACCAGAACAAGCCACTCAAGCCCAGTTTTGACCCGAGCAATGGCCCGAGAATCAAAGCCAAGGAAAAGCTGGCTCCAATGCTGATGCCGATCAAGGCCATGGCCTTGGTACGAACGACCTCGCGGGTTGCATCCGCCAGCAGCGCCGTCATGGCCGCCGAGATGGCCCCAGCCCCTTGTAAGGCCCGCCCGGCCACCAACCCCCAAACTGAATGGCTCAACGCCGCCCAGACACTGCCCAACACAAACACCAGCAGGCCCATGGCAATCACCCGCTTGCGGCCCCAGCGATCCGAAGCCATGCCTAGGGGCCATTGCAACAGCGCCTGGGTCAGACCATAAATGCCCATCGCCAGACCAATCAACCGGGGATCGTCCCCACCCTGGTAATCAGCCGCAGCCAAGCTAAACACCGGCAAAACCAAGAACAAACCCAGCATGCGCAACACAAAAATACCAGCCAGAACCAGGCTGGTTCGCCGCTCACTGGGAAGCATGGCCGTGGAAACGGCGCGGGAAGACTGCATACTCATTCCATTATTACTGCTGCGCCACATGCCAAGGCGGCAAGCATCTAACTCGCCTCTTGCCTGTATTTCGTCTAATTAGTTTTTCTAAGCCAAAGCCTTGGATGCAAAACGAAAACGTGTATGAGGCCAACACATCACAAGCATTCTGAATGCAACAGCTGTGCGGATTTCACTGAAAACACGGCCATAACACCATATCCAAGCAAGCTGAATGAAGCGTCATCAAACCAAACTTGCCTTCAGAAAGAAGGCCTGAGGATGCGGGTTGTAGTAATAAGGCTCAATTTCCTCAAAGCCCAAATCCTCGTAAAGCGCGCGAGCTGCGTCCATCTCATCAAGAGTGTCCAACAAAATACAGCCGTAGCCCGCCAAGGCAGCCTGCTCCATTACAGCCTGTGCAAGCAACCTCCCCAGACCAAAGCCACGAAACAATCTGCGCACATACAAGCGCTTCATTTCGCTGGCATCAGGGTAATCTGGGGACTCAAGGCCGCGCATCGCGCAGCATCCAGCCAGCATTCCATCAACGAAGGCCAGCACTACGCAACCAGCAGGTTGCGCATATCGCTCAGGCAATGATGCCAGCTCAGTATCAAAGTCCTGAAATGCTAAATCAATGGACAAGCCCTGCGCATACTCCAAAAACAGCTCATGCACAGACTCCCAATCCTGCTCATCACTGGCTATGCGCAGCACAACTTCAGGTGGTGTTTCCATATCTAGCGGCAATCCAACATCCATGGATTCAACGCCAACAAGTTTTGACAGCGCAATCATAGTGGATTAGCCCTTAAAAGGATACTGCGCTCAAATTTTGGGCAAAAACAAACCCCCCAATTCCGAGAGGAAGAGGGGGGTTTAGGGCATAGAAGCCTGACGATGACCTACTTTCACACGGGAATCCGCACTATCATTGGCGCTAGTCCGTTTCACTGTCCTGTTCGGGATGGGAAGGAGTGGTTCCAGACTGCTATTGTCATCAGGCATAACTGGTGTTGTTGCTGATTTTTTACAGCAACAAAAAGCATAGAGTCGAATCGAGTGATTTTG
>NZ_NTBH01000028.1:0-1088 GCF_002288875.1 Vandammella animalimorsus | reverse complement strand
CTGGCGTGCCGTTGAGCCAGAACAGCCGGCCAATGCGCTCCAGCGTTTGCTCCAGCGTCATGCCCTCGTCGTCGGAGATGGCCGTCAAAATCCAATCGATTTGCGACAGGCTCAAGTCCTTGTTCAGGCCCTGCATCAGCCGAAATACCGCAAAACTGTCGTTCATTTGCCCGGAGCCGTGGCCCAGCACATTGCCCCAGAAAGTGTCCTGCTCGATGTAAATCGGCTCATGCCCGCCTGCTTGGCGCAGCAGTCTATGCTGGGTCACAACCTCTGGATTTTTATACCCATAGTAATTGACCATTTTGCTGCCATCGTATTCAGACGTACCGCCCAGCATATGGAACAGGTTTCTGATATTGGCTCTAGCATGCCCGCTCAAGCCCTTGAAAATTCCTAGAGCAAAACCCGCGCCATTGATCGTCGTGGCCTCCAGCCCAGGAAACAGCCGCGTCAAGGCGGTGGCCAAATGCCCGCCCAGCGAATGGCCTACGGCCCCCATGATTTGCGACACATCCACCGGCTGCTCCAGCACCCCCTGGGAGAAAGTGGAATCCACAATCGTGCGCACTCTGCGCCATGTTTCCGTGGCATCAAAGATCACATCCCGGCGGCTTGCATCCACATCGTCCGGGTCTTCGTCAAGCCGCATCAAAGATTTAAGCCGAAAAGCCTGCCCCTTGGGCGTGGCAATGCGCTGCATGAAGTTGTACAAGTCAATGGTTTGATCAATGGTAATGCCATCGAGAATGATATCGCCTACATCGGCTTGCACATCCGCCGTGAAAAAGGGCGGCTGCCATTGCAGGCCAAACTCCGTGCCGCGCACCGCCACCACATAGGGCTGGGCTGCATTGGGGTCCTTGCTTTTGAACAAGGTGGCTGAGAAGCCTGATGGGGTGTTTCTTTCTTGATAAACGACCTCCCAGCGGGTAACGAAGTCATTGGCTTGGGATTTTGAGAAACCTTTTCCAACTAGTTGCCCTTTAATTTCATCATTACTCAAAACCCCATCATCACCAGGATCAAAGTCTGTATAACATGCTTCAGACAACAGAGCCGCTTCATGCGCAGAAAGTTTCATTTTT
>NZ_NTBH01000027.1:0-1090 GCF_002288875.1 Vandammella animalimorsus | reverse complement strand
GCAGGGTGTCCTCGCCGTCTTCGCCGTAGAGTTCGTCGCCGCCCGTGCCGCCGATGAGTTCGTCGCGCCCACTGCCGCCGCGCAGCACGTCCAGGTCGCCGTCGTGCTCGCTGGCGTCGAGCAGGTCGCTGCCAGCGCCGCCAAACAGCTTGTCGCGCCCCGCGCCGGCAAACAGCCGGTCGTTGCCTTCGCTGCCTTCGGGCATGGCCACGGCGTCGTCGCCGTAGAGCACGTCGTTGTCATCGCCGCCGTGCAGCACGTCGTCGCCTGTCTGGCCGGCCACCCAGTCGTCGCCTGCGCCGGCCTCGATCCAGTCGTTGCCGCCGCCATCTTCCAGGCGCACTTCCTGCCCGCCATACCAGCCCATCAGAGGCGAGACGGCGTAGTTGCTCGCCGAGGAGGTGTCCATCGTCCAGCGAAGGCTAGGCCCATTGAGAATGACCACACTTTGCACCTGCCTCGCACGATACTGGGCTCGAGCTGCATCCCATTGGTATTCGCGACCCGGCGTCTGGGGTGGTACGTAGATGGGCTGGCCCGTGATTGGATCGATGTCCCAATATCCCGATTGGCCAATATCCAGCGTCACATACTTGTTTTGTGATTCAAGCCCCCCGTCGCCCAGGATCACGTCACCGCCATGCCCGCCGCGGATGCGGTCATTGCCCGCGCCGCCATTGAGCACATCGCCCGCACGGCTGCCGTGGAGCATGTCATCGCCAGAGCCACCGAGCAGCCAGTCACCTGTGGCCGTACCTTCACTGTCGATGTCGTCTTCCATCGCCATGGCGTACAGCACGTCATCGCCAGCGCCCCCTTTGAGCTTGTCGCGCCCGGCGCCGCCAACGAGCACATCGTGGTCATTGGCGCTTGACCCTGGTTCGCGCACTTCAGGGCCGGCCAGAATGAAATCCCCGCCTGCACCGCCATCGATGAAGTCATTGCCCAAGCCGGCCAGGGCAATGTCGTGGCTCTCGCCCAGGCTGATGTGGTCTGAAAAGGCGCTGCCGTTGACATAGTCCCGCTTGTCGCCAGTGCTGATCTGCACTGGCCGGTCTGCCGCCTCAAATGTGTCGTAGTAACGGTCTCC
>NZ_NTBH01000026.1:0-1143 GCF_002288875.1 Vandammella animalimorsus | reverse complement strand
TATTGAGCAGAAATCAAACAACTTGAACAAATAAATCCTTCAAGCCGCATATTTGACGCTGTCCTTTTGAAAGAACTGCTTGACCTTTTGAGGTGACTTCTGCAGGTGTCTCATGTGGCTGACTGCGGCCAGCTTGAGCTGGCCTTTGCGCCGGTTCGGCGCCTTGCTTGTCACCGCAGCCTTGAGGTTGGCATTGAGCATCTCATCAGGGTTGAGCTCGGGGCTGTAGCTGGGCAGATAGAACACTTCGATGTACTGTTCGTTGTCTTTGAGCCAGGCCTTGACGGGCTTGGCGTGGTGCACCCGCAGGTTGTCCAGGATCAGGAATACTTTGGCTGAGCTGCCTTTTTTTACCTCCTGCACCAGACGCTTCATGAAGTCGATGAGGATGGCTGCATTCATGGCGCCTTCAAAGACTTTGAAGCGCACTTTGCCCCGGTTGGTGATGCTGGAGATCAGCGAGAGGCCTTCGCGGTTTTGTCTGATCTGCACTTGCGGGGTTTGCCCCATGGGGGCGTAGGAGCGTCCTCGCACATCATCGGAGCGCAGGCCTGTCTCGTCTGCCCATTGGATCTCTGCGCCTTCTGCCTTGGCTCTTTGTTCGATTGCAGGGTATTGTTCATCGAGCCAGCGGCGCACGGCCGCTGGCTGCTGCTCGTAGGCACGCCGTATGGGCTTTTGGGGTGTGAAGCCCCAGCGGCGCAGGTACAGGCCCACGCCTTGCTCTGTCAAACGTACACCGCAGCGCTGCTCAATGAGCATGCGCACCGCTTGGCGTGTCCACAGCGCAAAGCCCATCTTGAGTTGATCGGGGGTGCGGTCGATGATCAGGCGGCGAATCTCCATCTCCTGCTCTGCGGCAAGCGAGCGCAGCACACCGGCAGGACGCCCGCAGGGCTTGTCGGCCATCGCTTTGCTGCCGCCTTCGTCAAAGCGCTTGCAGATGTCGAAAACACCTGTGCGCGACAAGCCCAACTCGGTGCCAATGGCTTCGTACGTCCAACCCCGCCGACGCAGTTTGATGACCTGTCTGCGCCGCTCTTGCCGCGCTTCAGGGCTCAGCTTTCTCATGTCGATCATTTCCATAAGACATTATCTGCAGATTGAAGCTTTTATTTCAAGTTTTTTTATTTCTGATCAATA
>NZ_NTBH01000025.1:0-1191 GCF_002288875.1 Vandammella animalimorsus | reverse complement strand
AGGCAATGATCTTGGCCACCACGCCGGCGCCGACGGTACGACCGCCTTCGCGGATCGCGAAGCGCAGGCCTTCTTCCATGGCGATCGGGGCAATCAGCTTGACGGTGATGCTGACGTTGTCGCCAGGCATGACCATTTCCTTGCCTTCGGGCAGTTCGATGGAGCCGGTCACGTCTGTGGTGCGGAAGTAGAACTGCGGGCGGTAGTTGCTGAAGAAGGGGGTGTGGCGGCCGCCTTCGTCCTTGCTCAGCACGTAGACCTCGGCTGTGAAGTCGGTGTGCGGCTTGATGGTGCCGGGCTTGGCCAGCACTTGACCGCGCTCGACTTCTTCGCGCTTGGTGCCGCGCAGCAGCAGACCGACGTTGTCGCCAGCCTGGCCCTGGTCGAGCAGCTTGCGGAACATTTCCACGCCGGTGACGGTGGTCTTTTGCAGGTCACGGATGCCGACGATTTCGATTTCTTCGCCGACTTTGATGACGCCACGCTCGACGCGGCCGGTGACCACGGTACCGCGGCCGGAGATGGAGAACACGTCTTCCACGGGCATGAGGAAGGTGCCGTCCACGGCGCGCTCGGGGGTGGGAATGTAGCTGTCCAGGGCTTCAGCGAGCTTGAGGATGGCTTCTTCGCCGATGGGGCTTTGGTCGCCTTCCAGGGCCAGCTTGGCAGAGCCGCGGATGATGGGGGTGTCGTCGCCAGGGAAGTCGTACTTGGAGAGCAGTTCGCGCACTTCCATTTCGACCAGCTCCAGCAGCTCTTCGTCGTCCACCATGTCGGCCTTGTTCAGGAAGACGATGATGTAGGGCACGCCCACCTGGCGCGAGAGCAGGATGTGCTCACGGGTTTGGGGCATGGGGCCGTCAGCGGCGGAGCAGACCAGGATGGCGCCGTCCATCTGGGCGGCACCAGTGATCATGTTTTTGACGTAGTCGGCGTGGCCGGGGCAATCCACGTGGGCGTAGTGGCGGTTGGCCGTTTCGTATTCCACGTGCGAGGTGTTGATGGTGATGCCGCGGGCCTTTTCTTCGGGCGCGTTGTCGATCTGGTCGTAGCCTTTGGCTTCGCCGCCAAACTTCTTGGACAGCACGGTGGCGATCGCTGCAGTCAGCGTCGTCTTGCCATGGTCCACGTGACCAATCGTGCCCACGTTCACGTGGGGCTTGGTGCGCTCAAACTTACCTTTTGCCATTT
>NZ_NTBH01000024.1:0-1263 GCF_002288875.1 Vandammella animalimorsus | reverse complement strand
GGGAACCTCTAAAAACCGGGCAATTCCTGGACTTCCAGCCCCAACACTTCACGATCTGAAAAAAACCGGATCAAGAAGCCCTTTTTTAGAGCGCGTTTGAGCCCATTTCCCTCCTTTTCCTCACGCATTGGCCGTTTGGGGGCGCAAGTCGGTCTTTGAGGGGCGAGTTTTGAAGAAGGGGTCAACCCCTTCTTCCAGCATCCGGGCCAGTCGCTTGATGTTGTAGCACGCGGCCATCAACACCATGGTTGCGCTGGCTCTGGCTTGGCCAATGCTTCGGATGAATTTACCTCCAAGGTGACGCATGCCTGCAAAGACGTGTTCGACCTTGGCGCGTTTGCTGGCAATACGCCGGTTGCGTCGCCTCTGGCAATCGCTCAAGGGCTTGTTCTTCTGCGCCTTGCGCTGTATGCCGTCTTTGAAGCCCAGCGCTTTGAGCATTTCGCATCTTTGTCTGCTCGGGTAGGCTTTGTCGGCGTTGACTTCTGCTCCTGTGTTGGCCAGATCGAGCACCTCATCGAAATGCTGTCCGTCATGCTCGCTGGCCGTGCCGGTGGCCACCTTTCGGATGAAGCCGTGTTTATGGTCAACGCTGACGCTGAGCTTGTAGCCAAAATAGCCCTTGCCGTGCTTTTTGGTGTGAGTGGCATCCACGTCCTTTTGCCTGCACTTGGCTTGGCTCCAGCCTTCAGGCTTCTTGCCTTGATCGAGCTGCGCCTTGTCTTCTTTGCTCAAGCGCTGCTTGGGCGCTGGCACCAGGGTGGCATCAATGGCCTGTCCGCCTCGGGCGATGTAGCCATGGCGGTGCAGTTGTGCATCCACGCCTTGGAACAGGGCCACTGCTCCATCAACACCCAGGCGCTGAGCAAAGCGCCAGATGGTGTTTCTGTCGGGCACGTTCATGCTTTGTTCCAGTAGGCAAAAGCGCTGGTAGCTCATACGATCGAGCAGCTGGTACTCCATTTGCTCATCAGACAGGTTGTACAGGCGTTTCAAGACCAGCACACGCACCATGACTTGGACTGGATAGGCCGGTCTGCCGCCTTTGCGGCCATCGCTGCGAGCAAGAAATGGCTCGGCCAGACTGGCCAGGGCAGCAAAGTCGATGTGCCGGGCGATGAGTTGCAAGGGATCGCCCAAGTCTTCAAGCTTGCGCTCTCGACAGGCTTGGGCAAACAGGTCGAACTTCAGGGCGCTGCCAGGAGTGATCATGCTGAGCAATTTACTCGATCAAAAGTACAGGTGAGGTTTTGAGAGGTTCCC
>NZ_NTBH01000023.1:0-1264 GCF_002288875.1 Vandammella animalimorsus | reverse complement strand
GGGAACCTCTAAAAACCGGGCAATTCCTGGACTTCCAGCCCCAACACTTCACGATCTGAAAAAAACCGGATCAAGAAGCCCTTTTTTAGAGCGCGTTTGAGCCCATTTCCCTCCTTTTCCTCACGCATTGGCCGTTTGGGGGCGCAAGCCGGTCTTTGAGGGGCGAGCTTTGAAGAAGGGGTCAACCCCTTCTTCCAGCATCCGGGCCAGTCGCTTGATGTTGTAGCACGCGGCCATCAACACCATGGTTGCGCTGGCTCTGGCTTGGCCAATGCTTCGGATGAATTTACCTCCAAGGTGACGCATGCCTGCAAAGACGTGTTCGACCTTGGCGCGTTTGCTGGCAATACGCCGGTTGCGTCGCCTCTGGCAATCGCTCAAGGGCTTGTTCTTCTGCGCCTTGCGCTGTATGCCGTCTTTGAAGCCCAGCGCTTTGAGCATTTGGCATCTTTGTCTGCTCGGGTAGGCTTTGTCGGCGTTGACTTGTGCTCCTGTGTTGGCCAGATCGAGCACCTCATCGAAATGGTCTCCGTCGTGCTCGCTGGCCGTGCCGGTGGCCACCTTTCGGATGAAGCCGTGTTTGTGGTCAACACTGACGCTGAGCTTGTAGCCAAAATAGCCTTTGCCGTGCTTTTTGGTGTGAGTGGCATCCACGTCCTTTTGCCTGCACTTGGCCGGGCTCCAACCTTCAGGCTTCTTGCCTTGGTCAAGCTGCGCCTTGTCTTCTTTGCTCAAGCGCTGCTTGGGCGCTGGCACCAGGGTGGCATCAATGGCCTGTCCGCCTCGGGCGATGTAGCCATGGCGGTGCAGTTGTGCATCCACGCCTTGGAACAGGGCCACTGCTCCATCAACACCCAGGCGCTGAGCAAAGCGCCAGATGGTGTTTCTGTCGGGCACGTTCATGCTTTGTTCCAGTAGGCAAAAGCGCTGGTAGCTCATACGATCGAGCAGCTGGTACTCCATTTGCTCATCAGACAGGTTGTACAGGCGTTTCAAGACCAGCACACGCACCATGACTTGGACTGGATAGGCCGGTCTGCCGCCTTTGCGGCCATCGCTGCGAGCAAGAAATGGCTCGGCCAGACTGGCCAGGGCAGCAAAGTCGATGTGCCGGGCGATGAGTTGCAAGGGATCGCCCAAGTCTTCAAGCTTGCGCTCTCGACAGGCTTGGGCAAACAGGTCGAACTTCAGGGCGCTGCCAGGAGTGATCATGCTGAGCAATTTACTCGATCAAAAGTACAGGTGAGGTTTTGAGAGGTTCCCG
>NZ_NTBH01000022.1:0-1336 GCF_002288875.1 Vandammella animalimorsus | reverse complement strand
CTGAACAAGGACTTGAGCCTGTCGCAAATCGATTGGATTTTGACGGCCATCTCCGACGACGAGGGCATGACGCTGGAGCAAACGCTGGAGCGCATTGGCCGGCTGTTCTGGCTCAACGGCACGCCAGCGCGCAACGACCGTGAGCAGTTGTATGCCAAGCTCAATGAGCTCAATGCCAAGGGAAGGCCTGCACGAATCCAGCGGCAAAGTGGGCGCTGCGGTTCGGGATGGGCTGCAAGGCGCGAGCCGCAGCAATGGCCCCCGCCATTGCGAGGACGAGCAACGCCGCAAACCGCCCGAATCCGCAGATGCACACGGCGCTGCGATTTGTGCAGGCCTTCCCACAGTTTGCCAACCCGGCGGCCCTGGAGCTGGAGCTTGCCAGCGAATATGCCGGTGCGCAGTTGCATGCGCTGGCGGGGGATGTACGCGGCTGCCTGATCGCGCGCCATGTTTTGCGCACCAACACCAACCAATTCTGTGATGGCAATGCACTTCGCATTGCGCTTTGACGATGTTTGACATTAACCCGCTGTACCCACTGGCAGCGATGGACTATAAAACGTAACGAATCGCAGGTGAAAGAAAGATCTCATGGTTGTCATTCCCATCGTCTTCATGTGGCTGTGCTATTTGGGTCTGAGCCTTTGGCTGGCGCGGATCTTCAACAAGATGGCGCGGGATGAAAAGCACCGTTTCAAGTATCCAGGGCTGATCGTGATGCTGATCATGTGGCTGCCGGTGCTGTGGGATGCGCCGTTGCAGGAGGTGAAATACCGCAAGCTGTGCCGGGAGGAGGCGGGCTTGACTGTATTCAAGACGGCTGAAAAATGGGATCATGAAAATGGAGGGGTGTTGAAATATTTAAAGCCGATAGAAAATTCTGAAATGATAGGGGTTGATAATGATAGTTTTAGAATTCCCTTAAATGATAGGATTTATTATGATATATTTCATATACAAAGAGGCTATGGCTTAATTGAGAGGAGGGATGATGTTGTGGATGCGAAGACGGGTGAGGTGATGTTGAGGTATGTGGATTTTGATGCGGGGCCTCTGCATCATATACCAAGTTTTGGGAGGATATGGATGAATAAGCCTAGTTGCAGGTACAACAAAGAAATTCCGAGGAGTTCGGAAATATTGAGCATGAAGTCAAAATTTTTGGGCATGAAGTCGAAATTTAAAGGAGGATGAAATGCAATTTTCAAAAATGAAACTTTCTGCGCATGAAGCGGCTCTGTTGTCTGAAGCATGTTATACAGACTTTGATCCTGGTGATGATGGGGTTTTGAGTAATGATGAAATTAAAGGGCAACTAGTTGGAAAAGGTTTC
>NZ_NTBH01000021.1:0-1359 GCF_002288875.1 Vandammella animalimorsus | reverse complement strand
AAAGCCGCGACGGCCAACTGCTGCTGCAGCGCAGCGGCGACGACCTGCAACTGCGCAGCGCCACGCCCGGCGCGCAAGAAGGCGTGGTCGTGTTTGCCAACTTCTTCAGCCAGCAGCAATTTTTGGGCCTGCAACTGCCCGAATACGTGCCGCCGGTCACCGAAGAGCCGCCCATCGATCCGCCTCAGGAGCCCCAGCCGGGCAGCCCCATCGTCGGCAGCGAAGCAGACGACACCCTCACCGGCACCGCCGCGCGCGACGAAATCTATGGCCTGCAGGGCAACGACCAAATCTACGGCTTGGAAGGCGACGACTTTTTGGCCGGCTACGAAGGCAACGACTTCCTCGCCGGCGGCGACGGGCGCGACCAACTCCACGGCGACGACGGCGACGACCAACTCCATGGCGGCTGGGGCGAAGACCGCATCGCTGGCGGCCAAGGCCAGGACTTCATTGCCGGAGGCCAGGACGACGACCTGCTCTTTGGCGACGCCGGCGAAGACCAACTCTATGGCGACCAGGGCAGCGACAGCCTCTACGGCGGGCCAGGCCACGACCAACTCTTTGGCAGCGAGGGCGACGACTACCTCGAAGGCGGCCAGGGCGAAGACCGGCTCGACGGCGGCGCAGGCCGCGACGTACTGCACGGCGGCCAAGGCAGCGACAGCCTCTACGGCGGCAGCGACGGCGACTTCTACATCCTCCAAGCTGGCGACGGGCAAGACCGCCTCATCGAAGTGCTGGACGACAGCGCCGCGCACGACATCATCGAACTGCGCGGATTGGCCTCCAGCGACAGCTGGCAACTGCGCCGCGTGGGCCAAGACCTGCACCTGCACTACGGCGTGGGCGGCCAGGACCTGCTCATCGTGCAAGACCAATTCGCCGCTGGCGCCATGGCCATCGAAGAAATCCGCTTCAGCGACGGCGTTTCGCTGAACGCAGAGCAAATCGCCCAACAAGCCATCGACAGCGCAGCGCCAGGCAGCGGCAGCGCGCAGGGCGCCGATACCGGCATCAACCCTGGCAGCGGCACAGGCAGCAAACACGGCAGCGCCGACCAAGGCCTGACCGCACAGCCCGGCGCAGCAGCGCGCGCCGACATCGCCGCACTGCTGGCCGCCGCCCAGGCCCTGCCCAAACCCGCCAGCGCCGCCAACGCCGACAACCTCCCCTGGGCGCTCGGCGAAAACCTGCAGCCCCAGGCCTGGCTGCCCCAGCACGGCCTGGCCCAGACCCCATGGCATGCCCAGACCTGGGACGAAGCAGACAGCGCACCGGGCAGCACGCCAAGCAGCACACTGGACAGCGCCCTGAGCAGCGCCGCCCAGGCGCAACAGCTCATCGCCGCCATGGCTG
>NZ_NTBH01000020.1:0-1877 GCF_002288875.1 Vandammella animalimorsus | reverse complement strand
TGCGTGAGGAAAAGGAGGGAAATGGGCTCAAACGCGCTCTAAAAAAGGGCTTCTTGATCCGGTTTTTTTCAGATCGTGAAGTGTTGGGGCTGGAAGTCCAGGAATTGCCCGGTTTTTAGAGGTTCCCGATCAAGGCTATTTGCGATTAGGGCGTCATTTTTCTGCAGAGGAAATGCAAAAAGCGTCCAATGGCGTGGCGCTGAATCTTTATCTGTCGCTGAGTGGCCTGAGATCGGTTGATGGATACGACCCTTGGACGGTGCCAACGATTGTGCAGATTGCCAGAGACGATGCCAGCTCCATTGGCGTCAACCTCTATGCAGGCCATCTGTCAGAATCAGACGATGCCGTGGTCTTCAATACCGGCTGGTCAGGCACGCTGGGATTTAATTTGCTGGGCGGTGAAGAGCCTTTTGAAAGCTGGCGCCTGTTGGCCGAGCCCGCCCGTGATGGGCTGGAGGCGGCCAGCCGGCCAGAGAACCAGCGGCTCGATTCCTTCGATGACTTCAAGAATATTTTGTTTGCCACTGCGGCCTATGAAGCGGCATGGAAGGCCAGCTCCTTCGAGGCTGGCGCTGTAGCGGCGTACGAGCTGGCGCGTTTCGTTGCCTTTGTGCAGACAAGAAGGCTTTTGCCCAGCAACGATGCCTATCTGCGATCCATTGCGGCGCAGATCGAAATCAATTTGGCCAATGACAATTGGCTTGGCTTGGTCAAGGATGTGGCAGCGTTTTCGCCAGCGATCAGCCCAGCGGTGAGCCTGATGGCCGATGTGGGGCCTGCCAATTTCCTGGACATGATGCGCAGTGCGTACGAGGGCCAAGCCTTGCTGTGGCAGACCAAGCATGCGCAGTTTCAGGATGCGGCCTACGCTTTTTTCAGCCCGATGAGCGCGCCGCAGCGCGAAGGCATTGGAGCCCGCATGCTGCCCATGGAGCAGGAGCAGCTGGTGCGCATGGCCCGCAACGATGTGGATGTGCGAAATGCCTTGCAAGCGCTGTCGGCCCTCAGTGTGGACACTGCCGCAGTGGGCCTGGATACCAGCCATTTGCAGATTTACGACGCGCAATCTGGCACCGGCCGCTTGACCGAGCGCTGGCTGCAAGACCGCGCGGCTTTTCTGATTGCGCAAACCCAGGAGTTGCAGCAGGGCAATGGCAGTGTGCTGCGGGATCCACAGCGACTGCGCTACTACGACATGGGCAGCGAGCAAGAAGTGTTGCAAGGCTTTGGCAGCCACCGCCGCCAGATTGTGTTTGGCGCAGCCGGAGGCTCCAACCTGCAGGGCCAGGGGTTTGATGACCGCCTCTACGGCGGCGATGAAGCAGACCGGCTGGAAGGCAAGGGCGGCAGCGACTATCTTGAAGGCGGCCAAGGCCACGACACCTACGTGCTCAGCAGCCAAGACTCAGGCGTGGACACCATAGTAGACATCGATGGCGATGGGCACCTGGAAGTGGATGGCAGCGCAATTTCGGGTGTTTACAAGCGCCATCACAGCCAGAGCACGAGCTATTACAGCGCCGATGGCCGCACCCGTATCGACGTGCTGCCAAACGGTGTGCACACCAAATCGCAAGGGCCAGAGGGGCAAGCAGGCGCAGCCGGGCGACACACGCTGGGGGTGTACCGGCTCGATGGCGCGCAGTGGCGGCAACTGGCCCATGTGCTCGATTGGAAGGACCAGGGCCTGGGGCTGCAGCTGAGCGACGAGCTGGGCGAGCCCGAGCGCCATGTGGTGACGCAGGGCGGAGACCGTTACTACGACACATTTGAGGCGGCAGACCGGCCAGTGCAGATCAGCACTGGCGACAAGCGGGACTATGTCAACGGCAGCGCCTTTTCAGACCACATCAGCCTGGGCGAGAGCCACGACA